>CAMDOF010000164.1 GCA_945903465.1 Opitutus sp. GAS368
TGCGATTGCGCTTGATGAACATGCCCCGACGCTGGGGCCCGCGCCGCCGGGCGCAAGGCTATTTATCATGCTTTAGTGACAACACATAACCGCTAAGTTTTCACTCGTAATCATCTAATTTAATTATCCGAAACAGGGGAATATCCGTCTGACGTATCAGGGAACCACCGGCAGCGGCGGGCCCCGGAGTTTGATCACGGCGCTCGCCAACTGGCACCGGGAGGCGAACATCAACCCGCATCTCGCCGCGAGCCGTGCCGCGGACATCGCCAAGGTGGTGCAGTTTCTGCCTCCGGGAATGCTGGACATCTATCAATTTCAGGTTTCCGGAACCGCCCCCAATATAGAGGTGATCGCGCTGTCCGCCCCACCCACGGGCGGGGCGGATACGTCCGACCTGACCGCCAAGGGGGTTGAAGTCGAGCTGGTGTATAATCCGACCTCAAATTGGAGAATCCTGGCCAACGTCGCCAAGCAGGAAACGGTGCGCAGCGGCATCCTTCCCGTCACGCGCAAATTCGCGGAAGACGTCGTCCCTCTTCTGGCGGCGCTGGGAGATCGCCCCTTCAAAAACTATCCGGTTGACCATCAGCTCGGCCAGCCCCTCCCGGCCGAAATCCAAACGGTCCGACAATATTATGAGCAGAGTCTGTACACCCCCATGGCGGCCGACCTGGCGACGGAAGGCGTGGCTTCGCCCGAACAGCGCAAATGGCGGGTCAATCTCGTGACCAACTATCGCTTCACCCGCAGCGGAAAGCTCAAAGGATTCTCGATCGGTGGTGGAATTCGCTGGCAGAGCAAGTTCGCGATGGGCTTCCCCTCCTCGCGTTTGCCCAACACCGCGGCGGTCTACGACATCAAGCATCCGTATTACGCGCCCGCCGATCTCAACGTGGATGCGTCCATCGGTTATTCGCGCAAGATTTGGAGCGACCGCATCGACTGGAAGATTCAGTTGAACGGTACAAATCTGTACAAGGATCGCGACTTGATTCCGGTGACCGCGCAGCCTTGGGGTCAGGTCGCCATCATGCGCCTGGCTCCTGAGCGGCGCTTTTTCCTGACCAATACATTCAGCTTTTGACGATTCGAGTCCGGCGTTTTTTTCCGCATGTTGTCCGCCGCCCGTTTGTCCAAACCATGAAAGCTACGAAACGCCTGCTGCCCTTCATTCTTGCCGCCGGCTCGCTGTTCGCGGCGCGGGCGCCAACCATCAAGCCTGACCCTTGGGATTTCGATCCGAAGATCGTGCATGGGTTTCCGGAAGGACCGGCGCGTGACGACATCGTGCCCCGAGATTTTTTCGTCGATCCGCCCACCTTAGAGAACTTGGGTTTTCGTTGGTACGTGGAGGGCGATCGCAATCGGAACGCTGCGGTGGCAGTATCGTATCGCCGCAAAGGATACAGTGCCTGGCGGGAAGCGCAGCCGATGTTGCGGATCGGCCACGAGATTGTCACCCGCTTCACTTTGACGCGCGGCATGCGGCCCGGCGAGACCCTCCGCGATATCAGCCAGCACTATCGCACGGGAAATCTCTTTGCCGGCAGCGTGCTGTTTCTCGAGTCAGGCGCCACCTACGAAGTGCGCTTCACCATGAGCGATCCGGATGGCGGCGCCCCGCGCGAGCCGAAGGTCGTCACGGTTGCCACCCGCGCCGAACCGGTGGTGTCAAGCCAGGGTCGCACGCTCCATGTTTATCCCGGCGGGAGCAAGCCCACCGGCCCCGAGGAGAGTGCTTTCGACCGGGTGGCCGCTGCCTACGATGCGGCCCGGCCGGGCGACATCATCCTCATTCACGCCGGAACTCACACCATGCCCGGCGCTCCGTACCGTTGGACGAAATCGGGCGAGCCCGGCCGGCCGATTGTGCTGCGCGGCGCCGGCGCCGGACAAACGATTCTCGAGGGAGCCGATCTGAAGACCGATCTTTTTCACCTCGTTGGGGCGAATCACCTCCTGTTCGAGGATCTGACGATTCGCCGGGTGCGCACGGCGATCGATGCGGGGGGGCGGAAGGATCCGGGCGCTTCCTGGCTGACGGTTCGCCGCTGCCGGATTGAAGAAGCGATCAAGGGCATCTGTACGATGTCCGCGAATTCGCAGAGCTGGTATATCGCGGACAACATCATCACCGGCCGGAACCTGAAATGGCACCCTCGGCCAAACGACACCTACATGGAGGGTTCCCACACGGGGGTGAATGTCTACGGCCAGGGTCACGTCGTCTGCTACAACCGGATTTCCGGTTTCAGCGATTCGCTGGCCCTCGCCAACAATCCCGCGCCGGAGCCGGAAGCACCGCAACGCCATCCGGTCAACATCGATGTCTATAACAACGATCTCTCCATCGCGGTCGACGACACCGTGGAAACGGATCATGGCGCGCACAACATCCGCGTTTACCGGAACCTGCTCTACAACGCCCACACCGCGCTGAGCATGCAGCCTTCCTACGGCGGACCGATCTATTTCATCCGCAATGTGGCTTACGGCATCACCTCGATTCCGTTCAAGTGGAACAACCATTCCACCGGCGCGGTGGCCTACCACAACACGCTCGTTTCCGGCCGGGTCGGATTTCGAACCCCGCTCTGGAGCAACGGGCACCTGCGCAACAACCTCATCCTCGGCAACGACGCGATGATTTCGTCGGGCACGTTCACCCCGGAACTGACCACCCTCGACTACAACGGCTATCACGGGAAGGAAATCATCTGGGCGCGCGATCGTGAGGAGCCGCGCCGCTATGCCACGGTGGCGGAGTTCAGCGCGGCCACGGGTCTTGAGCGGCATGGTCGGATGGTTAGTTTCGATGTCTTTGTCCGCGCCTCGCCAGTGCAGGACGGAAAGACCTACCAGACTTCCGACTTCGATCTGCGACTGCGGACCGGCGGCACAGCCATCGATGCGGGCGTTCGCCTGCCGAACATCAACGACGACTTCACGGGCTCCGCGCCGGACATGGGAGCGCTGGAGCATGGCCGGCCCCTGCCGCACTACGGGCCGCGCAACCCGGCGCAAGCCGCGCGGCGCGATCGTTGAACCCGGAGATTCAAAATATTGCACCCTGGTCGCATGATTCCGTTTCGGCTTTGCCCCACGGTGTCGCTCCTCTGTTTCCTGACGGCAACAGCCTGCGCCAGCGCCCAGTCGATCCTCGGGCTCTGTTCCGGGGGCGATCCGATGGGGTCAGTCCGCTGATTGCAATGTCCGCTGCGAGAGATAGCCGCGCACGGCGGCGGGATGACCCATCTTCAATGTCGTCGCGATCCAACGATACGGCGCAGCCACCGTGGTTCGCAGCGTCCGGGCGACGGCGACCTTCCATCCGACGCCTTTTGGCGCGCTTTCCGCGTCCGCCAAAGACTTGCGGGGGCAGCGATAGGGTCAGTCCGCTGATTGCAAGGTCCGTTGCGCGAGAGAGTGCCGCGTACGATGGCGGGATGCCCCGTATTCAATGACGTCGCGATCCATCGAAAGGGCGTAGCTATCGTGGTTCGCATCCGACATTGCAATCAGCGGACTGACCCCGTCCGGATGGCTCCCGGCGTACGCTACCGCGGCAAACAAATCTTCTGGTCCAAGGTCGAGAACACTATCCCCGATCCCGCCAACCCGGCGCGCGCCATCGACGATCCGACCACGGACGCCTACACGCCCGCGTACACGCCCGACGACTACAAGATCGTCACCGCCACCGCCGCCTATACGTGGCGCTTCAAGAACCGCCGCGAGGTCAGCCTAAATCTCGTGATCAACAACCTCCTCAACGATCGCGGCCCCACGTATTCCTCGACCGCCCAAAGCGCCCACGTGATGCGCCCGCTCAACAACGACTACACGAGCCCCGCCCGCGAGACCGTCCCGCGCTACTTCGCTTTCAAGCAACCCATCAGTTATACCCTCACGCTGACGACACGCATGTAGCCGGCGGACGGCCCCACGTGGCCGACCCAATCCTCCGTTTCGAAGGTTTTCGCGCGGCGCGAAAACCTCTGCTGGAAAACGGGCAGTTGAATTCATGTCCCCAGTTGCGGCAGCGGAGACAGTGAACCCGGCGTGGAGATCACCGCTGACGAAGAGAGAGTCGACTCGCCACGGCGCGCCGGGTAATCTGCCCGACATGCGATTTGAGAAGGCCATGATTCGTTTCCACGACGCAACGACCCTGGGCCTCCGCCTGCGCCAGGCAGACCTTGTCGCCGCGCTTCCCGCGCTGCGGCCCAAACGCACTCCGCGTCTCTTGCCTGTGAAGCAAACGAGTCCGGTGGCCTTGTGGCTTGGTTGCCTCGTCCTACTGCTAGTTGCCCTCCCTGTGCTCTGCGCCGCGGCCAGCCCGGGCGCAGTGCCGCGTCAGTTCGACTGGCCGACTTATCTCGGCAACAAGGCGCGCAACCTCTACTCGCCGCTGGCCCAGATCGATCGCAGCAACGTGGCCGGACTCGTGGTGGCGTGGTCCTACGACACCGGCGAAGCAGCGCCGTATCAGATGAACAATCTCATCATTGACCGCGTGCTCTACACGGTCGCCCCGGCGAGCCGCCGGGTGATCGCGCTGGATGCCACCAGCGGACGCGAGCTCTGGGTGTGGGACGGAGGCAAGTCAGGTCAGGTGGGAGCCGCGCGCCAGTCCCGGGGACTGGTTTACTGGCAGAACGAATCGGGCGGCGAGCGGCGCCTGTTCAGTGCCGCGGGCACCTACCTCTACGCCATCGACCCGGCGACCGGAGAGACGATCCGGAGCTTTGGTGACAACGGCGCAGCCCATCTCGGCACGGGCTTCGACGACCTTGGCCCGACGGCGGTCAACTACAACACGCCCGGCGTCGTCCACCGGGATCTGCTGATTTTCGGCGTGAGCGCCGGCTCGCCCCGCGGCATCCGGGCCATGGATACACGCACCGGAAAGATCCGCTGGCACTTTCACACCGCGCCGCTCCCGGGGGAGTTCGGTTACGACACGTGGCCGGTCGGGTACGATCGCAGCGGCATCTCGGCCAACGACTGGTCGGGGCAGGCCCTCGATGAGGCGAGGGGCATCGTTTACGCGTCGACCAAGACCGCGGCGCCGGATTTTCTCGGCGCCAAACGGCAGGGGCAGAATCTGTTTGCAAACTGCGTGATCGCGCTCGACGCCGCGACCGGCAAGCGACTCTGGCATTTCCAAATCGTGCATCACGACCTGCTCGACAAGGACCTGCCCTGCGCGCCGGTGTTGCTGACGGTCACGCACGGCGGCCGGAGGATCGATGCGGTGGCGCAAGGCACGAAACACGGGCTGCTCTTCGTCTTCGACCGCGTGACCGGCGAGCCGCTCTGGCCGGTCGAGGAACGGCCGGTGCCGCAGTCAACCCTGGCGGGCGAGCGAGCCTGGCCGACCCAACCCTTTCCGAGCAAGCCGGCGCCGCTGATGCGGCAGTTCTACACGGAGGCCGATGTTTCGACGATTTCACCCGAGGCCCAGGCGCTGACGCTGGCGCGCATCCGGATGTCGCCGAACTTCGGTCCGTTTCCCGCGCCCAGCCTGCGCGAATCGATCATGTTCCCCGGCTACAATGGCGGCATGGAATGGGGCGGGGGCGCGGCCGATCCGTCCGGGATTTACTACGTCAACGTGAACGAAATTCCCTGGTTCCTGCAGATGGTGGAAACACGGAACCCGGATGGCTCACCACTGGCGCCGGGAGAGCAGGATTATCGCGGACTCTGCGCCGCATGCCACGGGCTCGATCGCAAGGGGAATCCGTCGATCGGGTTTCCCTCGCTGATCGACGTCGGCCAGCGCCGGACTCGCGCCGACATCGAGCGGCTCCTCGCGCAGGGGGCCGGCATGATGCCACCGTTCGACCGCCTGCGGGAGACCCAACGCCGGGCCGTGCTCGACTTTGTGCTGGGTGTGCCGTCCGCCGCGGGCCGCGCCGCGAAAGCGCCCGCGGCCACCGCGGATCAACCGTATCCGCGTTACGCGTTCGCCGGTTTCCGCAAGTTTATCGACCTGCAGGGCTACCCGGCGATCAAACCGCCGTGGGGCACGCTCAATGCGGTCGATCTCAACACCGGGGAAATCAAGTGGAAGGTGCCGCTCGGTGAGTATGCGGAATTGACCGCGCGGGGCATTCCGCAGACGGGCACGGAGAACTACGGCGGGCCGGTGGTGACGGCGGGAGGGCTGTTGTTCATCGGCGCGACGGCCGACCAGATGATCCGCGCGTTCGACAAGGACACCGGGCATGTTCTCTGGCAGGCGAAACTCCCCTTCGGCGGCATCGCCACCCCGAGCACATACGTGGTCGACGGCCGGCAATTCGTGGTCATCTCGGCCGGCGGCAGCCGCTGGGGCGGGCCGCTCGGCGGGAAGCTCGTGGCGTTCGCGCTGCCGCGGCCCCCCGCGGCGCCGTAGCGAAACACCAAGCGGACGGGGTCAGGCCGATCGATGATCACAAGAACTCTCACCAGTTTCGATCCGAGCGAATATCATAAATTGGGTAGACCCAGGTCTGGGGCCCACCGATCAAAAAGCCTTGAAGAGGCGCCGTGGCCCGACGACTGCGTAGTTCACGCCATCCGTGAACCCGTTTTCAGATATTCCGATCAACGATCGGCCTGACCCAGTCCGACCGAACGACCAAACCGTGCACCCGGAAGCTGGCGGCACGCCACCCAAGAGCAGAGGCGCGATTTCAACGAAGGCTCGGACCATCGACCCACGTCGGTCGCACCAGAATCTGCTTCGGAATCTCCGGGATACCGCGCTCGTTTTGCATGAGTTGGGTTGCGACCAAGTCGACGGCGGCGGCCGCGACCATGGGGCGACAATGATTGATGCCGGCAAACCCGCGCATGGCTTCAGTCCAGTCATGGACCACGAGTCCGATGTCCTCGGGAATCTGCAGCCCGAGGTCCTTTTTCAGCCAGTCGGGGACATACATATGAAACGAAATGACCACGTCCGGCCGGAACTCCTTCATCCAACTGCAAAATGCCGCCCGTCCACTGGCCGGATTGTTGGCCGGAAATATCAATCGCGGCACCCGATCGCGGAGCGGGACCCCTTGTTGATAAAACAGCAGTGCGCCGGAATAGGTGTGATCCAGCCGGGCATCGATCCAGTCGGTGATGGCCAGCCCAATCCGGCGGTATCCCCGGGACGTCAGGGTTTCGGCGGCGCCCAGGATCCCCTGCCACATGTGGGTGCAGGCGCGATGCAGGTACGGCGACTGCAAGCCATAGCCAAGGGTCGCCGTGGCGAAATGACGGTAGTCGAGCGCCGAGCAATTCAGGCGGGACGATTGGGGTGAGATGACGAGCCCTTCGATCCCCCGGGTCCGCAGGATGGACGTCAGCCGCCTCGGGGTGAGTCCATCACGGCCGAGGGAAAACTCCTCCACGAGGTAACCGTGCCGCTCTGCGCGACTGCGGATGTCGTGCGTCGAAACATACTGATAAGCGGGATCGTGAAGGTCATCCCCAAGGGTGTCGTCGCGCACGACGCCGATCGCCGGGTGAGTCTTCCTTTGTTTTGCGCCACGGACCACGGACATGAGCCGCGCGATCACCGGATCGGGCCGGTAGCCGATCCGTTTGGCGGCGGTGAGCACCCGCTCCCGGGTGTCAGGCGCAACATTGGCGGCCTCCCGAAAAACCCGGGATACCGTGATCGGCGAGACACCGGCAGCGTCAGCCACCGCAGCAAGACCGTTGATACGCACGCGGCGGGCCATCCCAAAAAACAAACCAAGCGGCGGCGGGTTTCAACCCCAATGATAGCATGTCACAAGAAAGCGTTCGCGCGGGCCGGGAAATACGCGATGTTCGACCTGAGATTCACCCCTCATTCAGCCGGCTTCGTGCGACGCCTCAACTCCCCCACCCGCCGGACGACTATCGCTTGCTGGCATCCGCTTGGACCTCCCCCCACACCACAATGAACACGCCTTGGAACCTCCTTTTAAAGCTGCGCACGGCTCTTGGCGACCGCCCTGTCCTCGGGACGTTGGTTTTTTCGCTCACCGCCAGCCTGCTGGCGGCGCAGACAGGCCCGCTGAGCGTCGTCACTGTCACCGGCAGCGTGGCGGGGCGCGTCTTCAATCAGGCAACCGGCGTGTATCTGGAAGGAGCGCGAATCGAAGCAGTGGGCACCGAACGAGCCGTCTACAGCACGCCAGACGGAAGTTTCCAACTCGCCGGCCTGCCGATGGGGAAGCAAACTCTGGCTGTATCTTACGCGGGCCTCGATGCTCGGACGGTGACGGTAATCGTCCACGGATCGCGCACCGAGGTCCCGGAGATCGGACTCACGTCAGGCATCTACGTGCTCGACAAGTTCGTGGTGCCGGGTGAGCGCGAGGGGAATGCCCTGGCGATCACCCAGCAACGGAACGCCGCCAATGTGAAAAATGTCGTGTCCGCGGACGCCTTCGGCAATGTGGCGGACGAGAACATCGGCAATTTCCTGCTGCGGGTGCCTGGCGTCACGGGCGACGTGCTGGAAGGCCAGGTGACCTTTATCAAGATCCGGGGCATCGACTCCGATCTGAACGCGGTGACCGTTGACGGCACGCGGGCCGCGAACGGCGGCACTCGGGCGGGGCTCGATCGCGGTTTCGAAATCGACACCATCCCGGCGGACTTCGTCGACAAGATCGAAGTGACCAAGGCGCCGACGCCTGACATGGACGCCGATTCCATCGGCGGCAGTGTCAATCTGAAGACGAAGAGCGCCCTCAATCAAAAAGGCCGGGTGACCACCTTCAAGGCTGGTGCCTCCTACGGCACCGGACGCAAGACGATTCGCCCGTTCGGCAGCTTCATGTATTCGGATCTCGTGGGTCGAAAGCAGAACCTCGGCGTCATGGTGACGGCAAACTACAGCTGGGCCAGCAATCCGCGCGACGTGAACTTCGGACCGTGGGAGGCGACCACCGACACCAGCCGTCCGGCGTATTTCACCCTCTCGACCGCCGGCGAGGATTACTTTGAACACAAGCGCGGCGGACTCGGCGTGCGCTTTGACTACAGACTGAACGAGAATTCCACCGTTTACCTGAACGTGATGTATTCGCAAAATCACGACCGCCTGTTCCGTCGCCGCAACAGTTTTTCCGGCATCACGGCGGCCACCATCGTTCCGGGTTGGACGGAATTCATCACCGACACGCGGAACATCACCTACGGCATGGCGCAGGTTGATCGGTGGCGGGGCGTCCGGACCTATAACATTCATCTTGGCGGCGAGCAGAAATTCGCTGGCGCCACATTCGACTACAATTTCAACGTTTCGCCGTCCACGGGTTATGAGAAGCGGACGAATGTCACCCCGCAGGTGACCGGGGTGGGAATTCGCTTCGACCGCGGGGCCACGATCGACGATCCCGCGGGAGCCACATTCTCCCAAATCAGCGGACGTTCGATCTCCGATCCGGCCAATATGACCATGGGGACGGTCGGGTTCACGGACACACCGAAGAAAGATCGGATCATCGGAGGGCAGGTCAACTTCCGCAAAACCCTCGCGCTGCAGGCACCAACCTATCTCAAAACCGGGTTCCGTTTTCGCGCCCAAACGCCGAAGTCCCTGAGCCGGCCCGAAACCTATAACTACGTCGGTCCCGGCGGTGCCCAGCTCGCCCGCTTCCTCGATCAATACTACACCTACCAGCCCGAGGCCTTGCGCGGGACGATGCCGAGCGTGCGTTTTTTCCACATCCCCACCTTGGTGCATGAATGGCAGACCAAACCGGATTACTTCACGATTAACAAAGTGACCACGTTGCGGCAACGACTGGTGGCGGACCGGCAGGCTTCGGAGTCGGTGTTTGCCGCGTATGCGATGGGCCACACGCAACTGGGCCGGCTGGGCATCCTCGCCGGCCTTCGCATCGAGGAAACCCGGATCGACGGCAGCGGGACCTTTCAATTTGTTTCCGCTGCCGAGAAAGCGCGCCGCGCTGCCTGGGTGGGGATCGTCACTGATGAAGAGAATCTCCGTCGGACCCAGGTGGAATACGGCAACCGGGTGGACAAGGAGGCGAAGTATCGAAACGTCTTTCCGGGACTACATTTCCGGTATGAGCTGGGCAGCGGGCTGCAGGCGCGGGCCAGTTCTTCGACCGGCATCGGCCGGCCCAGCTTCAACACCATCATCCCGAACGACTCCGTCAACGATACCACCCAGATTGTGACATCCAACAACACCGGGTTGAAGCCACAAAGCGGCACCAGCTTCGATCTCGCGTTGGAATATTACTTGAATCCGGCCGGACTCGTTTCCGTCGGACTGTTTCAGAAGAACGTCCGGGACTTTATCTATACAACGGACGTCGGCATCATCGAACCGGGCGTGAACAACGGTTTCAACGGCGAGTATGTGGGATATTTGCTGCGCACCCAGGTCAACGGCAGTTCAGCGCGGATGCGCGGTCTCGAGATCAATTTTCAGCAGCAGTTCACCCAACTGCCCGGCTTCTGGCGCGGCTTCGGTCTCTACGCCAATTGCACGTGGCTGAACACGGCGGGCACGTATGAGTCCCAGGCGGTGCCCCATTCCGGCAACGCGGGGATTTCCTATATCGATCACGGCTGGACCGTCCGGGTGCAGGAGAATTTCACCGGCCGATCCGTCGCCGGACCGACCGCCATTCCGGCGACCCAGTTGCACAACTACGGGAAGAAAAAAGTGGATCTCAATGTCAGCTACCGCCTCAATCGAAAGCTCACGCTCTTCGCCGACGTCATCAACGTCTTTGGCGACTCGGTGGGAGGGAATCCCTTTTATTACGTCTCGGGCCGAAAACGCGGCGCCGACAAGTTCAACCCCGAGATCAAGGCGGGTCTGAGCGGGCGCTTCTGATCGGATGAACCGCCGTTGCACATTATTTCTTGGCGCCGGCGCGCTCCTGTCGGCGTGTGTCCTGATAGCATCGTTGCCAACCGCTTTCGCCGCCGAGCGACCGAACATCCTCCTCATCTTCGCCGATGATCTCGGCTGGAAGGATGTCGGCTATCAAGGCTCGGATTTTCACGAGACGCCCAATATAGATCGGCTCGCGCAAGAAGGCATGGTGTTTACCGCGGCTTACGCCGGCGCCGGGAATTGCGCCCCGAGCCGCGCCTGCCTGATGTCCGGCCAGTATACACCTCGCCACGGCGTCTATGCCGTGGGCACGACCGATCGGGGGCCGGAGAATCTGATGCGGATGAACCCGGTGCCAAACCGCTCCAGCCTTACTCCGGACAACCCAACGATGGCTGGAGCTTTGAAGGCGGCCGGGTATATCACTGGCATATTTGGCAAATGGCACCTTGAGGGAGGAAAGGGCACATTGCCCGGAGAACAGGGATTCGACGTGGTGCACGAGTCGAAGCACAGTTGGCCGAGCCCCGCGCCCGAGTCCGAGTCCGACAATCCGAAGGCGATCTATTCGCTGACCCGAGGTGTCGCCGAATTCATGGTCAAGAACCGGGATCGTCCGTTCTTTGCCTATCTGTCGCACTACGCCATCCACTCGGCGCAACAAGCCAGGGCGTCCACCCTAGCCAGGTTCAAGGCGAAGCAGCCCGGGCAACAGCATCACAACGCGCTCTACGCGGCCTGCACGTTTGACCTCGATGACGGGGTGAGGCTGCTTCTGGCCAAACTCACCGAGTTGGGCCTCGATCAAAAAACCTTGGTCGTGTTCACCAGCGACAACGGAGGCAACTCCCTGCAGGAACCCCTGCGCGGCAAGAAAGGGTGTTATTATGAAGGCGGCATCCGTGAGCCGTTCATCGTACGCTGGCCCGGTGTGGTGAAGCCAGGCACGCGTTGCGACGTGCCGGTGATCAATCAGGACCTCTACGCCACCTTTCTCGCCGCCGCGCGGGCCACCGCGCCCGCGGGCAAGATCCTCGATGGCGAAAGCCTCCTGCCGTTGTTCCGGCAATCCGGCCCGTTGCGCCGTGAGGCCATCTTCTGGCACTTCCCCGGTTATCTCGATGGTCCGGTCACGCGCGGACGCGATCCGGTCTTCCGCACCCGGCCTGTCAGCGTGATCCACCAAGGCGATTGGAAGCTCCACCTGTATCACGAGGAATGGCAGTTGGACGGCGGACGGGCGGCCCTGGCGACCAACCACGCCGTGGAACTTTACAACCTGCGCGACGATATCGGCGAACGCCAGAATCTCGCCGCCGCAAACCCGGCCAAGCGCGAAGAACTGCTGGACAACCTCCTGACGTGGTTCGAGAAAACGAACGCCAAATTGCCCACCGAAAAAAATCCCGCCTACGCGCCGGACAGCCCAATGCCGGCGAAAAAAAGGCGCGCGAAATGAAAACACCCCCATCAGGTGAGTCGACCGGGCTCCTGGCGATCCTGACGGCGTTGCTGATGCTCTGGGGCCACTGCGAAGCCGCTCCGGCACTGCCTGATCTGGGCCTGCAACCCCCGAAAGTAATCACCTCGCCCGGGCCCGAGTTTGCCAAGAGCACCCGGGGCGCGCAAGGCGTCCCCGCCATTGAACGAGCCGCGAGTGGCCGGCTGTGGGCGGCGTGGTATACGGGGACGAGTCCGCGGGGTGTCGAAAGTCCCTTCAGTTATGTGGTCCTGGCGACGAGCGGTGATGACGGTCGCACCTGGATCGAACTGAAAGCGGTCATTCAGGCCGCGCGGTTCGTGCACACCTACGATCCCTGCCTGTGGATCGACCCGGCGGGGCGCATGTGGTTTTTTTGGGCGCAAAGCGCCGGTCTGCAGGACGGCCGCATGGGCGTATGGGCGATCGTGACGAAAAATCCCGACGCGGAAAACCCCACCTGGTCGGAACCGCGACGGATTGCCAATGGAATCATGTTGAACAGACCGACCGTCTTGAAAAACGGCGACTGGCTTTTCCCGATCGGGCTGTGGCGCGACAACACGGGGCTGCCGAACATCAACCTGGATGGCCATGACCTCTCGCCGTATACGAAGAAGATGCTCGAGCATGATCTTGGCGACGAACGGGGATCCAATGTCTACCGCTCGCGGGATCAGGGAAAGACCTTCGAGCGCATCGGCCAGGTCCGGATTTATCCGACCCGGGTCGACGAGCACATGATCGTCGAGCGTCGGGACAGCAGCCTGTGGATGTTGGTGCGAACCACCTGGGGGATCGGAGGGAGCTCCTCGACCGACGGCGGCCACACGTGGAGTCTCGGGACCAAATACATGGAGGCGAAAAACGTGGCGAACCGACGGTTTTTCATCCGGCGGCTGCAGTCCGGCGCACTGCTCATGGTGCGAAATAACGGACCGACCAACACGCGATCTCACATCAGTGCGTTTCTTTCCGACGACGATGGGGTTTCCTGGCAGGGCGGGCTGCTGTTGGATGACCGCGAGTCGTCGTATCCCGATGGCGTCGAAGCCCGCGATGGTACGATCTATGCCATCTACGATCACCAACGTTACACCCTGAACCGGCAGGAGAAAAAGGGAGTGGGCGGCGTGATGATGGCAAAATTTCGCGAAGAGGACATCCGGGCTGGCAAGCTGGTGACGGACGGCGCTCGCTTGCGGGTGGTAATCAGCCAACTTCGCCCCGATGAGTAATGGCGGGTTTCGCCCTCAGGCGCTGGAGCGGATCGCCGGAATCGTCAGGCCAATTTCAATTCAACATTCCCCCCCCCACCCACACAGACACACTTTTCCATGAACCGAGTATCCCTCATCGTCCTTGCCGTGCTGAGCCTCACTGGAATCCGTGGGGCCACCGACGCTCCGTCCCCCGATTATGCGCTGCAGCCGGCCCATGTCGTCCTCTCGCCGTGGCCACAGCATATTCCGCCGACGAAGCGGCAGGGCGTGGCCGGCATCGAGCGCACCGCGAAAGGCCGGCTCTGGACCGTTTACGGCCGCGACGTGGAGAGCGGGCGCAATTTCCAAATCCTGAGATGCAGCGATGACGACGGAGTTTCGTGGTCGGAGGTGAAGGTCATGATTTTGCCGCGCCAGGGCACGCGCGCGATGTCCGCGAATGTCTGGATCGACCCGCTCGCCCGTCTGTGGGTTTTCTGGGGCCAAAGCGCGGGCGTGCAGGATGGCCGCTACGGCGTCTGGGCGATTGTGTCCGATAATCCGGACGCCAAAGAGCCGCAATGGTCCGCTCCGCGCCGACTCGGTGATGGGGTTCTTCTGAACAAACCGACCGTGCTCGCAAACGGCGACTGGCTCCTGCCGTCCTCCGTGTGGAAGGTCGACAACAGCATCAAGGTGCATGCCTCGACGGATCAGGGCAAAACCTTCACCCTTCGAGGCACCGCCAATGTCCCCGAACCCGCCATGCGCGGCCCCGATGAGCCGATGATCGTCCAACGTAAAGACGGCTCGCTGTGGATGATGGTGCGCATGCAGGGCATGGCGGAGACCATTTCCAAGGATGGCGGCAAGACCTGGACGCCCGTGGAACGGATCGCGATCAAGCATTCGACGTCGCGCTTCTTCCTGCGCCGACTGGCATCCGGCGCGCTGCTCCTGGTCAAGCACGGATTGATTGACCAAAAGATCGGCCGCGAAACGTTGATCGCCTTCGTCTCCGACGATGACGGCAAAACCTTCACGGGCGGCTTCAAGTTCGAGGATCGCGCCGAGGTGACTTATCCCGATGGTGTCCAGGCTGCGGACGGCACCATATACATCATCTACGATCACAAACGCACGCCCGACGGCGAAGTGCTCATGGCGACGTTTCGCGAAGAGGATGTCCGCGCCGGCCGTGCCGTGACCGACAAAGTCCGTTTGAAGATGATGATCAGCCACCTCTCCCCGGCCCCGTAAAATCACCCCATGAAACAATTATTCGTGCTGATTCTCAGCGTCGTCGCCGGCGCGACTCTGGCCGCGGCACCGGCCGCACCGCGGCTGCAAGCCGGCGCAGCGACCAGTAACATCACGCCTCCCATCGGCAGCCTGCGGGTCGGTGGGTTTGCACCGTATCCGACCGAACATATCCATGACGAACTGCACGCGCGCTGCCTCGTGCTGGACGATGGCAAGACCAGGCTCGCGCTCGTGGTGTGCGACCTGCTCGGCCTGCACCGCAGCGTCAGCCTCGAGGCGCGGCGTCTGATTCAGGAGGCGACCGGTATTCCGCCGGAGAATGTCATGATTTCGGCCACTCACACGCACTCCGCGGGCAGCGCGCTCGGCTCGAGCCGCTATGTCAACGAGCAGAAGCTCGACGACTATCAGCTTTTCCTGGCCCGCCGGATTTCCGACGGGGTGCGACGTGCGCTCAATGTTCGCCGGCCCGCGGAGGTCGCCTTTGGCTCCGTCGACGTGCCGGACCACCTCCTCAACCGGCGCTGGTTCGTGCGCGATGGCAAGGGGCCGGTGAACCCTTTCGGCAAGGTCGAACGGGTGTGGAAAACCGGCGCACCGGGTCCGGAGTTCACCGAGCCGGCCGGACCGGTCGATCCCGCGGTTTCCTTCATCGCTTTGCGTGAACCTGGCGGTCGGGCGATCTCCGTCTATGCGGCCTACTCGCTGCATTATGTGGGTGATACGGGTCCGGCGCATATCTCCGCCGACTATTTCGGAATGTTCTGCGAGGCGCTGAAGCGGCTCCAGAGCAAGCCGGAGGATGACCCGCCCTTTGTCGCGCTGATGGCCAACGCCACCAGCGGCGACGTCGGCCTGAATCAGGCCAGGTATAACCGAATGAACATCACGAAAGGTTCCTACCAGCGGTCACGGATCGTCGCCAACGACCTCGCCGAAAAGGTGTATGGGGCGCTGGCCAGAGTCACCTGGAAGGACCACGCCGAACTCGACGTGCGTTTCCGCGAACCCGATATAGCGTGGCGCAAGATCGAGCCGGAACTCCTCGTCTGGGCGAAGGACGTCGAAGCCAAGGCGCCCCGACTCTCGGGCGGCAACCTCCCCATCGGCGCGAATTGGGCGACGACGCCGGATTGGGTCACCCGCCTCAGCTACGCGGGCCGCGTCCAGGCGCTCGCGAAAGTCACCGAGCCCGCCAAGGTGCCGCTGCAGGTCCTGCG
>CAMDOF010000165.1 GCA_945903465.1 Opitutus sp. GAS368
GTGAGGAGCGCATGATTAAACGCCATATATGGCATCGTAGATGATTTTCCATGCAATCCATTGCACTTAGTGCTGATTGTCGAGCACGTTTCCACCGGCATTCGACTCGCCGTTGCCACCGCGCAGCGCGCCGGTCACGGCGAGCGCACGCCAACCCGCCCATCTGGCGTTGTCACCGGAAATGTCCGCCACGGAGATCGCCGAAATCAAGTGCGCGCGGTGGCAACAGGCGGCGGACGCCGCGTTGAAAGAAGCCGGCAAGTCTTGGGCGGACGCGGCAAGCGCGCCAAAAGGCGTCGGAGGGAAGGTCGCCATCGCCCGGACGCGGCGAACCCCGGTGGCTGCGCCGTATCGTTGGATCGCGACGCCATGGCAGAGGGGTCATCCCGCCGCCGTGCGCGGCGATCTCTCGACGCGGACATGGCAATCAGCGGACCTACCCCATCGGATCGCCGCCCTCCATCCCTTTGCCTGCAGGAGCTACGCTCCCTCCTTGCCTGCACGCTTGCGTAGGGAAGTGTAATTGTCGTTAGCAGGGAAGTGCTTTTGTCGTTGCAGGCTCCCTGGGTTTGTTGCACTCCTCGGCACAGTCTGATTTGAGCGCCTATCCCACACTTCGAAATCTGCACCTGAATGTTGGCTTGTTCCTCAGCCCATTCATCGTGATTTTTTCGGTGAGCGTTTTCTTCCTGGTGCATTCCTGGATTCCGGGCGCGAAACAAGCTCCGGCCACTCGCATTGTGACCGACGTGGTGTTCCCCGAAAATGTGGAAAGCGCAAAGGGACATGAGCAAATTGCCGCGCTGCGCTCGGTCCTCGACAGGTTGAACGTGCGAGGCGAAATCGGTTTCGTTCGCTACATCCCCCGGGATCGCCGCTTCGTGCTGCCGGTCACGCAGCCGGGCCGACAAACCGCGGTCGAACTGAATGTCGGGGCGCGCACGGCGTCGATCGCAACAAACGCGACGGGCATCGCCGACGCCATGGTTTACCTGCACAAGATGCCCGGGCCGCACAATGTGGCCATCCGCGGCAATACGTTTCACGTGCAGGTGTGGCGGTGGCTGGCCGACGCGACCGTCTACCTGCTGTTGTTCGTCTCCGTCAGTGGCATCTACCTCTGGGCTGTCTTGAAGGCGGATCGGCGGGTTGGACTTAGCCTTCTCGCTGCGGGGGCACTTTCGTTCGGTGGCTTGATCTATGCCCTCATCGCCTGAAGTGACGCCGCTAACGCCGACCCGTCGGTTTGCGAAATGGAATGCGCGCACGCACTATTACCTCGGCCTTTACTTTCTATTCTTCATCTGGCTGTTCGCGATCACCGGCCTGCTCCTGAACCACGGAATGTGGGGCATGGCCGATTTCCAACGCAGTCGCACGACCTCCAAGTCGGAGCATCGCGTCATCCTTTCAAGATCGGGGACTCCGCTCACCGAGGCGCGCGACCTGATGCGCCAACTCGAGATCGAAGGTGAAATCCAGTGGCTCGGCACGACGAGCAATGCCGGCCGATTCGACTTTCGCGTCGCGCGGCCGGGGATTCAGACGGAGGTCCGCGTGGATCTAAATACCGCAACCGCGACCGTGGAGCGCACGCAGCAGAACACGCTCGGCATCGCCCGCGCGTTGCATCTGTTCACGGGAGTCCGAATGAACGACCCGAAAAACAACCGGGACTGGCTCGTGACGACGCTGTGGGCGCTTTCGATGGATGCGGTCGCTGCGGGGCTTCTTGTGATGGTCGCATCCGGAATCTGGATATGGCTGCAGACCGACCACAAGCGCGGGTTCGGACTCATCGCGCTCGGCGCTGGCATTGTCTGCTGCGCCTGGTTCGTCGTCGGTGTGTCCCTCTTCGGGAATTGACCTCCGTCGCGCCACATCAGGGTTCAGCGCGGGCTGCATCAATCGTCGCGGCGACTCAGGGGTTCATTCGCGGATTTCATGAGGGATGCGCGCGTTTGAAGCGTTCAGCGGGAGCGGAATCGGCGCGCGCTAATAAAAAATTGCTCCAATCTCACGACGTGATCGACGCCATCGCGTCCGAGCGCGCACGCTTTCAGCGCTTCCTGACCGCACGCACGGGGAGTGAAGCAGGTCCGAGGATCTGTTGCAGCAGAGTGTGCTCAAGGCGCTGCAACCCGGCGCGCAACGGCACCGCGGCGAGAAAGCGGTGCCCTGGTTTTATCGCATTCTCCGCAACGCCATCGCGGACCATTACCGCCAGAAATCTTCCAACCAGCGACGAACGGATCGCCTTGGGAGCGACATGCGTGCCGCCGGGGAAGACATCGCCGCGCCGCCGAAAGCCTGGAGCGACGCAGTCTGCGCGTGCTTTCGCGGGTTGCTGCCGGGATTGAAGCCACGTTATGCGGAGTTGATCCGGCGGATCGACCTGAATGGCGAACCGAAGACTGGGGTTAGCCGTGATCTGAAGATTAAAGTCGGCACGCTGGATGTTGCGTTGCACCGGGCGCGGTCTGCCTTGCGGCGGCGCTTGGAGGTTTTCTGTGGTGCCGGCAGTCACGAAAAATGTCCGGCGTGCTTCTGCGATGGCAGCGGCGGGATGAAACTGGTTTTTCTCCGGCGGTTTGAAAGTGACGATTGGTTTTGAGCCTATTCTGCCGAAACTTCATCCAAAAAAATTCTTCTTCGTCCGCTGGATTTTCTTCCCTCGTGAATTGCCGTCAGGTGCGGCGCACCAGTGATTGTCGCCGAGCGAAGGACGCGGGCTGGGGCGAGGTGTGAAAATCATACCCAACCGCAAATGCTCCCACTGCAGTCAATTATTTCAGCCCGATCGACGCCACCACGCCCGGACAGCGTGATGGCGCGGCACCACCGTGCCGCCACGCGAGCAAGGCAGCGAGTCAGGCACGCTGGCTCTTTCGTCCCGAAAATCGCGACTACTTCCGCGGGCCGGAAAACGTTGAACGCGTGCAGGTTTGGCGGACGGCTCATCCAGGCTACGGGAAGCGATTCAAGCCGGAGCAAGAGCCGTTACAAGAGATGATCAAACGGCGCGATCTCGCCGGGAAACGAGCGGTCGACAGAGCTCGATACAAGAGACGGGGCGGGCACAATCGCCGCTGGTCGTCGGGCTGATTGCACATCCGCCGGGGGCGACGTCCCCGGCGGATACCCTGTCGATGATGCGCAGACTTATCACGTATGGGCAGGAGCTTCTCATTAACAAGCCGACCCATTCCGACATTCCTCCGACGGGCAGCTCCGCAGAGCAAACAGGCGGATCTCGGCGGGGCAATGCGTCGATTGAGTGCAGGCCTATCCGTTCGAACGTATCTGCGCGAAAGCCGAGAAATCCCAGCGTGGCTTGAAGCACTCTCGCGGCGCCCTCTTCGCTCTGCCGGGCGCGCTCATCAACCATCGGCTTTCTAAAAAAGACGTCGTGGTTTTCAAATCGCCCAATTTTAGTGATGTTCACGCGGCCGCTCGCACCTTTTCGCCGCAGCTGCAAAGATCCAGCCTCATCCGACCCCGCCACCTTCTCAAAATCGAGTCATTGACGGCTAACTCATCCAAATCCCACCTACTCATCCTCTTAAGCCCCTCAACCCGCAAATCCAGTTTCCTGAGGATTTAAACCACCCGTATGTTGCTCAGGAGCGTTTTACGAATGTTGTTTCTTAAGCGCCTCCCCACCAAAACAAGTTTTGGCCCCGACTGGAAGAAACAGTTTTATATGCCCAACAACGACTTGCAGAAGCTGGTTCTTGAGCGTAAAAAGATAGTTTGCTCGTGGCCTTGGTCCCTTTATTTTCGTTGGGTTTCGGAAATACGCCTTCGATTTTCTTCCCACTCAGTTAAGCCCCGACCCTTCCCACCGGCGTTTTGAGCCAATCCCGGACCTGCTGCCGCCAAGGCAGTACACCCGCTTCCGGCTGACCCCTCCTCCTTTGGACTCCACCCAATAAACACTAACATCATGAACCCTAATCCCCCTCTCATTCACAGGACGAAGCACCGCTTGGCCGCCTGTTTTGCGCTTTTGTTTGCGCTGACCGCCTCCTTTGGAGCGGCCGCAGATGACAACGCGAAAACCCTCCGGCAGGAAAATGATGCGCTCCGACAGGAGAATGCGGACCTGCGTCGGCGGTTTGCCGAAATCGAGGCCCGCCTCGCGGTGAAGCCCGCGCGGGCGTCAGCCGCCACCCCAGCCCCGGTACCGATCGCCGCCTCGGCCCCCGCAGAAGCCACGGCTCCGGCGGCCGCGCGCGATCCTTCCGTCGTGGTGCTCTCCGCCTTCGAGGTGACAAGCGACAAGGATTTCGGCTACCTGAAGACCAATGCCGCCACGGCCACCCGTATCGGCATGGAAATCCAGAAAGTGCCGATGGCGATATCCGTGCTCTCGCGTGAGTTCCTCGACGACACCAATGCGCGTTCGCTCATGGATTTACTGCGATATACGTCGTCGGCCTCGGGTGATACCCGCTATGCGATGCGCCGCCCCGGCAACGAAGCGACGGCGCAAGGCGCGTTTACGATGCGCGGCTTTGCCATGAACACCATCATGCGCAATGGCCTTTTCCGTTATATTTCCTACAATATGGATAGCGTGGATCGCATCGAAGTGGTGAAGGGCCCGGCGGCTGTGTTCTTCGGCCAAGGTTTTCCCGGTGGCGTGGTCAATTATATCTCGAAGCAGCCTTCGTTTGTGAAGATCCCGGACACGTTCAGATATTCTCTGAATGACGAGAATGGGGAAAAGGTCTTGGCGGATGTCAACGTCGTGCTCGGTAAAAAGGCGGCGTTCCGTATGGTTGGCGGTTGGCAAGATACGCCGGGTGAGCGTCGTTTTGAGTTCCGCAAGAACATCAATCTGACGCCGAGCCTGACGATCTTGCCCTTCGAAAGTGGCAAACTGAAGATCAACCTTGATCTTGAATATCTCCGAGAGAGCTTCAACCAGAACGACTATGACTGGATCTGGAGCGATTTCGCGGGCTGGAAGGCTGCGGCCGTCGGCAGCGCCAAGGTCGCCAACTCCGTGAACACGCCCAGCCTCGCGTATGCGACCTACATTAATAACAAGCGTCTCGCGACCGGCAACTTCGGGCTGCCCGCCTATACGGGCGTCGAACGCGGTGCGTACTATACGAATGCGCGGGGCCAGTTCATCAAGGACGAGGCGTTTAACTACACCAGCCGTGGTGCACGCACGATGAACGACGTTGATGTCTTCACGACGACGGTGGACTTCGCGCCGTTCGACTGGCTTGAGGGTCGTTACGTCATGCAGAATGACAACAGCCGCTTCAATAACATCGAAGGAATCACGACGCCTTTCGCAGATGGCGTCCACTGGAACGTCGCGGGCAGTGCCACCTCTGGCTACTACCGAAAGACCAACCAGCACCAGCTGGACTTGATCTTCAAGTTCGGGCTTGCCGGCATCAAAAATAAGGTCCTGGTCGGGTACAACCGCGCGAAGTGGTTACAAAACTTCTTCGGCAACGACAACCGATTTAACCCCTACTACGGTCAGGTGCCCGGTGCGACGAACCCGGTCGCCAATCCCGGTTACGGCACGACTGGCGGTACCCAGGTGGCGGATAATCTCGTGGGTGAAGGTCGCGGGCACGACACCGGAGTGCCGACCGTCAACCAAGTCGTCCGCGACCGGAACGGCCAGATCAAGCTCGTGAAGGCCGTTTACAGCGATTTCGATCCCGGATTCGAAGTTTTCCCGACGATCGACAAGCTCTTCCCGCTCAACCGCGTCTGGCTTGATGGCTACGAACCCCGCAACTCCGCGGCGTATCTAAATTACCAGGCGGCGCTCATGGATGATCGTCTCAATGTCATTGCGGGTTACCGCCGGCAGACCTTTGAGGAAGTGGGCCAGAATCTGGTGCCGAACTACCCGTGGTTTATCACGCCGGTCGATGCGTGGAAGGATCCGGTGACCTATCCGCCGGACGTGTGGGGCTATGGCGCCAACTATATCAAGACTCAACGGGTTTATAAGAAAAAGGGCGATGCCTGGATGGGCGGCGTGTCCTTCGCGGTCACCAAGGAGCTTAATCTCTACGCCTCGGTATCCAAGACTTTCCAATTCAACGTGAGCAACGTGGGCGGTGTCTTTGTCGGCAATGAACTGTCGGTCATTCAAAGTGCCCTCGATCAGAATGGCGGTTCCTTCCAGTATCTGGGCACGAAGGTTACTTCGGTGAATCAGTTCGTGGAGATCGCGCGGGGCCGCGGCGCGTACGACCCGGTCAAGGATGAGACCGGCATGAACTGGGAAATCGGAGCGAAGATGAAGTCGGCGAACAACAAGGTCGTCGGCACGGTCTCGCTATTCCGCGGCGAGCGCACGAACCAGATGCTCGACGATTCGGCCAAGCAGTCGAATTTGGAAGAGCCGCTCAACTTCAGCACCACGCTCTTCGCGCCCGGCAGCGTGGGCTATAACACCCGCGTATTTCGGTGGCGCACGACCAACCTGAAGAACCGCATCGAAGGCACGGAAGGCGAAGTCATCTGGTCCCCGACGACGAACTTCCAGGCCGTGGTCAACGGCTCTTGGTTGTGGACCGCGAAAACGGTATACGACAAAACGCGCAACCAGCCCGGCTCGGCGGCCTACAATGCCTCCTCGGCGGCAGCCAAGGTTGCGTCGGACATTTACTACGGCGCGCGCATCGAGAACGTGCCGGAATACAAGTTCACGGTGTTCGGCAAATATACGCTCAATGATGGAGCGGTGCGCGGTCTCGGCCTCGGTGCCGGTATGCGCTATTCCTCCAAGACGGTGGTCAGCCGCAGCGTGGACTGGAATCCGTTGGACGGTGGCTATCAGGCCGGCGACTACGTGGTGTTTGACTTCACGGCCAACTACCCGTGGAGCGTGGGGGGCTTCAAGCTCAACACGATGTTCGGGCTCTACAACGTGACGGACGCGGTGTATTCAGAAGGTTCGTTCGCCCTGTCACCGAGGCGCAACTGGCTCCTTTCGACGACGGTTCGGTTTTAAACCACTTGGCAGAGTTTTGAACATGATTCACACGGGGCGGGGTTCTTCGGAACCCTGCCTCTTTTGTAACTGCTCAGGTAGGAGAACGCTGAAGGTGAGTGGGCCGAGTCCGAACAGAAACAAGCTTTCGTGCTGGACTCGGAGATGCACCCGTTCCGCAACGAAGACGGCCCCAGGTGTTCTGCCCATCCGCCGCGATAGCTCCACCGCGCGCAAAGAACGCCGGAGATGTCGGCGTAAGTGGTCCGCGCAGTCCCCTGTGCGGAGGGGATGTCTCCTGGCTCAGAGCCGCACAGGGGACTGTGCGGACCACTATCTTCACCGCGCGCAAGAACGCCGGGGATGTCAGCGAAAGTGGTCCGCACAGTCCCCTGTGCGGAAGGGTGGAGCGCGTCACGATATTCTCGGAAGATTGATTCATGATAAATGGGAGGAGCGCGCGGTATGACAGAGGAATGGGGACAGAGGAATAATGCCCCCATCCTCCGGCCTAGTTGGGGCTTGGGCTTAAACCGCCACTCTTTTTGGCAGAAAGATGGGGTCAGAAAAATTCTGCAACCTCTGACCGGAATTTTCTGCCCCCCCATTTTTTTGCCAAACTGCCTTGGGTAATCTCGGCGTTTTTGCCGGGTCTCTGCGGGGTCAAAGGCTGGGGGCCTGAACTGAAGGTTGCACCGCAGAGACGGGACGAGCGAGACGCGACGAGGACGTCGGCGATGAGGCGGCGCCTGCACTGAAGGTTGCACCGCAGAGACGGGACACCGCGCAGAGGTCGGAGAAAGCATGAATCTATTTTGCACCACGCTTGGCCCGGAGATTATGGGATCACGGCCGCCATCATTGAGAAAAAAACGGCATCCGTTTTCAGGGAATAGCCCGACGCAGAACAGCAGGGGTGTCTCCTGACTCGGAGCCGCACAGGGGACTGTGCGGACCACTATGGGCGGACCACTATGGGCGGACCCCTTTGGACAACGCGCCAGAGGTGATCGGTGCTCGTGATGGCCGGGAATCGACCTGAGCAGTTACGTTTTTTATTATTTCCTGATTTCCACGGCGCTCATTCTCCCGTTTCTTTCCTGAAATGAAAAGCGCCTACGAACTAGCCATGGAGCGTCTCGCCAAGTCCGACCCCTCGGCGGGACCACTGACCGCGGGTCAAAAAGCCCAGCTGGCGGAGATCGACCGCGTGTACAAAGGCAAGTGGGCGGAACGGGAAATCTTTCTCAAGAAGCAGCTGGACGAAGCCTTCGCCGCCCAGAAGCCGGAAGAGATTGACAAAATCAAATCGCAACTCGGCAGCGAACGGGCCCGGCTTGACGATGACCGCGAAAGTGAAAAGGAACGTGCGCGGAAAGCGTTTGGGGGCGGCCGCAAGTAATTGAGCGCCGTGGGGGCCGCCGGTCAGACGAACTCAAAATCTCCGACGAGCGCGTGGTGATCACTCGCTGGAGTCGGGACCACGCGGTGATCGAGGCAGCGCAAAGGAGCGTTGAAAAAAATATGATCGAGCACCAAGGGCCGCCGGCGCCAGGTGGGCAACGCCGATTGGACCGTCGAGAAGCCGTGCAGCGCATACTGGCTGATCAGAGATGCGTGATCGCTGACGTTAAAATCTCCCGAGAGGATCGCTGCTCCCCGGATCGCGGACAACGTCTCTGCCACGAGGCAGCGCTGAAAGGGATGGTTGGTACTACTCGACCCCAGCATAAAAAACGCTAGCAGATGGGTATTTAACAAATGGAGCTCGCGACCGGCGACCGTTGTTTTCGCACCGATTAACAACCGATCGGTTGGAGTCAGTTTCTTACCTAAGAATTCAAATTCAATGGAGGGCGAAGGAATCTCGATCCGCGATAAATCCTCTAGCGGGGAGCGTGAGAAAATCGCCAAGCCCAAGCCGAAAGGCAACTCCCGTGGATCGGCTTTGGGGTAACTGAAGTAACTCGAGTACCCGCTCAACTCGGCCTGTAACTGGGCAAAGTTCGGCGGCACGAGGGCCTGGGCGCCGCCGATCTTAGCATGTTCCACTTCCTGCAGCATAATGATATCGGCATTATGGGAGCGAATCTCTTGGAGCGTCGACTCCAGCCGGATGGGTGCGCGATCAGGATAGGTTTCATCCCAGATCTGGCCAAACTGCATATTAAACTGGAGGACTCTGAAACGGCTCATAGAAAAAGGCGCGGGCTAAAGTTCATTTCCGAATCTCCGAACCACCTGCGGCCGGCGTGACCGCCGAGGCGATCCCAGAGCCGGCGGCTTCCACGGGATTCTTCCGGAAAACGAAGCGGTTAATCGTGGCGGTCGCCGTTCGATCCATGGCGGGGAATCGCGCCATATTCGTCGTACTCGCCGCGCTCAGACTATCTTGATATTTCGCCACCAGAGGCGGTCGCAGCGTATCGGTACCGGTCGCGATCGGAGCCATGCGTTGGTTATACGCACTCGTCGGCGGCACAATCTTCTCCGGCCGGCGCGTCTCTTTCTCAATGATAACCTTCCCACGGGACTCTTTCATCTCAATCGGCGCACGGCGTTCACCGACGACCGCCATGGGTTTGGCCACCACGGTCTTGTCAAAACGCTTCGCCTGGACGCCCTCGTTCACTTGCGTTTGCGGCGTCTGCTTCTCGGCGGTGACGGGGGGGGTTGCCCCCGGCGCAAACTCGGTGTTCCGCTGGGTGTAATCCAAGGTGCTGGTCGCATCCGCCGCCCATCCACCCAGCGCGCCCAGAGACAACCCGCAGGCCAACAGATGTGAGAGATTTTTCATGGCGTTAAAAGCGCCTAACATTAGTGCCCGCTGGGGCGCTCACCGCAACCGTGATTTTCACAATTCAACTTTAAATTACTCTGGCTCAGCCGTGCCTTCCACGACCCACTCGCGGGCTTCGGGGACTTGGTTGAAAAACTCCCGCAGTGCCGCGCTCAAGTGCTCCGCGTACCGGAAGTGAGCGCCCAGGCCGGTGCGCAATTCCGCTTCGTAGATGAATTTATCCGCCTGCGTCGTATGCTCGAAAGGCGTCTGCGCGCCCAGCAAAAGTGAATAAAGGTAGGCGGGTGAGCCCCGATTCAACAGCTCGCGCGTGAGGTCCAACTGATCTGACAACAAGGCCGCATGGGGCTCGCGGGGGATTTCCGGCGGGAGGTAAAAGCCCGCCTGGATTAGGGGTGTGAAGCGATGGCCGGTCCGGTGGCGATTGAGATCGCGGAGTTCGGCCAGCGCGAGATTGTTCCAGGCAAAAGCCACGCGCATCCGGCGCGTCGTGGTACCCTGTTGCCCATAGCGATTCGCCCGGTGGCGCAAGGCCTCGGAGACCGATTGGGTTTCCTGCAAAAACGGCGAGGTCGCTCGATCAACGTGCACCCACACTTGATCGGCGAGTGGGGCCAAGGAGAGACGCTCGTGCCCGAGTGCCAGCGAAGTTGCGAACTCTTGCCGCGCCTGATCCTCAAATGATTTCTCTGCCACGCTATAACGCATCAACCGCGGCGACTGTTTCAGGAGTTCGGCGCGAATGAGTGCCGCCGCCGTCCGCGCCTCGGGTTGCGGCAAAGAGTCAAGATGCTTCACGGTGGTCGCCCACATCCGCGACGATTGCACCAGTCCCAGGTTCGTCCGCGTCGCGAAAGGAATGAAGTAACGCGCGCGATCCAAGGCGTAATTTTTTCGCAAGCGAGCGGCGACCGCCGGCTTCGCGCCCTCTGGCAACCGGACGCGCTCGGGCTCCGCCACGGCCAACGCATCCAGCCGCAGATACTCGGCGTGGTACGCGGCAAAACCCCGCGCGACCAATTCCCGCCACCGCGACGCCAGGTCCGGCGGCACCCCGAGTTCCTCCGCGGAGGGCACATTGGCAGCATCCATCGTGATGTAGCGCGTACTCGACTCCTGCCCATCCGCCATCTGCGCAATCTCAAATATTTTAAAAGCCAACCACATCGAGATATCATCGAGCGCCACGGCCAGACCGCCGGTCAACCCCCCAATCGACGCATGACCATAGTCCACAAATTTCAAGATCCGATCGATCGATGCGTCCGGATTCGCCAAATCGACCTTGGCTAAAATCGCCGCAATCCCCTCGTTGCTGCGAGAGTAGCGGGCCAGCACGGAGGCCAGTAATTCTGGGGTAACCTTCGGGCAATCGGCGGCGGTGGGTGGCGGAACGAGGGCGATACCGGTGATTCTCATACGGAGTGGTTTTTAAGGAGGCCTGAAAGCTCCGCAAAAGAAAACGGAGAAAATGCTCCGAGGTCGCGCCGACGGGAAGCGCGCACCTGCCCCGCGAGCTGGGGGGAGTTGGGCGGAGCGGCCCGTGGGTGCCGGGCCAGCCGGAGGGCTCCCCAGCTGGGCGATGGGCGAAGTCCGCTCGGCGAAGACGCTGAAGGATTTGACGTTCCCCCGCAGAAGCCGCGCAGGGGAGACCCGCGCCACACGCAAGGCTGGACGCCGCCGCTCGATCGTGCTGGATAAGGCGGCGAGCGGACTATGCCCGTTGGCCTCCCCATGAAAAACCCCTCACCGTATTTCCGGCGGATGCGCCCTGCCTGGAACGTCCTCGCGCTGCTCGGTCTCGCTCTCGGAGGGGCGCGGCTGCCCGCGCAACTTACCGCGGTGGGTGCGCGGCCGAATATCATCTTTATTCTCGCCGACGATATGGGCTACGGCGATCTCGGTTGCATGGGGGCGCCCGACATCAAAACGCCCCACATCGACCGGTTGGCAACGGAAGGCGTGAAGTTCACCGACTTCTACGCTAACGCGCCCGTCTGCTCGCCGACCCGCTGCGGTTTCATCACGGGACGATGGCAGCAACGGGTGGGGCTCGAGTTTGCCTTCGGATATATGGTCGAGCAATTCCGGCGGGTAAGAGGTGAGTGGGTGCCTGAACCCGACATCCACAGCCTCGGTTTGCCGCTTGGAGAAACGACCATTGCGGAGCGGTTAAAAAACGCCGGATATGCGACGGGTATTTTCGGGAAATGGCATCTCGGTTACCGCGATGAATACAACCCCACGAGGCGGGGCTTCGACGAATATTTCGGGGTGCTTACCGGCCACGCCGACTACTACCGCCACGTCTATTTTGACGGCACGGCGGTCCTGCGCGAAGGACTCCAACCGGTGCAACGCGAAGGCTACCTCACGGACCTGCTCAACGAGCGCGCCGTAAAATTCGTCCGCGACCACGCGAAGCACCCGTTTTTTCTGTACGTACCGCATCTTGCCGTCCACGGCCCATTTCAAGCGCCCGACGCTCCCGCCACTCCCCTCGTCACCAAAGAAAACATGCTCAACGGCACGCGCGCGATTTACCGGGCGATGCTCGAGCGAGTCGACGCTGGGGTTGGTGAAATTCTCGCTGAACTGGATCGCCAAGGCATTGCGCAAAATACGCTGGTTGTTTTTTCCAGTGACAACGGGGGCGAGCGCTGGGCCCGCAACACGCCGCTCTTTCACCACAAGGCAACGCTCTGGGAGGGTGGTATTCGCGTGCCCTGTTTGATGCGGTGGCCCGCGCAACTGCCCGCGGGTAAAGTCACCGCACAAATGGGCATCACGATGGATCTCCACGCGACGTTTCTACGCGCCGCGGGGGTCTCCCTGCCCGCGACCAAACCGCTCGACGGCATCGACCTCACCCCGCTGCTCACGGGCCAACCCGCGCGCGAACGCACCTTTTTCTGGCGCATCGATCGCACCAACCGGAAGCAACACGCGATCCGCCAAGGCAAATGGAAATACCTCAACGACGGAAATACCATGGACCTCCTCTTCGATCTCGAAGCCGATATCGGCGAGCGCACCAACCTCGGCTACCAGCACCCCGAACTCGTGAAACAACTCAAGGGAAAACTTGCGGTTTGGGAGCAGGAGATGGACGCCACCGAGCGCGAAATACTTGTCCGCTGAAGGGAGCTGAGCGCACACCGCCGCAATCAAAACTCCCACGGCAGAGCCGATCACCAGCAACCCGCTCGCACTCTTATGATGCCACGCCACCCCGCCACCACCCACGCCCTGGTCTGGCTCGCCTTGGTCAACGCCCTGGTCACGCCCCTCCTGGCGGCGACGCCGCCGCCTAATGTCATCGTGATTCTGACCGACGACCAAGGAGCCGCCGACGCTGGGTGCTACGGGGCCAAAGATCTGGAGACCCCAGCAATCGATGCCCTCGCGGCCCGCGGGGTGCGCTTCACCCAGTTCTACTCGGCCGCGCCGGTGTGCTCTCCTGCGCGCGCCGGCTTGCTGACTGGAAAATATCCACTCCGCGCGGGCCTGACCGGCAACGCCAGCTCGCAACCAGGCGGGAAAGGCCTCCCCGCCGCCCAAGTCACGATGGCCGAAATGTTCAAGGCCGCGGGTTACACCACGGGTCACTTTGGAAAATGGCACCTCGGCTATCGGCCGGAGACCATGCCGAACGCCCAAGGCTTCGACCACTCCTTCGGCCACATGGGTGGATGCATCGACAATTTCTCCCACTTTTTCTACTGGCAGGGGCCGAATCGCCACGACCTGTATTTGAACGGCCAAGAAATTCAACGCCCTGGGCGACACTTCGCTGATATGATGCTGGAGGAAGCCACGGCGTTTATGAGCAAGCACCGCGCCCAACCTTTCTTCATTTATTTCGCACTCAACATGCCGCACTACCCCTACCAAGGCGACCCCAAGTGGCTCGAGCGTTACCACCATCTCCCCTACCCCCGTAACCTCTACGCGGCGTTTCTCTCCTCGTGCGACGAACGCATCGGCGCGCTCCTCAAAAAAGTGGAGGACCTCGGGCTCCGTGAAAAAACCATCGTCGTCTTTCAATCCGACAACGGCCACTCCACCGAGGAGCGCGCCCATTTTGGTGGCGGCAGCGCCGGCCGCTACCGCGGACAAAAATTTAGTCTTTTTGAGGGGGGAATCCGCCTCCCCGGCATTGTGGCGTGGCCCGGGCAGCTCCCCGCTGGCGCCGTCCGCGACCAAATCGCCCACGCCTGCGATTGGCTGCCGACCCTGGCGGAGCTAACCGGCGTTAAGATAATCGATGCCGACCTCGATGGCAAAAGCCTCGTGCCTGTGCTGCGCTCGGCCAACGCCCCCAGCCCCCACGCCGTTCTTCACTGGCTCGTCGGGGGCGGTGGCGCGCGCGCCCAATGGGCGGTGCGGGCCGGCGATTGGAAACTCATCAGCAACGTGAGCGAGGCCCCGGCGACGAACCTCACAACTGTCGACAAAAAGCTTTTCCTCGCGAACCTCGCGACCGACGTCACCGAGTCCCGCAATCTCGCCGGTCAAAATCCGGAAGTTGTGCAACGGCTGCAAAAACTTCACGACGATTGGCTCGCGGCCCAGAGTTCTTTGCTGACGGACGACGAGGCGCAGGATCGAAAAGGGAACGAGAAGTAATTAAGCGTTGGAGGCAGGCACGCCGCGCGAGCTCGCCTCAGCTCGCCGGCGGGCCGAAATCCTCGAGGTACTGCTCAACGATTTCTTTGAGGGGCGGCGGCGATGGCAGCCCCAGCGCGGTGGCCCGGGCGCCGTCCACGCTGACGGGCCAGTTGCTCACGATCCCCTGGATGCGCGCATCGAAGGCGTCGACGATCGGACCGAGCCTAAGCCCCCGCTCCTGCGCGACCTGGCGAAGGATCGACTCGGCCACATGGGGCGTCACGCGATGGGCCGGGAGCACGTAGCCGCGATCGCCGCCGAGGCGATCCTCCGGCACTTCGTGTAAAGCGATCAAGGAAGCGATCACCGTCCGATAACCGGTCATCGGGTGGCACTGCTCGCGCCGCACGGGCAATGCACAAGCCGCACCGTGCAAGGGCTCGCGAAACATCCCGCTCGCCCAACTCGAGGCGGCCGCATTTGGTTTTCCGGGACGGATAATGACTGTGGGCAAACGCGCCGAACGCCCGTCGAAATGCCCCTTGCGGGAGTGATCGTTGAGCAGCAACTCGCAGATCGCTTTCGTCATACCGTAGGTCGTGCGGGGCGTCAGCTTGGTGCGATCCGTATTCGGATCCGCCATCGCCTCACCACCATAACAAGCGATGCTGCTCGCGAAAATCACCCTGGGTCGACCGGGGGCCGCCCGAGCAGCCTCGAAGACATTGCGACCGCCATCCAGGTTAACGCGCAAGGCATCGTCGAAGCGTTCTTCGCATTCGCCGCTAACCATCGAAGCGAGATGGAAAATAGCCGTGGCCGGGTCCAGGCCCACGGCCGCCATCACCGTGGCGCGATCGCTGATATCCCCCTTGATTTGCCGCACGCGGGAATCTTCCACTGGGCGATGAAACTGCGCATCGAGCAAATCGATCTGGGAAATCTGCTCGGGGCCGCCCGAAGGCCCGGTGAGCTCTCCGCGTTGAAGAAGTTTTTGACAGAGCTGCGAACCAAGGAATCCGCCGCCGCCGGTGATCAGGACTTTCATAGGGTGAGAGGAATAAAGAAAGAGAGCACTAGAAAGAAAAAAAATGCGCCCCCACCTTGCAGATCGATCCGGAGGCGAGGCAAGCCATGGATGGCAGAGCGACGTCTTTGGCCGAAGCGCGCGGGTGGCGGCGCCCGGGCCGACCCACTCCCGCTGACGCCGGCGAGATCTTCCGCGCAAGCGGCGGTTGCGATCACGAAACGCCTCGCCGCGGAGACCCAACGCCCCACGCCACCGCGCCGATTCGAGACCAGCTCGCGAACGGTGCTCGCCACCAGCCCGTCACCGTCGCTGGTCGCCCGAACACGTGGCGAGCCGACCAGCGACAACTCGGTGGCGGCGGAACCCTTACCGGATCGAGCCAAGCGGGTGGCGGGCGCGATCCCTGAGTTGACGGGCGGCAGGCGATCGGGGCGGCGG
>CAMDOF010000166.1 GCA_945903465.1 Opitutus sp. GAS368
GCTTCAGCCCTCGTTCGGTAGTTTTGAACGCGGGCTGAAGCACCGCGCTACCCCAACGCCGCGGAAAAAAATCTTTCCGTCGCGACTAGGTCTTTTCGTCCGCCGCTGCGTTACTGGAGTAGTTCTGCTCCTCCGCATGTTGTCACCCCACGTCTCCGCGCCCCTCGCCGTCGTTGCCCTTTGCGGCAGCGCCGTCTCTGGCGCGACGACCACGGCGACCGCCGCTGCTGAGAAGCGGACGTTTAACCTCCCCCGCGGCGACGCCGCCGACACGCTCAAGCAATTCGCCGCCGCCGCCGGCACACCGATCGTCTACCTGGTCGATCGCGTCCGCGGTGCCACGACCAACGCGGTGACCGGCGAGTTCACGTCACGCGAAGCGCTCGACCGCATGCTCGCCGGCTCGGCCCTCGAAGCCGCACAGGACGCCGCCACCGGCGCCCTCGTCGTCAGCCGCAAGCGCGCCGTGAGCGACGCGCCACCACGCACCGGGGAGGTCGGACCTGTTTCCGATCCGCAACCAAAACCGAAAACCATGCCTTCCAAACCCCGCACCCTGCTCTCTTTCCTGGCCGCCTGGCTCGCCCTCGCACTCGCGCCGACCTCCGATGCGCACGCCGCCGACACCACCACCGCCGCCGCCACCGGCACCCTTTCCGGCCGCGTGCAGAATTCCGCCACCGGCCAGTACCTCAATAACGCGCGCGTCACGGTCCGCGGCACCGACCTCGTCGCCTTTACCGACGAAACCGGCCGCTACTCGCTGGCCGGCGTACCAACCGGCTCCGTCGTCGTCGAAGTCGTCTACACCGGTCTCGACCCAAAGCAGAGCCCGGTCGACATCCGGCCGGCCCAACCCGCCACGCTGAACATTGGTCTCACCAACGTCGCCCGCTACGGCGCCGACCCGGGCGTGGTCAAACTCAACTCGTTCGTCGTCGCCACTTCGCGCGAGATGGAGGGCCAGGCGCTCGCGATCAATGAACAGCGCTTTGCCGCCAATCTGAAGAACGTCGTATCGTCCGACACGCACGGCGATGTCACCGCCGGCAATGTTGCCGAGCTCATGAAGTTCATCCCCGGTATCACCATCGTCGAAGGCGGCGACGGCAACGCCAACCAGGTCGCGGTCCGCGGCCTCGACGCGGCACTCACCAACGTGAGCATGGATGGCGCGCAGGTCGCGCACGCCGCCAATGCCGGCAACACGCGCGCCTTCGACTTCAAGGGCGTCAACATCAACAGCATCGCCCGCGTCGAAATCACCAAGGTGCCGCTGCCGTCGTCGCCGGCCGACTCGATGGGCGGCTCGGTGAACATGATCAGCAAGAGTGCGTTCGAGCTGAACCGTGCCGAATTCCGCTATCGCACCTACCTCTCCATGAACGGCGAAGACTTCACCCTGCAGCGCACGCCGTTCCCCTACGAGGAGCGGACGTTCAAGGCCATCCCGGGCATCGACGTCACCTACTCCAAGCCGGTGAACGAGAACCTCGGCTTCGTCCTCAACGCCGCCAGCAACATCGCCTACAATGTCCAGGATCTGGATACGATGACCTGGAGCGGCACCGGAACCGGTACGGGCGCCACCCCGGAGCGGCCTTACCTGCAGTCCTACCAGTTCATCGACGCCCCGAAGTACATCCACCGCCAGGCCGCCTCGGGCAAGATCGACTGGCGCGTCACGCCGAATTCGGTGCTCACGTTCAATCTGCTCGCCAGCCGCTTCCGCGACGACAACGCCAACTACAACTGGACGTTCAACGCAGGCACGGTCGGCACCTCGACCGTCGCGGGCGGCGCGCCGCTGACCTTCACGCCCGACAGCACCAACGGCGCCTTCGGGCGCGGCGTGGTCTCGATGGCCGGCGGCCATCACCACATCACGCAGACGCTGCTGTCCGAGAGCCTGCGCTACCGGCTCGAGGACGGCACCTGGCGGATCATCGCCGGCGCGGCCCACTCGAAATCCCACGGCTACAACAACTCGATCAAGAGCTATCCGCATTTTTTCAACCTCGGCATCACCCTGGCCCAGCCGGTCCGCCTTGTCTTCAACGGTCTCGGCGCCCCGCGGCTCGACTCCGTCCGTGCCTTCAACGCCGCCAACCAGGAGGTCGATTTGCACGACATCAACAATTACCAGCTCAACACCACGACGCCGGGGCAGGTCCGCAACAATCTCGACATCATGAAGAGCGCCGACCTCGGCGTCCGGCGCGCCCTCGGCTTCCTGCCGATGCCCGCCTCACTGGAACTCGGCGGCGCCTATCGTTCGCAGGAGCGCGACAGCCGGCGGCCGACGTACACGTACACCTACAACGGCATCAACGGAAACCTGTCCCCCGCCCCGTTCGCGGCGCAAATCTACTCCACCCGTTCGCCATTCGCCGACCGGAACATCCCCTGGGCCTCGCCGAAGATTGCGTATCAGGCCTGGGAGAAAAACCCAGGGCTCTTCACGACCACGCCCGCCCAGGACGTGGCGAATCGCACCTCTGACATCACCAACTCGGAGGCGATCGAGGAAACGGTAACCGCCGGCTATGTCCAGGGCACGGTGCGGCTCTTCCAGAACCGACTGCAGCTCTTGACCGGCGTGCGCTACGAAAAGACGGAGACCGACGGCGTGGGCCCGCTCCTCGATCCCGCGGCGGTCTGGGTGCGCAACGCCAACGGCACCTTCGCCCGCACCACCACAGGGGCGCGGATCCGCAGGACCGAGGCCGGCGACGTGGGCTCGATGCAGGAACTCAATCTCACCCGCGCGGAACGCGGCTACCGGGCGTCGCGGTCCTACGACGGCTACTACCCCAGCGCGCACCTGACCTTCAACGCCACGGAGAAACTGCTCGCCCGCTTCGCGTATGCGAAGACCTACGGCCGCCCGAACTTCACCGAAATCATCCCGAATTCCACGATCAGCGAAGCCGACGTGAACCTGGAGATCAACCCGCTGGCCATCCCCGGCAGTATCAGCATCCGCAATACCGGACTGAAACCGTGGACCGCGGACAACTTCGACCTCTCCTTCGAATACTATACCGACGCCGGCGGCCTCTTCAGCGTCGGCGCGTTCCGCAAGGATATCTCCGGCTTCTTCGGCGCGATCGCCCGCATCGCCACCGCGGCCGACCTGGAGCAGTTCGGCCTCGATCCGCGCTTCCTCGGCTGGACGCTGAACACCCGGGTCAACGCCGGAGATGCCCGTGTGTCCGGCATGGAATTCAACGTCAGGCACTCCCTCGCCTTCGCCGGCAACTGGGGCCGGCAGTTCCAGGCTTTCGTCAACGGCACCAAGCTCGAGCTGAAGGGCAACAGCGAGGCGGACTGGCGCGGTTTCGTGCCGGAGTCGCTCAACTGGGGCCTCACCTTCGCCCGCCGGCCGTTCACCGTGATGGCCCAATGGACTTACCAGGGTGAATCGCAAAGGGCCCCCGTGGCCACGATGGGCGCAGGCGCCTACACCTTTCGGCAGGCCCGCACCTCGATGGACCTGAACGTCGAGTATCTCTTCCGTTCCCGGCTCAGCCTCTTCGCCAACGTGCGCAATGTCTTCAACGAATACTTCACCGACTGGGCCTACGGCCCGCAGACGCCCGAGTACGCGAAGTTCCGCGTCGACAACAACAATGGCACGCAGTTCGCGATTGGGGTGAAGGGCACGTTCTGATCGCATCGCGCCACTCCTTCCTTCCGTGTTGTCCGTGTCCTTCGGCATGAGAGTCCGCCCCGCGCGATCCGCCCAACTCATGGGCCGGGGACTGATCGTCCTCGCCGGTCTGTCCGCCGCCATCCCCGCCGCCCCACCACCGCCCGGCACGGTGCTCGTCCACCGCACGATGATGCCGGACTGCGGGCCTTCGTCGTTCGCCGTCGCCCTCGGGCCGAACCTGGGTTTCAGCTACGATCCCGGCCGCGGCGGCATCAACTACGCGTGGCAGGGCGAATTCGTCGACCTCGCACCGACTTGGAAGGCGAAGATCAATCAGCCCGCCGAAGTGAAGGGCACGATCGCCTACCGCGAAAGCGTGCGGTTTCCACTCCGGCTCACCCGCGCGGGCGGCGAGCCGAAGTATGTGTTCAAGGGTTACGTCCTGCTGCCGGACGCGGTGGAGTTCCACTACCTGCTCGACGGCGTGCCGGTGCGGGAAGAGATCCGCGCCACGGCCGACGGCCGCGGGCTGGTGCGTCTTTTCCGGGTGGATACAGCCGTCGACGCCTGGTCGTACGCGCTCGAGCCGCAGCCGACGGCGAAAATCTCCAGCCCGGCCGGCGCGTGGAACGAGGCCCGCACCGCCCTCACGGCACCGGGCAGCCGCGAGTTCTCCCTGCAGATCGAGTTCAACGCGCCCCAGCCATGAATCTGCGCCTCACCCTGCTGGCCCTCGCGCTGTCCGGCTCCGCCGCCGCGAACGAGGCCTACCGCCTCGAGACCATCACGCTGCCGGCGGCGATGTCGCCCGAGATCTCCGCGGTGGAGTTCTCCCCGACCGGCCGTCTCGTCGTCGCCAACCGCCACGGCGAAATCTGGAGCTGCGATCCGGCAAGACTCGACTGGCGGCGCTTTGCGTACGGTCTGCACGAACCGATGGGGATCTTCGTCGCCGCCGATAACGACATCTATGTTGCCCAGCGGCCGGAGCTGACGCGCGTGCGCGACGGCAACGGCGACGGTGTCGCCGAGCGCTACGAGGCGGTGAACGCCGAGTGGGGCGTCACCGACAACTGGCACGAGTTCCTCTTCGGTCCGCGCCGGGACAAGGAAGGCAACTTCGTCCTCGCGATCGGACTCCCGGATCTGGCGGGAAAATTCAATCTGACGAATCCGCGGACGCCCACCGACCTTTCGAAGGTCGCGCGCGAGGCCAAGCCGTCCGCCGCACGCTGGCAGGGCTGGGTCTTCAAGATCACGCCGGACGGCAAGCTGCTGCCGTGGGCGCCCGGCTTTCGCCAGGCCGCGGGCGTCGGCGTGAGTCCGGAGGGCGAGGTTTTCGTCACCGACCAGCAGGGCGACTACATCGCGTCGAGCCCGCTGATCCACGTGCAGCGCGGCCGCTTCTACGGCCACCCGGCGAGCCTGAAATGGTCCGAGGAGCTCGGCGGCCGTAAACCCACGGCCGAGGAACTGGAAAAAATGCGCACGCCGCCCAGCGTGGTGCTGCCGCACGGTTCGATCGGCGGCTCGCCGGGCGATCCGGTCTGGGATACCACCGGCGGCAAGTTCGGGCCGTTCGCCGGGCAGGTCTTCGTTGGCGACTTCACCAAGCTGATCAGCCGCGTCGACCTGGAGAAAGTGGCCGGCGAGTACCAGGGGGCGGTGTTTCCGTTCCTGCGCGATGCCACCGGAGTCGACGCGATCCTGAAGAACAGCGGCGCCAACAATCTCACGATTCCCGCCGGCGGCGACGGCAAGAAATACTTCCGGGATGCCCCGCCGCTGAGAGGCACACGACTCGGCCAGGGCAACAACCGCCTGGCCTTCGCACCCGACGGCAGCCTCTACCTCGGCCAGACCACGCGCGGCTGGGCGAACGGCGACGGCTTGCAGCGGCTCGTCTGGACCGGTGAAACGCCGGTGGAGATTCGCACCATGCGCCTGACCGAGCGCGGGTTCGCGCTCGAGTTCACGACGACGATGGAACGTACCGCCCTCGGGCGTCGTGAGAGCTATCGGGTGGAACGCTTTCGCTACCTCTACCAATCGGCCTCGGGATCCCCGCGCGTTGACCAGGGTGAAATCGCCGTGACCGAGGTGATCGCCAGTGCGGATGGTCGCCGCGCCGAGCTCGTGCTGTCGGCCCTCGATCCAGGCTATATCTACAAACTGGAGACGGAACCGCTGCGCGCCGTCGACAGCCGCCCGGTGGCAAATCCCCTGGCCTACTACACGGTCAACCGGCTGCACTCGGGCCGCACCTTCGAGGGACCGATCAGCAAGCCGCTGCTCGCCGCCAAACCGGCCAGGGCTCGCGACGCGGCACCCAACCTCGAGGAGGGCCGGCGCGTTTACCTCACGTTTTGCGTCGCCTGCCATCAGGCGGACGGTCGCGGCGGAGGAATTCCGGGATTCGCGGCGGCGGATTTCGTGGGCGATCCCACGCGGCTCGCCAAGTCCGACGACGCCCTGCTCGCAACGATCGCCGCCGGCATCGACGGCAAGGGCATGCCGCCGTTTGCACAGGTCATCGCGGCCGAAGAGCGACGCGATGTGCTGGCGTTCATTCGTGCCGCGTTCGGGCCGAAGCCCGCGCAGAGTGGACGTTGACGATCACACTGCCTACCCGTCCAGCGCATGCCCCAACTCTTCCACTATCATGAAACACGCCCCTTCCCTCTGTCATTCTGAGCGCAGCGAAGAATCCACGCCTCCGCCGGCTTGCGAGCGTCTGGCTGGATTCTTCGCCGAGCCTCAGAATGACAGACAGGGAAATGTGCATGCCGCCGTACAACCTCACGGTTCATCGTTGGTTCGTCGTCTCAGAATGACAGGCAGGGCATTGGCCCTCGTCACCGTGGTCGGCGTGCTTCCGCCGACGCTGCCCGCGGCACAGACAGCCGACACCGCCGGCAAGGACGTCCGGCTCAACCGCGTGATCGAGCGCACCGAGAAGAAGGAACCGGTCTTCGGCATTTTCTCGCACAACGTCTCGACGCGCACCGGCGCCGCGGTGGGTTCGAGCAGCATGGATTTCGTCATCATCGACCTGGAGCACTCGCCCTACGACGTGTCGCGCCTCGAGGGCTATCTCCTCGCCATGACCGACAAGCGCCAGCTGATCCAGAAGGGCAACTTGCAGCCCGACGTCGTGCCGATCGTGCGCGTGCCGTCGGCGGGGCGCGAACAGCTGCTCTTCGTCATCAAGCAGGTGCTCGACCTCGGTGTATTCGGAGTCCTGGTACCACACATCGACACGGAGGCGGACGCGCTGGCGGCCGTTCGCGCGGTGCGCTTTCCGCAGCGGCGGGGCGTGCCCGACTTCAAGCCGGAAGGTCTGCGCGGCGTTGGCTACGGCTGGCCGGCGCGCTACTGGGGCCTGACGGGCGCAGAGTATGCGGAGCGCGCCGATGTCTGGCCGCTCGATCCCAAGGGGGAAATGCTGCTCTGGCTCATGATCGAGACCAAGGCGTCAATCGACAACATCGACGCGATTGCCCGCACGCCGGGCGTGAGCGGGTTGTTTGTCGGGCCGTCGGACCTGGCGTTTTCCATGGGACTCCCCTTCAACGATACCGAGGTGGAGGCCGCCATCCTGAAGGTCGCCCAAGCCGGCAAGGCGGCCGGCGTCCCCGTCGGCACGCTCACCGGCGGCGCGGGCGTGAAGCAGCGGCTCGAACAGGGGTTCCAGTTCCTCGCCGTCGGTGGCGACTCCAGCGTGGGCACGAGCGTGCAGGACGCGCGGCGGGCGAACGCGGAGTTGCAGAAGCAGAAGAAGTCCGGGCGGCCGTGATGGGGCGGTCGAACTGTCCCATCCGAAGTCCGCCATGGTCGGTCCGAGACCCGGAACTCCCCGTCTGCAAACGCCGGCCCTGGCTGCCGCTCTCGTCTTCGCGCTCTCGGCGGGTGCCGCGGAGGTCAGTTTCAACCGCGACGTTCGCCCGATCCTCGCGGAGAATTGCTATCATTGTCACGGGTTCGACCCTGCTCACCGAAAGGGAAAACTGCGTCTCGACACCTTCGAGGGCGCAACCGCGGAGCGCGACGGCCGGAGGGCGATCACCCCGGGAGCGCCGGAGACTTCGGAAGCCTGGCTGAGAATCACGAGCCCCCACGACGACGAAGTGATGCCGCCGCCGGAGTCGCACAAGACCCTCACCGCGGCGCAAAAGGAAACGTTGCGCCGGTGGATTGCAGGCGGGGCCGGGTACGAACCCCATTGGGCGTTCGTGCCGTTGCCCGACCGCGTGGCCGCGCCCGTCGTTCAGGCTGCCTCGTGGCCGCGCGGCGAACTCGATCGTTTCGTCCTCGCCCGGCTTGAAGCCGAAGCCCTCCGCCCCGCCCCCGAGGCATCGCGCGAACGCTGGCTGCGACGTGTCACGTTCGATCTCTCCGGCCTGCCGCCGACGCCGGCGGAAATCGACACCTTCCTCGCGGATCCGTCGCCCACGGCCCACGCCGCCGTCGTCGGCCGATTGCTGGCTTCGCCGCGTTTCGGGGAACGGATGGCGGTGCCCTGGCTCGATCTCGCCCGTTACGCGGACTCGTATGGGTATCAGGCCGACAGCGACACCGAGGCGTGGCCGTATCGCGATTGGGTGATCCGCACGCTCAACGCCAACCTGCCCTGGAATCAGTTCATCACCTGGCAGCTCGCCGGCGACCTGCTGCCGGATGCGACGCGCGACCAGCGGCTCGCGACGGCCTTCAATCGCATCCACCGGAAGACGAGCGAGGGCGGATCCGTCGAGGAGGAGTTCCGGCAGGAGGGTGTGAGCGACCGGGTGCACACGTTTGGCACCGCCTTTCTCGGCCTGACGATGGAATGCGCCCGTTGCCACGACCACAAATACGACCCGATTTCAGCCCGCGACTACTACGCGCTGGGAGCGTTCTTCAATAGCATCGACGAGTTTGGATTGCTCGGAAACAACGAGAACCGGGGCCGCATCGTGCCCTACCCGACGCTGTCACTGCCCACGCCGGAACAGGAAGTCGCGCTCGGCCTACACGCATCCGCAGTGCGGCAACAGGAAGCCGCCCTGCGGGACTGGCCCCGGCAGCACGAAGCTTCGTTCCAAGCCTGGTTGAACGCACCTGCAACCATCCCGCCGGCGGTTTTCGCTGACCTCGCGGCGCATTATACCTTCGACAAGGAGGAGGACAGACGTCTCGGGAATACGGTTGCCGGAGAACCACCGGCCGAGCTTGGCGCTGGCAACGAACTCACGCTCGGGCCGCGCGGGAACGCCGTGCGGTGCAGCGGCGACGATGCGATCCGGCTGCCAGACTTCGAGGTGCGGCACGCCCATGACCCGGTGTCGTTTGCTTTCTGGCTGCGACCGGCGGAACGCCACCCGCGGGCCGTGGTCCTCGCCAACTCCTCCTCCACCGATGCGCCATATTCCGGCTACGACCTGCTGCTGGAGGACGGCCGACTGCGCTGGTCCGTTAGTCGCGAGTTTCCCGGCCGCAGCATTTCCATCCGCACGCGGAACGAGCTGCCGGTGGGCCACTGGACCCACGTCACCGTGACCTACGACGGCTCGCGCCGAGCCAGCGGCCTTGCCCTCTACATTGACGGGCGACTCGCCGACGTCGAAGTGGTCCGCGACAGCCTCACGCGCGATTTCCTGATTGGGAAACACATCGAGTTCGGGGCCCGCACCCGGGACAACGGCCTGCGCGGCGGGGCGGTCGACGAGATCCATGTCTTCCGCCGTGCGCTGACGGCGGTCGAAGCAGCCGACTTGCACTCCCCCGGGACGCTGGGGGCTTTGTTCGCCAACCGCGCCGCCTATCGCTCGCCAGCGGACATCGCCCGGCTCCGCGACTACTACTTCTCCGCCGTCGATCCGGGAGCGCGCCGCCTGACAACGGAGCTGCAGGTGGCCCGCCAACGCTGGAACGACGTCATGACGAGCGTAAGCGAGATCGCGGTCATGGATGAGATGCCGGCACCACGACCCAACCGGGTTCTCCTGCGGGGCGCCTACGACGCTCCCGGCGATCTCGTGGCGCGGAGCACTCCCGACGCGCTGCCGCCCCTGCCGGCCGACGCCCCGCGGGACCGGCTCGGTCTCGCCCGCTGGCTGACCGATGCGCGCCATCCGCTCACCGCACGCGTGCTCGTCAACCGGCTGTGGCAGGAGTTCTTCGGCCGGGGCCTGGTGGCGTCCTCGGATAACTTTGGTCTTCAGGGCACGTTGCCCTCCCATCCGGAGCTGCTCGATTGGCTGGCCCGCGACTTCATCGCGCACGGCTGGGATTTCAAGCGGGCATGTCGCGAGATCGTGCTGAGTGCCACGTACCGGCAGGACTCGATCGCCAGCCCGGAACTGCGCCAGCGCGATCCGGAGAACATCCTTCTCGCCCGCGGGCCCGTCCGCCGCCTCTCCGCCGAGATGTTGCGCGATGCCGCCCTGGCGCTTGGCGGCCTGCTTCGGCCCGAGATCGGCGGACCGCCGGTGCATCCCTACCAACCGGACGGTTCGATGTGGAAGGCGCTGAACAACTTCCTGCCCGAGTACCGCGCGGACGAAGGCCCGGGCCTCCACCGTCGCTCGCTCTACACCTTCTGGCGCCGCACCACCACGCCACCCAACATGATGGCCTTCGATACGCCGACGCGGGATGTATGCACCGCCCGTCGCCAAACGACGAATACACCGCTGCAACCGCTCGTCCTGCTCAACGATCCCCAGTTCGTGGAGGCGGCGCGCGCCCTCGGTATGCGCATGCTGCGCGAAGGCGGCGAAACGCTCGACGCGCGACTTGCCTGGCTGTTCCAGGCGGTGACCGCGCGGGCACCCCAGCCGCGTGAGCGGGAACTCGTGCGCGCGCTCTTCTCCGAGCAGCACGATCTATTCCGCAGGAACCCGGAGCAGGCGGCGGCGCTGCTTCGCGTCGGCCGGCTCCCGGCCGATTCCGGCCTGCCCGAAGCCGACCTCGCGGCCGCCACGACCTCCGCATCCGCGCTTTTCAACCTCGATGCCAGCATCGTCCTGCGCTGAACCGGGCCTGCCTCCATGAATCCGAATGATCCTCTCTTCGTCACCCGCCGGCAGTTCTGCACCCGGCTGGGACTCGGTCTCGGCTCGATCGCGCTGGCCCAGCTGCTTCCGAACGCCGTCCGTGCGGCGCGGGCCGCTGCGCCCGCCCGCGCCAAACGGGTAATCTATCTCTTCATGTCCGGCGGCCCCTCGCAGCAGGACCTCTTCGAACACAAGCCCCGGCTGCGCGAACTAAACGGCCAGGAGCTTCCGGCCGAGGTGCGCGGCCAGCAGCGACTGACCGGGATGAGCGGGAACCAGGCGGTGCTGCCGCTGGCCGGTTCCCATTTCGATTTCGCGCCGCATGGCCAGAGCGGGGCCTGGTTCAGCTCGCTGCTGCCGCACCTCGCCGGCGTCGCCGACGACCTTTGCTTCATCAAGTCGATGTGGACGGAGGCGATCAACCACGACCCCGCGATGACATTCTTCCAGACCGGCTCGCAGATCGCGGGCCGGCCCAGCATCGGCTCCTGGGTCAGCTACGGGCTCGGCACGATGAACGAGAACCTGCCGTCCTTCGTCGTTCTCGTAACCAAGAAGCCCACCGACCAGCCGCTCTACGCCCGGCTCTGGGGCAACGGCTTCCTCGATTCGCGCTTCCAGGGCGTGAGGTTCTCCTCGGGCCGCGACCCGGTTTTCTACCTGACCAATCCCGACGGCGTCTGCGGCACGGGCCGGCGCGCGCTGCTCGACCGGATGGCGGCGTTGAACCGCGTCCAGTTCGACGCGGAGCTCGATCCGGAAATCGAATCCCGCATCGCGCAGTACGAAATGGCGTACCGGATGCAAACGAGCGTGCCAGAAGTCACCGATCTCGGTCGCGAGCCCGAATCGGTGCGCCAGCTATACGGCCCCGACGTCGAGAAGCCGGGCACTTTCGCGGCCAACTGTCTGCTGGCGCGACGCCTCGCCGAGAAGGACGTGCGTTTCATCCAGCTCTATCATCCCGGGTGGGACCACCACGGCAATCTCCCGCGCGGCATCCGCAACCTCGCGCGCGAGGTGGATCAACCGTGCGCCGCGTTGATCACCGATCTGAAACAGCGAGGTCTGCTCGACGACACGCTGGTCGTCTGGGGCGGCGAGTTCGGCCGCACGGCCTATTCGCAGGGCAAGCTCACCAAGGAAACCTACGGCCGAGACCACCACCCGCGCTGCTTCACGATGTGGCTTGCCGGCGCCGGCGTGAAAGCGGGGTTCACTTACGGCCAAACCGACGACTTCAGCTACAATCTGGTCGACCGAGACGGCAACCGCCTCGAGCCAAGCAAGGATCATTTCACGCCCGGAGCCGTTCACGTGCACGACCTCCATGCCACCCTGCTCGAACGGCTCGGGCTCGATCACACCCGCCTGACCCACGCGTACCAGGGCCGGAGTTTCCGCCTGACCGATGTGCACGGTCATGTCGTCCGGGATCTGCTGGTGTAAACTGAAGCGGTAAACGTAAGCCACAATGATGAGAACCACCCTCACCCTCCACACCACCCTGCTGGTCCTCGCCTGCACCTCCGCCCACGCCGGTCTGGTCGCGCATTTCCGCTTCGACGGCGACCTGAAAGACGCCACGGGGCGGCATGATGGCCGGCCGGTGGATGCGAAGCTCACGCCGGGCTTTGCGCCTGGACGTGTCGGCAGCGCGGTGGTCATCGAACGGGCCAATGCGGGCATCGAGGCGGCGAATCCTTCGGCGATCGATCTCAGCCGAGACTTCACCATCGCGGCGTGGGTGAACGTCGGCTCCTTCTACCCGGAATCTCCGGTGCTCTTCAAAGGCCGGGCGGACAAGACCACTGCGCCGGACAAGTTCTTCGGGCTCTTTGGTTCCGACGGCCTGCAAGTCCACGGCGAGGGCCAGGGCGAGTGGGTGACGAACTTCCGCGCGTCGAACGGCCTCGTGCCGAACGACGGCCAGTGGCATCACGTGGCGGTTACGTATCGCGCGTCGCAGGTTCCGCACTTCGCGCTCTATGTGGACGGCCAGGGCAAGCACCCGGCGGACAAGGGCACATTCAGGGGCGGCGACTTCACACTGAAACCCGACGCACCCGATAGCGTGCTGCGCATCGGCTGCCGCGCGGATGGCGACACGTGGCGTTACGTGCCGTCGCACCTGCGCGGACTGCTCGATGAACTGCAGATTTATGACGAGGCGCTGAAGGCGGAGGACATCCGCTTCCTGTGCGAGCACCCCGGCAGCGATGCGGACCAGCGCCAAGCCGTGCGCTTCGAGCCACGGTTTCAATTCGATCCGGGGCACCCGTGGCGGCCGCCTTATGGTGTGGAGCGCGTCGGACTGACGCCGGTGATCGTGCAGTTCGCCAGCGCCACGCGGCCGGCCCCGGAGCATTGGCTCGCGGCCTTTCGCGAGGGCAAGGAAGTGGAGCGGCGATCGCTCGCCCTGGCCGGGGCGTCGCCGTTCACCGCGCGCGTGAGTTTTGCGACTTCGCCTGCGCCGGATGAGCTGGTTCTGTTTACCAAGGATGCCGCCGGAAAGGCCGTCGAGCGTGCCCGCTGGCGGGTGGAGCGTCCGGCCCTGGAAGCGGATGCGGAGGCTGCGGCCGATCCGGTGATGAATCCGGTCGATCTGGGTGCGATCTTGCCCCCTGCAGATTGGCTCGTGCTGGGGCCGAAGCAGCAGGCTCATGTGACCGTCGCCGCGTTCTCCAGCACGGAGACTCTTCACGGCGCGCAGGTGATCGCATGGTTTGAATCGGCTGCGGACCGGCCAACGAAAGCCGCAGTCGCGCTGCGCCAAGGCGTTCGCGCCGAAGTGAAGGTCGCCTTGCCGACGCCTGCTTTCACGAGCGACCGCGACGCAGTGCATGTGGCCATCCGTGACGGCCAGGGCCGCGAACTTTGGCACAAGACCATCCACGCGATGATCGTGCGGGAAACGCCAAAGCTGCCCGTGTTCGGAGCCGTCGAGACGAAGCTGCGCTACGACTACCCGCTGCTGTCGTATTCCAGCCCCGACGAGGTGACCGAGATACCCTATGACCACGCCTGGGCGCCGGAACGGAAGGATGTTGTCGTTTCGTTGCCCAACGGTTCGCGCTTTGTCTTCTGGCGCGGCGCAGCCTACACGCCGTTCTGGGCCGGGAAGCACAACACCGGTTTGAACTTCGAGTTTGCCGAGGCACCGCGGCGTCCGGACGGCGTGGATTGCGTGGACGCAGCATCGGACAAGGAACTGCGCCGCAGCCGCGTGGAGATCATCGAATTCACCGCCGCCCGCGTGCATGTCCGTTGGACCACACAGCCCTGCGATTTGAACTACAAGGTCTGGGGCGAATCCGTAACCGAGGACTTCTACTTCTATCCCGACGGTTTCGGCACGCGCACGATGACGCTGCAATGTGAACCGAAGGCCCAATACGAAATCGAGGAGCTGCTCATCCTCACGCCGCCGGCCGGCTATCCACTCCGCGTGCTGCCGGAGAACCTCGTGGACGTGATCTTCCGCGACGGCAAGAAGCGCGAGCTGAAGTTCCCCATCCTGGACCAGGAGCGCGATTACGAGAAGCTCATCTCCGGCGAGTTGCCGCCGCTTTATCGCATCCGCTTCAGCGCCTTCGACACGGCCGCTGCCATCTACTTCAACCCTGGCTGGACGCGCCTGCCCTCGACCGCCTACCGCCCGTTTTACAGCCAGGGCCAGATGGTCACGCCCTATTACTGGGGCAATCACCTGCCGCTCGCCCGGCGGAAGCCCACCAGCGACAACATTGACAATCTGGCCTATATGACACCGGCCCACAATGCCCCGATGTCCTGGGGCCACCGCCGTCCGCAGCCGCTGGAAAGCCGGATCGCCGACATGCCCGACGCCCTCGGCGTCACACGCCCGATGCAAGTCGAGAAATGGACCTGGCTCCTCGGCCTGAGCGACGCCGATGACGCGCGTCTGCTCGAATGGTCCCGCAGCTTCGCCACCCCGCCGCAAGTCAAGGCCGATGGCGCGCGGCTGCAATCGCCGGCCTACAACACCGAGCGCCGCGCCACGCTGCTCACCGTCGAGAAGCCGATCGTCTCGCTCACGATTACCCCGTCCACGCCATGCGTGCACCCCGTGTTCGAGCTCCAAGGTGCTCCGACGACGCTGTCTCGCATCGAACTAGACGACCGCACGCTGACCCCCGCCGACTATGCCTGGGACGGCCGCACGCTCTGGCTCAACGCCACGCTCCGCCAACAGACCCGACTGAGGTTGGCGTTCGGCGCTCACGCCGAACGGTGATACCGATAACTTCAAGACAACAACTTACGCCATGAGAAACGCTCTCCTTATCCTCCTCGTCGCCTTGCTGATCGCAACGCTAGGCGCGCAGGCTCAACAAACGCCGGCGCCGCCTGCAGCCGGCCTCGTCGGCGACGGCACGCACGATGACACTACGGCCATCCAGGCGTTGCTCGACTCAAGACGCACGCTGGTCCGCCTGCCATCCCCACCCAAGCATTATCTCATCAGCAAGCCGCTGCGGATCCACTCGGATCAAACGCTGCAGCTCGACCGGTTCGCCGTGATCCGGCTCAAGGATGCGAGTGATTGCCTGATGATCACCAACGACGACCATGAGCGCGGCAACCAGAACGTCGCGCTCGTCGGTGGGGTATGGGACATGAATAACGAGGGGCAATCCCTCGCCGAGTATCAGAAGACGCGTAATTGGAAGGGAACGTATGACCCCGCGCGCTATCTCGGCGTCCTCATGAGGTTCAACCGGGTCAAGCGTCTCACGTTAAGCGGCCTCACCCTGAAGGACCCGGTCACGTTCAGCGCACAGCTGGGCAATCTCGAGGAATTCACCATCGAGGACATCACCTTCGACCATAATCTCAAGCGGACGAACATGGATGGCATCCATGTGCACGGCGAGTCCCGGCGCGGTCGCATCGCCAACCTCAAAGGTGCGACCAATGACGACCTGGTCGCGCTCAACGCCGACGACGCCGGCATCTTCGAGATGAGCCGCGGACCGATCGAGGACGTCGTCGTGGACGGCGTCTGGGCGAATGACGGCTACACCGCCGTGCGCCTTCTTTCGGCCGGTTCGCCCGTACGCCGCGTCCGGCTGGCGAACATCTTCGGCACCTACCGCTATAA
>CAMDOF010000167.1 GCA_945903465.1 Opitutus sp. GAS368
CGGTTTAAGCCCAAGCCCCAACCAGGCCGGAGGATGGGGGCATTATTCCTCTGTCCCCATTCCTCTGTCATACCGCGCGCTCCTCCCATTTATCATGAATCAATCTTCCGAGAATATCGTGACGCGCTCCACCCTTCCGCACAGCGGACTGTGCGGACCACTTTCGCTGACATCCCCGGCGTTCTTGCGCGCGGTGGAGCTATCGCGGGCCTTGTGAACGAACGAGGGCACGCCCGCTCAGGCTCTCAAGAAATCGCGTAACGGCTCAGGTCGATTCCCGGCCATCACGAGCACCGATCACCTCTGGCGCGTTGTCCAAAGGGGTCCGCCCATAGTGGTCCGCACAGTCCCCTGTGCGGCTCCGATTCAGGAGACGCCCCTTCCTTTTCTGCGTCGGGCTATTTCCTGAAAACGGACGCCGTTTTTTTCTCAATGATGGCGGCCGTGATCCCATAATCTCCGGGCCAAGTCTTCTGTCCCCATTCCTCCGTCATACCGCGCGCTCCTCCCATTTATCATGAATCAATCTTCCGAGAATATCGTGACGCGCTCCACCCTGCTTTCCTCCTTGGGCGAAGGCGACCCTCCCTCGCACTCCAAGTTCAGCCTAAAATTCTGCTTTCTTCGCGTAACGTGCGCGTTCACCGTCAGCTTTTTCCTGCCTGAGCAGTTGCGAAAAAACGGCGGAGCGCGTCGCCCGCGTTTTCGTGCGTGCCGGCGCAGCGTCACGGCCGAGCCGCGCTCTCACCCGAAGTTCACCCCAAAAATGAGGACAAGCGCGACGATCGCGAAAGGCGGCCACCACCTGCCGCGCGAGGGGCGCCACGCGGCCGCGTAACCGGCGAGCAGCGCGGCGAGCAGCGCGATTAACGAGGCCGGGCCAACCCACGGGTGGGCGAAGCGCGCCGCGAGGAAGGCCCCTGGTATTTTCACGCTGAGTCGAACCAACCACTCAATGATCAAGAGCACGACGGCGGCGGCGTGGTTACACAGAACCGCACCGGGCGTGAAACCGATCAGGCCGCACATGATCGCGGCGAAACCTCCCAGCGTCACAATGACGGCGGCCGGAATCAGCACCAGATTCGCCGCCAGGGCCCCAGGCGTCAGCAGTTGGAAAAATTGCAAGCCGGTCAGTAGGCTAACCAGAGTCGTGGCGACGCCGATCGCCACGGCCAGCGTCGTGTTGCGCCACGCGGCGTCGACGGCCCGGTGCCAGCGGCCCCACGTGACCACCGGCAGATCTCGCCACGGGGTCCAATGCTCGACCCAGGCTTCCCCGAGAGGCAGGCCGAGCACAAGCAGTGCGGTGACGATAAAATAGCTCATCAAGAAACTCGCGCTGAACATCTGGAGCGGCCACAGCAGCAGCACGGCGCAGGCGGAGGCGACGAGCGCGGCAAGCATGTTGGCAGGCCGGCGAAAGACCAAGGCCGCCTGGATAAATACGGCCATCGCGAAGGCCCGGATCGCGGAAGGCGCGGCCCCCGTGACGTCGACGAAGACCCAAAGCAGACCGGCGCCAACCACGAAACGCGCCCACCCAGGGAAACGCAGCAGCAGCAATCCGGCCTGGAGCACCCCCGCAATCACCCCAATATTCAGCCCGCTAATCGCAAAGAGGTGCATGGTCCCGCTCTGCATGAATAGCGTGTGCTGTTCCGTACTGAGATCGTGGGTGGTCCCGAGCATCATGGCCCGCAGCAGGCCGGCGAGGGCGGGGCGTTTCGTCTCGATGCCGAGACCGAGCAGTTCGTGGCATCGTTTCCCGAGTTCTGCGCAAAAACGGTAGTACGGATGGGCCGGCCGATCTTCGGCGGTCAGCCGGCCGCGCGTGAAGCGGAAGTTAATCCCCGCACCCGCGAGGTAGCCGTCGAAGGTTTCGGCAGGCGGGTTTCGCTGTAAGGTCACAAGAATGCCGGTCGCCGTCACAAGGGCGCTGCGAATCGGCGGCGCCTCTCCTGCGCGGAGGTTCAAGGAAAAATAAATCGGCTGGCCGATGAGCTCGCGGAGATGCGGCGCGGCCCGGATGATGCTGGCCAGGCCGGAAGCGCGCTTGGGGTCCGCCGGAACGAATACTCGATCAACTCGCAGCCCAAGACTGGCCTCCCGCGGCGGCAGCGTCTCCCATGTGGCAAGGCGCAGCCGGTGGAGCGCATAGCTCGCCGCCCCCGCCACGACCATCGCACTGATTAAGGCCGGGCCCCAGAGCGCCGCGCTGCGGCCCCCGATAATCAGAGCGGCACCAGCGATGAGCACCGCGACGAGCGCCAGCGCCAGCAGCCAGGAAACCGGAAGGAAATCCCCCACCTTGCCGATCGCTAGACCCGCCATGTAGGGCAGTAGCAGCCAAAGAAGGGGCGCGCGGTGTCCTAGGCTGCGGCTGGTCATAGGGTCTCTCCAGCAAGGCATGGTTTCAAACAATGTGAAAGTTTCGAAAGCGAAATTTCTGAAGCCTTTTCATTCGCGCGCGTTCGTGTTCAGTGAGGCTCCTCCTCCCGTGCCCGCTTCCGACCAACCTGATCTTTTTAGTGCCGATTCCAACCCGCCGAGTTGGCCGGCCGCCGTCCGGCCGGTCACGCGCCCGTTGGCGGCACGGATGCGCCCGCGCTCTCTCGCGGAGGTCGTCGGTCAGGATCATTTGCTCCGGCCGGGTAGCTTGTTGCCGCGTTTGGTCGCCCAGAATCTTTTTGGTTCATTGATTTTTTATGGGCCGCCAGGCTGTGGTAAAACAAGTATCGCCGAAGCCATCGCACTTGAAACCGGCAGCCGCTTCGTGCGCATCAATGCGGTCATGTCGAACGTCGCGGAGTTGCGTCAAGTGCTCGCCACCGCGCGTCTCCACCCCGAGGCCGCCACCTTGCTTTTCATTGATGAGCTGCATCGCTTCAATAAATCGCAACAAGACTTGCTCCTGCCCGATGTCGAGGAGGGAAAGGTGCGCCTAATTGGAGCCACGACCCATAATCCCGGCTTTTATGTGAATCCGCCGCTCCTCTCGCGCAGTCACCTTTTCCGGCTCGAACCGCTCGGCCCCGAGGTGGTCGCAGGGGTTTTGCGGCAGGCGCTCGGGGAGGTTGAGCGAGGGCTCGGTCGACGCGGCTCCTCGGCGGAGGATAAGCTCTTGCTCGATCTCGCCATGCTCTGCGACGGAGATTTGCGGCGCGCACTCAATGCCTTGGAGGTCATCGTCCTCGGGTTGGAACTCGGCGCCCCGGTCACCTCGCTTGATCTGGAAATTTTTGCGCGCGAGCGCCGGATTCGCTATGATGCGGACGAAGACGAGCATCACGATACGATCTCGGCTTACATCAAAAGCTGCCGCGGAAGCGATCCGGATGCAGCGATGTACTGGCTCGCCAAGATGCTCGCGGGTGGCGAGGACCCGCGCTTTATTGCCCGGCGGTTAGTCATTCTGGCGAGTGAAGACGTGGGCTTGGCCGATCCCCAGGCCTTGCCGCTCACCGTCGCCGCTCACCATGCGGTCGATTTTATCGGTTTGCCCGAGGCCGAGCTGACCCTCGCGCACGCCACCCTTTACATCGCGACCGCCCCGAAGAGTAACTCCGCGACCCTCGCACTCGGCGCCGCCCATCGCGTGTTAAAAGAGGCGCCCGTCCAGACGATTCCAGCTGCTTTGCGCAGCAAGTCAGGCGAGGCCAACCAGCGCCTTGGCCAGGGCAAGGGGTATGATTATTCTCACGAATTCCCTGAGAATATCACCGGCCAGGATTATCTGGAAAAGCCGCTGGCCTTGTACACACCGAAGACTGCGGGCTGGGAGGCGAAGATCGCCGACCGTCTCGCGCGTTGGCAAGATTTGAAATCTCGCGTGCGGGCCGAGGGCCGTGGCGCTCGCGCTGGCGACCGGCCGTAGACCAGCCGTTGCGCGGGCCGCCTTCCTCCCTCCGCGGGTGGGCCGCCTTCCTCCCTCCGCCATCGCGGGGCCAGTAACCAGTGAACCGCTCCAGTCCCTAAATTCCTGCCGTTACAAAATCTTGGGCCGGCGACCGTATGAATTCTCGGCCCCACTAAATGCTGGCGAGAGCCGAGTGGTAGGCTGCCGCGCCTTGGGTCGGGTCCGTCGCCGTACATTTGAGATCGCGCAGCAGGCCGTCTTTTAGCCCGTAGATCCAACCGTGCACTGCGAGCACTTGAGAGCGGCCCCATGCGTCTCGCACGATCGTCGTCCGGCATACATTGCGGACCTGCTCGATCACGTTCAACTCACACAGGCGATCACAACGCGCGTTGCCCACACTCGGGAGGCATTCGAGTTTACGCTCGTGGATGTAGCGGACGTCCTGAACGTGCTGAAGCCAGTTGTCGGCGAGCCCGATGCGGTCGTGATGCAGAGCGGCGCTGACTCCGCTGCAGCCATAATGCCCGCATACGATCACGTGCTTCACTTGGAGCACGTCGATCGCAAATTGCATCACCGATAGGCAATTGAGGTCCGTGTGCACCACGACGTTGGCGATGTTGCGATGAACGAAGAGTTCTCCGGGCAAGAGATCGACGATTTCGTTGGCAGGTACTCGGCTATCCGCGCAACCGATCCAAAGGTAGGACGGCGATTGCTGCTGGGAAAGACTCGGAAAAAAATCCGGGTTTTGGCGCTGGATATTTTCCGCCCATGTTTTGTTTTTGGCAAAGAGATGATCGAGATGAGGCATCGGCATGCGCTTGGCGCAGGGAACAGCGTGTTCCCCATCAGGGCTTCGCGTCAAACGGAACTGAACTCCCCCCCCGCCCAACTCAGTGTGCGATCATCGCCTCGCCCTCGGTCGGCGTCGGTGGACCCGGTGGGGTTCCCCGTGCGCTCCCTCGCCCCGCCCGCAGCGCCCCCCGGCCTTATCGGGCGTTTTCGCGCCCCTCGGATTGATCTTGCTCCAGCTAAAATTTCGCCGCCGACGCTTCCCGCTCGTTCGCCGCGATACTTCCGCTCACCCTCTCTTCTGATGAATTCTTTTCGCTTTCTCCTGACGGCTCTTTTCTGCGCGGCCCTCTCCCTGCTCGCCGCCGAGCCCCAGCTTCCCGGCATCACGGCCGCGCTCTCCCGCGCTCTCGCCGACCAGGAAATCGCTGGCGCGGTCACGCTCGTCGTCACTCCGGAGCGCGTCGTTCACTTTGAGACCCACGGTTTCGCCGACCTCGCAACGCAGCGTCCCATGTCGGCGGATACCATGTTTAATATCATGTCGATGACCAAGCCGATCACCGCCGTCGCGATTCTCATGCTCCAGGATGACGGTAAACTCAGGCTCACCGATCCAGTCGCTAAATTCCTGCCGGAGTTTGCCGCGCTCAAAACCCCAGCGGGTCAGCCTGCCAATCTCACGTTGGCTCAGCTCCTCACGCATACCTCCGGCCTCGGCGAGGCCGCTGGTCCCGCCTCTTTGTTGGCCAAATCCCTCGCGGATCTTGTGCCTCTTTGGCTGTCCGCACCGATGAAGTACGCGCCCGGTGCCAAATGGCAGTACACCCAGTCCGGCATCAATGCTGCCGCTCGTGTGGTCGAGGTCGCCAGCGGCCAAACCTTTCCAGAGTTTTTGCAAGCGAGACTGTTCGGGCCACTCGGTCTGCGCCACACCACCCATTACCCCTCCGAGGCCCAGCGACTGCTTTTGGCTACACCGTATGCCAAAAATAAAACGACCGGCCAGCTCGAGCCTGTCCTCCACCTGCCGCCAGCCCAGGGCATGCGTCCACCGACGGGCAACGCCGGTCTCTATTCGTCGGCTCATGACTATGCGCGGTTCTGTCAAATGCTCCTAAATCGCGGCGTGCTCGCTGGTCGTCGCTATCTTTCGCCCGCCGCGATGACCTTGCTCACGGTGCCCCAAACCAATGATCTTCCGACCGGTTTTTTTCAGAATCCTACCTACGGTCAGCGGGGCGCGGATTATGGCTGGGGCATCGCCACGTGTATTTTAAAGAACCCCCACCCGGGCGTGGCGGCAATGTTATCGCCGGGGACGTACGGCCACGGCGGTGCGTGGGGCACTCAGGCTTGGATCGATCCTGTCCGCGGGGTCGCTTACATCTTGATGGTGCAGCGGACAAATTTCCCCAATAGCGACGCAAGTGAGGTCAGAAAACTCTTTCAACAGGCCGCCGCCACCGCCCTCCCGCGCCCGCCTCAGACCCCCGCCTCTCGTTAAATTCCTGCGATCATCAATCCTGGCTAAGCTCTCGCCTCTGGCTTCCCCGGTTGCCCGGGCCGCTTGACCATCGCGTGCGCTCCACGTTCAACCGTGATAAGCGATCCTTTGCCCAATCCATTATCGGTAGGTTTTTGTCGCATCGGGCTTCAGCCCGGTGGTGGTCACACGCTCGCCGGCGATCCACCGCAAATTAAAGCCGAAATCTCGTGGGCCTTTGCTGCGACCGTTTACTCCAGCGCGGGATTCGAGCATCATCTCCCCAAAAAACTCCGCACTGACTTCCTCCGCGGTCGGTCCGCGAGGCCCCTTGATTAAAACCCAGGCCCGACCTCAGATCTTTGTTTTTCCAGAGATCGCCCTCTGGCGATACCGACGCCAGCCAAAGAGTCCGAGGCATCCTGAAATGAAGATCGCTCCGTAGGTTGTCGGTTCCGGGGTCGGGCGGATTTCCTTGTTCAGCCATCCTTGGTCTGGGGCGACGACCCACGTTGTCGTGAGGCTCGTATAGTTGGCAAAGCTGATCGCGTTGAGGGTGGCTCCGCCGTACATTGACGAGATCGTGTTGGTGACGCTATTGATCGTACTGGTGGCGGACCAGACATCAGCAAGGCTGGTCCAATTGGTGACGAGGACGCGAGCGCCTGAGTCAATGATGAGGTTAGTCGAGGCGAGGGTGCTGGCGCCCGCACCTCCGAAATCAAGGATCGTGTCGCCGGTGATGCGCAGGGTGCTTACGATGATATCGACGCCGCTACCGAGCTTAAAGGTGAAGTAGTTGCCGGGAGTCGCGATCATTGCCGCGGCTGTCGCTCCCGTCGTCGTTCCTCCGATCGTCAGAGTTAGGCTACTGGCGGTAAAATCTGTGCCAAAGGTGAGTGAAGCCCCCGCGGCACCGACCGCGGCAAAGGTGCCGGCGCCAGCCAGGATACCGTTGAAGTTGGTGTTTCCGCTGTCGTACTTAGCGTTGATCGTCGCGCCGGTCCCGATGGTGAGCGTGGTGTTGGCCGCCAGGCCGTCGACCATGCCCCTCGCGCTGAAGGCCCCGGTTGTCAGCGTATTTGAGCCGGAACCCGCGCCCACCGCCATCGTGCCTTCGTTCAGCTGCACGGATCCGACCGTGCCCGTATTCCCAGAGGTACCCAGCAGCGCCAAGTTCCCCGTGCCCGCCTTGATCATGTTAGCCGCTGTCGCATAGCTCCCGCCCAATGTCAGATTGCCAGATAGGTTGACGTTCCCGTTTTGCGCGGTGGTCCCGATCGTCAGGGTTTGCGCCTGCGGGGATCCAGCGGTACTGGTGGCGCCGCCGGTCATGGCGAGGGTGAGCCCGGTGTTGGCGGTGATCAGCGCGCTGCTTTGAACGTCAATCGCGCCTGAGAAAGTGTTGTTTCCAGAGATGTTGCGAAATGCGCCGGTTCCACCGACACCGGTTCCATTGATCCTCAGGTTGCCGGCGGTGGTGATCGCGAGATTGGTCAACGCATTTCCAAGGGCGGTGTTGTCCAGATGCAGGGCTCCGCCACTCTCCACCACGGTCCCAGTCGAGCCGCTCACGGCGTTGTTATTTTGCAGGCTGAGGACGCCCCCTGTTTTCACGGTGGTGAGTCCAGTGTAGAGGTTGCTCCCAGACAGAATGAGGGTCCCACTCTCGAATTTGGTGAGACTGCCGGTGCCCGTACCGATGGCTCCGGAGATCGTCGTGTTGCCGACCCCGTAAATTTCCAAGTTCGCGTTGGTCGTGCTCGTAATCGAACCGGATAAGGTGAGCAGGTTGGCCGCTGATGTGATGCGGCTGCCCGACTCCAGCTTAACCTGCCCTTGCCACGTGTTGTTACCGGCGAGGTTCTGCAGCGCCCCACTCGAGTTGTAGCCTGTCCCGTTGAGGGCGAGGGCCTCGGTGGGTACGGTGAGGTTTCCGCTAGCCCCATTGCTCAGCTGGAGCGTACCCCCACTGTTGACACGAGTAAACGTCGTGTTGAAGAGATTGTCGCCCTGGCCGAGACCGTTGTTGTTCTGAAGGCTGAGAATACCGTTGTTAACGGTCGTCGTGCCCTCGTAGCCGATTGTGTTGTTGGCCGTGATCGTCATTATCCCGGTACCGTTTTTCGTGATCGAGCCGTTGTTGATCTTCGAACTGATGGTCAGATCACTGATCGCATCGCCGTCCCCGTTGATGGTGAAGCTGCGGTTGGCATTAGCTACGATTCCGGCACTATCTTGCGCCTGCGTTAGGCTCAGGGTCGACGTACTCGTGCCGGTGATGGTGGCCGTCTGGCCGGCGACGCCGGTCACGGTGACGTCGCCTTTGAGGTAAAGACCGCCGGTAGTGCCAAGATCGATCGCCGCGCCTCCGTTGAGGGTGAGCGTGTTGATGGTTTGTTTAGCCAAGAGGTTTAGCTTTCCGCTCTTATTGATGGTCACGTTAGTCGTGAAATTCATCATCTCGTCGTAAGTGATGGCTCCATTTTGGCTAATTAAGAGGGTAGCGGAAGACGCTGCATCGGACCCGTTACCGATGATGATCGGTCCGTTGATTCCGTAGTAATGGGGGCTGGCGATATTGGCGGGGGCCGTGTTGAAGATACTATTAAGGCCCAACGTTCCCTTGTTGATTGTCGTTGTACCGGTGAATGTGTTTTGATTCGCGGTTAGCCACGTTTCGGTGGCGGCGGCGGTGTTATCAATCAAGAGATTGCCGGTGCCGGTGATCCGACTGTTGATATAAGTTACACCGCTGCCACTCCCGGCCAAGGTCAGCGTGTTGCTTCCGAGCGCGAGGGTATTTTTATCGTTGGTGGGGACCGTGGGACCCGTGGGATCGTTGTTTCGGCTGTAAACGGTATTATTATTTCCGATGTCGAAAGTTCCGCTGCTGTTATTCTTAATCGTGGTGTCAGCGCTCAGGGTGATATTAGCTGCCCACCGATTGTCGCCGGTCGTACCTGTCGTCAAGGCCCCGCTACTGGTCACGCCGGTCCCAGACAGAGTCAAGGGGCCGTTTTGCGCGGCGGTCAAACCGCCTTCAATCCTCAGGGCCGCGCCCGAGCTAACGGTCGTCCCGGTGGTGCCCAAGCCCAACGCTGCATTGTTCTGCATGACCAGAGTGCCGCCGGTGTTGATCGTGACGGCGCCAGTAAAGGTATTGGCACCGCTCAGCGTCAGCGTGCCGTTGCCGCTCTTGGTCAGCCCGCCGGCGCCGGAGACGACCCCGGCGAAGGAGACCGCTTGGCCGTTGGTGTCGATGATCCCGGTGCTGGTGAGGGTTACGCCTCGAGTTGCGATCGAAGTGATCGCCCCGCCGGCTTGCAAGGTGCCGCCGTTAAAAACCAGCGTATTGGTAGCGGCGCTGTTACCGAGGGCACTGGTGGTATTCGCATTGAGCGTGCCGGCATTCAAAGTGGTGGCACCACTGTAGGTGTTCGTCCCCGTCAGCGTCAGCGTGCCGGAGCCGCTCTTGGTCAGCCCGCCGGTGCCGGCGACGACCCCGGCGAAGGAACCACTCAGGTTGTTGCTGCTCCCTACAGTGAGAACATTTGCGTTGAGGTTAAGCGAACCGCCACTGCCGTTTAGCGCTCCGAAGGTCTGGGCCGCGCCTAAGTTAAGCGTGGTCGCTGCGCTCAGGGTGACGTTGGCCAAGGAGCCGAGGGCAGTGGCTTGGTTGGAGTTGAGCGTACCGCCGTTGAGGTTGATGGCTGTTCCCGCGATCAGAGAGGTGGCTGCTGTGCCCAAGGTGGTTGTGCCGTTCCCTGTGAAGGTCAGGGTGCGTGCTACACCGTTGTCGTTAAGTGCGCCGAGGGTGAGAAGGGTGGCTGCAGTGGCACTGTTGCTCCGGGAAAAAGTGGCGGCGCCGCTCAGGGTGGTTGTCCCGAAGGTCAGACCGGCCGTGCCACTGGCGACGTTGGCGCCAGCCGCGACGGTGAGGGTTTGCGCTCCGATACTGAGCGTGCCGAGGGTCTGGGTGACGCCGGCCCCACTCGTGGCGCGGTTGCTCGTGATAGTGGAGGCCGCCGTAAGCGTGGTGTTGTAGGCGTTGACGGTCGTGTTGGTATTGAGACCGAGCGTGGCGCCGCCGAGGGAAAGAGTGGTGCCGGTGGTGCCGAAGCCGGACCCACTCCCCAACGCGACGGTGCCGGCGTTGAGAATTGACGAGCCGCTGGAGCGCGTCGAGGCGGTGTTTAACGTCAACGTTCCGACGCCTGTTTTCGTGAAGTTAACGTTTCCCGCTAAGGCGCCTAAGGTCAGGTTGGTCGTGGTGCCGACGTCAAATGTGGCGGCGGCGCTCAGGGTGGTTGTCCCGAAGGTCAGACCGGCCGTGCCACTGGCGACGTTGGCGCCAGCCGCGACGGTGAGGGTTTGCGCTCCGATACTGAGCGTGCCGAGGGTCTGGGTGACGCCGACCCCACTCGTGGCGCGGTCGGACTTCACGGTCGTGTTGGCGTTCAGGGTTGTATTTCGGTTGAAAACCAGGCCGGAGTCGGCTGCAAGCTCGAGCGTGCCTCCCCCGAGCGTCAAGCTTCCGCTACCGAGTGAAGAGGCTGAAGTGGTAGCTCGGAGCGTCCCAGTGGAGAGGGTCGTCGTTCCGGAGTAAGTATTGGCACCGCTCAGCGTCAGCGTGCCGGTGCCGCTCTTGGTCAGCCCGCCGGTGCCGGAGACGACCCCGCCCAACGTAATTACGGTTCCGCTGGCCGCATTTCCAGTGAGTAGGAATCCACCGTTAGCGATCGTCCCAGTGTCGGTGAGATTACCAGTGGAACTCGTCGTGAACGATTGGGCGGCCGTCGTCAGCGCAATCTTACTAGTAATCGTCTGGAGATTTGCACTCGCGTTGTTCACGCCATTGCCGGTGAGGGTGAGAGTATTTGTCGCCACGGAGCTGTTAAGCGTGAACGCGCTGGCGCCAGTATCAAATTGGATGCCGGCTGCCGTCCAATTACTGTTCATTCTAGGGACGAGGCTGGTTGCCCCCGCAAAATGAAGCGCAACGGTGCTCGGATTAGCTGCGACAACGTTGTTATTCCAGTTGGCGGCAGTCGCCCACGTGGTCGTCGCACCGCCGCCGCCGTCCCAGATCGTTTGGGCCCACGCGCTGGGGGCGACTAGGCTAATGACGACGCCGGCGAGGAAAGCCCAGCCGACCTTTTGTATCCAAAAAATAATGACGAAATCCTCGCGCGCGTGCCCGCGTCTCCGCGTCGGCAGAGTATTCGCATAAATTGTAGGCGGTCCTTGCATCGACAATGAATTGGTCCGGAAAAAACGAAGGTTGGTAACGAAGAGCGTCGAAAACTCTGAAACGGGAAAGTGGCCACTAAAGTTTCAGCGTGGTCTGAAAGTTCAAAGCTCGAAGATTTTTAAATGAAAAGATGCGCGCGCACCCTAATGTCAATTAGATTTAGGGTTATTACCCTACTTAAGGGCGAGTCTGAATTGATTTTATGAGGGGGCGATCCAGTTATCGACCCAATCGCGAAAAATCTTAACTTAAGCGAAAATTAATTATTCGCGCCGATTCAAGTCATCGCGACCGACGGTTTTCGCTCAGTGGCCGTGGGGGCGAGGCGGGTTTTAACACGGGTCGATGACGTCTATTTTCGGGCAACTTTTGAGAAAGCGCGCCCAGTCGGCTGGCGCGACCCCTTTTGCCCAGGATTTCACCCATTTTAGAAGGCCGCTCCCGAGCGTTCGCTCGGGTAACCCCCGCGCTCAGCCGCGACGGTAGTCCGCGCTTCTTCTCACAAGCAAGGGACTGCTTTCACTTCGAAAGCTTAGGCATAGGTTCAAAAATATATTTGTATTCAATTATCTATCAGTATTTTAAGTAATTTTAATTGGGCCCATTTTAAAGCGGCGATGACATCCGCTAAAAAAAATAATGCGGGATAAAAACACTTTCCGCGCATTTTTTTATTGCAAATAGGTATAACACCCTAATTGTCTTTCTTAGATCCCGACTCGAATAACTCCTTTTCTCTCGCTCACCATGAATGTTCTCGCTGCTTTTTTTGCTCGGTTGCACCGTTTGGCAGTCGTTGGCTTGGTCCTGCTTTCAGCGGCTCTCGGGTCGTTGACTGCTTTGCGCGCTGGCATTACGGGGCCGGGTTCGGTCGTGGGTTACTCGCCCTCCTTGGTTGAGATTCAAGGGATCTTGCCCTTTTCCCAAACCTACACATTTGACCTTACCTCACCGGCTGATTTTACGACCCCGTCGACGATTAGTTTTGTCCTGTCGACCAACGGTGTGCCGGCGGGGGTGTCGGATGCGACTGCACTCAGTTATCTCTCGATCTCGCCAGCCACGCTCAATTATTTGACAAGTGCGGAGACCAAGACCGTCACGGTGACGTTGGCGATTCCATTCTCGGCGCTGCCGGGTAGTTATGGTTATAAAATTTTAGCGGTCGGCTGGCCCGGTGCTCCAACCAATATCGGGACATTTATTAGCGCATCCATGTCCGCGCCGGTGAGTTCGTCTACGCCGCCAGACGTGAATATCGTAGGCCCAAGCCCAGCTGACGGCGATTTGATTGCGGTCGCGGGTTTTCCCGTCAACATACCGGTGGCTTTTACTGCTTCCTCAACTGGGACCCAAGCTAGCCCGATTACGAATGCGTCGATGAGCTTAGAGGGAGTGAATATTGCTTTGAGTTCGCTGACCGGTTTAAACACCGCATCGTTAACTGGGTCGGGGACTATCTCGATTACGGCGCCGGGTACTTATCAACTAGTAGCGCAGGCCGTGAACTCGGGTGGTTCGGTAAGCGATACCAGTACCTTCACCGTGTATCTTACCGGTACGGTGCCTCCGCCTGTGGCGGTGATCAGCGCACCGATTTTGGGGGCGATCTATACGTACCGCGCAGGTGGGGCGGCGGTCGCGGTGCCTTTCGTGTTCTCGGCGACTGCCTCGGCCGGGCCGATTAGCTCGCTGGTAGCGAAGGTGGACGGTCTCGTGGTTCCTTTCACCGCATCCGGGTTGGGCACACTCGCGGTGAGTGGGTCGATCCCGTTGTCTTATACGATCGCGGGTGAGCACTTCCTCGAAATCACGACGACTAATGCAGGTGGATCTGCGACGGCCAAGACCTCCTTTTTGGTGAACGTGATCAGTCCGACGCCGATCGTCTCGATCGTTTCGCCGGCCCTCAACGCGAGCTTTACGTTGCCGGTGGGCGCAGTTTCGATGAGCGTTCCTTTTTCTTTTGGGACAACGACGAGCACGGGGTTTACGGTGGATGCGATCAGCGCGACGTTGGACGGGGGTCCGGTCACCCCGACCAATTCGCCAGCCCTCTTGGGCACGGCGACGGCGGTGACCAGTAGCGGCGTTTTAAATGTGGGACCGGGCACGCACACGTTGATTGCGACCGCTACAAGTGCTGGGGTGGTCGTCAGCGGTACCGCCACCTTCACGGTGCAAGCGTCGCAGGGGGGGTTGCCCACCGTGTCGATCAATACGCCGTTACTAGGTTCCACGTATACGATTTTGTTGGCGTCATCAAGTACCTGCAACGGATCCGTGACGGTACCGCTGAGTTTTGTGGGTACGAGCACGGCCAGCACGGCTGTGATCACGCAATTGAGCGCGACGTTGGATGGGCGCGCGGTGGCGGTCAGTACGAGCCCACTCAATCAAAAGAGCGTGACGGGCACAGCGAGTTTGGTGGTGACGACCAGCGGAACTCACACCATCGGCGTGACGGCGACGGATGCTTTTGGCGTGGCCAGTATGATCCGGACTTTTCAAGTCGTGGTTGTTTCCAGTAAAAATATCTGTGGGCGGGTGTTCTTTGATGTTAATTTCGATGGGGTTTTTGATGGTGGCGACGATGAGTATACCTGTTCCCGCAACGATGATGACCGCCGGGGTTATCGCTCTGATCGTTACTCCGATCAGGGGTCTTCTCGTGACTTGGGGGATCGTTATAATTCTCGGTATGACGATGATGACCGTAACTGCGCCGATTTTGGCCTTAGCGGGGTGACGGTCACGCTCTTGAACGCGAGCGGTGCGACCGTCGCGACGACGCTTTCAGATTCGAGCGGGCGCTACTGTTTCACGGGCGTTGCGCCGGGGACTTATTCGGTGACGCTTGGAGCGTTGGTTGGATTCGTGGGCTTCAGCCCGACGACGTTGAGCTCGCGGCCGGTGACGGTGACGACCCAAAATGTGTTGGTTCGGGACTTCGGCTTGGGGCTTAATTTTAGTGCGATTCGGACGCTCTGCGCCACGGGTAAGCCCGTGGAATTTTGGAAGGTCCAAATTGATAAATGCATCAAGAATGATCCGAGTGGCGAAGTGAGTGCGGTCAAGGTTAACTCGTATGTTAAGGCGATCGGCTCGATGTGCCTTTCTTTGTTTGATCGTTACTCGCTGAAACAGTCCTCTGCGACGATGGGGTCAGGGAGCTCTGACGCGCGGGCACAATTGGCCAAGCAATTGCTGGCCGCGGAGTACAACTTCGCGAACGGGTCGTACATTAATGGCCACAAGATGTTAACGTACTGTTTAATCCAGTGGGGCGAGCGCACGCACAGCGTGACCACGAAATATTCGACGAGTTATTGCAACACGGCGACGGCTTGGTTCAAGGCTTACAATTGCAGTCAAGGCGGCATCGTGAGCGGTCCGAATTGAGGGTGGTCGCAGAGGCTCTTTCATTGGCCGAGCGAATGTTTGCTCGGTTGATTTTGGGGTGAAGACGAGCCGGCGCCAGCTCTCCGTGAGCCGCGTTGGTTGGGCGATGCCGCCCCACGGTCCGTCGATCCCTTTCGCCCAAAAGATCCCCGCTCGGCTTTCCCGGGCAGCCGGCCAGCACCAGCGAGAGGGCCGAGCACCACGCGCTGGGGGGCGACCCAATGGGGTCAGTCCGCTGATTGTAATGTCCGCGGCGAGAGGGCGACCCGATGGGGTCAGTCCGCTGATTGAGAGGGGGGGCGACCCGATGGGGTCAGTCCGCTGATTGTAATGTCCGCGGCGAGAGATCGCCGCGCACGGGATGCGGGAAGGGCGATAAAGCCCAGCGCCAGGTCCGCCGGTGGGATCGCCTTCGGGCTCGTGCGCACGTGCGGCCGCACGCCCGCGAGCAGCGCGTGCAAGCGCTGCCAGTGCAGGCATCCCCAAAACGGCACGAGGCCGGCGTGACCGCTAACGTTCTGGTTAGTGAACCCGGTTTGGACCGCCGCGCCGGGTGTCGGCCTGGAGATAAATTCGGGCACCGTTTGGTGACCGGCTTGCGCCGGAGGAATCGCCGGTTTTTTCATTACCCCGCCATCCTTTCCAAATCGCGCTCACTTTGCCCACGGCATCGTTCCGGCTCACCTGCATCGACCACCCACCAAAGCGCGGTGCCTGACCCTCAGCCGCAGTCGTTGGCATATTGAACAATACTTCCAGCGCGCCAAAGACGACCTCGGGTTCGACCATTTTGAGGGCCGCTCGTGGACCGGGTTTCATCATCAC
>CAMDOF010000168.1 GCA_945903465.1 Opitutus sp. GAS368
CGCCAGCAGCTCATCGCGCTGCGCGGTCAGGCCAGCCACGGACCGACCGGCCGCCGCCGCCGCCACACCTGCGATGATCTTGGCTTTTATCTCCGGAGTGAGGTCCGGCGCCCCGAGATCCTGCCACCACGTGGCCATGGGCCCGGAAAGGTGATTCATGAAATGAGCCATGCCGCCCTCCCCTCCGCCCAAATGAAAATTCAGGTTGGGCCCAGCCAAAGCCCACCGCAATCCCGGCCCGCAACACACCGCCGCATCCACCTCCGCCACGCTGACGACCCCCTCGTTCACCAAGTGAATCGCCTCACGCCAGAGCGCCGCCTGCAAACGATTCGCCACATGACCGACCATTTCTTTTTGCAAACGGATCGTCCGCTTCCCGAGGCCCGTATAAAAAGCCTCCGCTTGCTCAAGGCAGGCCACGGCCGTCCGCGGTCCACCGACAATCTCGACTAACGGAATCAGGTGCGCCGGATTAAACGGGTGCCCGATCAAACACCGTTCAGGATGTGCGCACCCGGCCTGCATCGCGCCAATCGACAGGCCCGATGTGCTCGAGGCCAAGAGGACCCGCGGCGGTAGCGCGGCATCCAACCGCGCAAAAAGCTCGATTTTAAAATCGATCCGCTCGGGCCCATTCTCCTGCACAAAGTCAACGCCCGCCACTGCGGCCTCCCATTGCCGTTCAAAACGGAGCTCGCCCCCGCTGGCACTGGGCGCGAGTCCCCAAAGGGCCAGCTTGGAACGGATCAGCGCCACGGAGGCGCGCAACCGTTCCTCGGCGCCTTCCGCCGGATCCGTCGCCACGACATCCAAGCCATGCGCCAGAAACAAAGCCGCCCAACTGCTCCCAATCAACCCCGTCCCCACCACCGCGACCCGCTGGATACCGGCAACTGGATTCATCGGGAAAGGCACCGGACCGCGCCCACGGGACAACCCCGCATTAAATAAAACGGAGCCAACGGGTGAGGTAAGAGCATGCGCAAAGGAGAAAAAGAAAACGTGATCCCGCGGAGGCCGTTTCGCTGAAACGAAACTTCGCGACCGGCGGGCAGCGCTATTTCGCTAACCTTGGTCACTTAAATCCAGCAGATTCGTCTCCGCGGCCAGCCAAACGCTGACCAGCGTGATGGCCGCCATTCCGCTAAGATAGATCGCAATCGGCCACGTCGCACCCCCGCTCCAGCCGAGCAAGCCAGTCGCAATCAAGGGAGCCAGCCCGCCCGCGAGCGGCGACGCCAACTGGTAGCCCAACGACGCCCCCGTGTACCGCGTGCGCGTCGCAAACAATTCTGAAAAAAAGGCCGCCTGCGGGCCATAGAGCGCCGCGTGCCCCACCAGGCCGATCACGATCGCCGCGATGGCGCAGAACGGATCGCCCGTCTCGACCAGCCAGAAAAAAGGGAACGTAAACGCGAGCAGAAAACAGGTGCCGCCGATGTAAACCGGCTTCCGCCCTCGGCGATCAGACAAGGCGCCGAAGTACGGAATCGCGATTAACTGCACCGCAGAACCCAGCAGCACTCCATTGAGCAGCGTGCTCTTCTGCATGCCGAGCCGTTGCGTCGCAAAGCTCAAAATCCAAACCGTAAAAATATAGAAGAACGCATTCTCCGCCAAGCGCGCACCCATCGCCAGCAGCACGCTCCGCCGGTGATCCTGCAACACTTCTAAAAGGGGCAGGCGCGTCGGGCCAGCTCCGTGCGGCGCCCGCTCAAAGACGGGGCTCTCCAGCACGCTTCGACGAATAAAAAAACCGAGCCCCGTGAGCACGATACCAAAAAGAAAAGGCACCCGCCAACCCCACGCGAGGAACGCGGACTCCGGCAAAAGACCGCACAGTTGATAGCTGCCGGTCGCCATTATCAGCCCCACCGGGACCCCGACTTGCACCCAGCTCACAAAAAAACCCCGGCGCTTTTTGTCCGCATGCTCAGCCACCATCAGCACGGCGCCACCCCATTCGCCCCCCACCGCCACCCCTTGCACAAGGCGCAGCAGCACCAGCAGCAGGGGCGCGCCAAAACCTATCTGATCATACGTCGGCAGCAGTCCGACCAAAAACGTCGCGACGCCCATCATCACCAGACTCGTCACCAACATCGCCTTCCGGCCGACGCGATCACCGTAGTGACCAAAAATAATCCCACCCAAGGGCCGCGCGAAAAAGCCCACCGCGTAGCTCGCAAATGCCGCCAACGTCCCGGCCTGCGGGTCAAGGGTCGGAAAAAATATCCGGTTAAAAACGAGTGCGGCCGCCGTACCGTAGAGAAAAAAATCATACCACTCGATCGCCGTCCCCAACATACTGGCAAGGACGACGCGACGAAAAGCCGCAGGGGAAGCCGGCAGGGCGGGGGCAGTGTTCATGGGGAATTTCTAAATGGAGTTCAGTGAAATTTCAAATCTTCGTCACCCGGGTTAAGCACAATTGAGCCTGCTGAACCCACCCCGGAGTGATGCGCACCTGACCTCGGCACGAAATCCCCGCTTGCAAAGCTCGCCCGCGACGTCGTCGCGATGCTCCCTCCGCCACTCCAGCCCAATGGGCCCAACCTTGTTGCCTGCACAAACTGATCACTCGGTGCGCTCCACGACGCCGCCACTCCAGCCAAATGGGCCCAACCTTGTTGCCCACGGTCACGCGCGCTCCGTCCCGCACGCCTCCGCTCGCAGAGACGACCTCGCGCGCTCCCAGAGTGGACGCAACCGCGCGAGCGCACCGGACCGCTCATTGCCAGGCAAACCCCTCGGCCGCCGGCCGCTCGCTTCGCACCCTCCGTTGCAAGCATTCATCGTTCATAACTGGTCTGCCTTCGCGCCGACCTGTCTCACCCACGGGGTGCTGCCGCAAAAGACCGCGCATCAGCCAGCCTGCCTCCCATCCTTCGCGCCGACCTGCCTCACCCATGGCTACTGCCCCCGGACGCCTCCGCTCCCCGCAAACCATGTCGCCAACTCCACTCCCTCCGCAAATCCCGGAGCGATTTATTTCCCCGGCGGTGCATTCTCCGTGGGACCCGGCAGCCCGAGCATGCGCAAAGGAACCATGCCCGGCAGGATCGTATCCCCAGCGCGAACTCCAAGTGCCTTGGCGCGGTAGTCCTCAAACATCGCCCGTGATTTCCACGCCGATGAATAGTAGTCCGCACCGATCTCCTCAAACATCCGCGCCGCCGTCTCTCGGTCACCGGCATCCAGCGCCAGCCGTGCCATGCAGTTTTGCACCCAGGGAGAACGCGACGACCGCCGGAGCATTTCTGCGTAGCCCGCCTTCACGTCGGCCCACGCGATGCCGTGCACACTGAACAACTGCGGATACCCCTCAACCTGGCCCTGAGCCCAGCAAATCAGCGCATAGAGTTCCCCTCCGCGGGCCACTTTGGTCTCCGCCGCGAACCGCTGCCATTCCCCCACCTCGCCAAACCAACGGGGCAGGAGAAACCGGGCCTTGTGAAGATAGAAATGACCGTAGATCGGCTGCGCCGCCACGGCCTCACGAAAAAGTTGCTCATAGGCCCCGCGGGGCCAGCTCTGGCCCAATGCCACCGTCAACCCGTATTTTATGCGGCCCTTTATCGCATCGGCCGATCCTTATACGCGCTCCGAGCCCCGCGATCAGGATATCTATCGCATCCAACTCGCCTACAAACTGGATTTTCGCACCGACAAAAATTGGCAGCGCTTCCTCGGGATGCACCAGTTCTCCGGTTACTCCGACTACAACCACACGATCGGACGCAGCATCCGCTACCTCGACGTCATCACGTCGAACAACGCCTGGATTCCCCCGGGGATCGCGCGGGCCTCGACCGGCGCCTATGGGGGTCTCCTCAATTCCAACTACACCGTCCACCCGCAGTATCGTTTTTACGTCGGCGACAACCAAGGCCAGAACGTCGACTACGCACCGTTGAATTATCAGCGAGGCAATTACACGCTGGTCTGGGGCAACGGCCTGACCGGCGTCTTCAACCGCGAGCCCGTAACGCTCGGCGCCGCCGTCGAAGGCGTGTCCACCGGCCAATCAGCTAACCAGGAAACGATCTTGAAATCACGGGGAGCCATTCTTCAAAGCCATTTGCTGCATGACCGCGTGATCACGACATTTGGGGTCCGGCGCGATCAGCGGTTTAGTCACAGCGGCGGGCTGATTAGCTATCTGCCGGATGGAATTAAAATCAACGAATCGACCTTCTACGCGTGGGCACCGGACGACTGGGCGATGGGTAAGGGGCCGACCCGCAACGCCGGCGCGGTGATCCGACCGCTGCGTTGGCTAAGCCTCCACGCCAACCGTTCGGATAGCTTTCAACCAGCCGGCCCGGCATTAAGCCTCAACTTGAAACGGCTGCCGGACCCGCAGGGTGCCGGCGAGGACTACGGGTTTTCCCTCACGCTTTTTGAAGGTAAGTTTGTCCTGCGCGCTAATCAGTACACCACGAAAGTCCTCGGCACGCGCGCCGGCACCGCGGGCACGATCGCGACGCGCATCCTGTTTGTCGATCGACCAAACGTGCAGGGGCAAAATGGTTCGCCCGCGGTTTACGAGCTCCAGCCCAAGGCCACCCAGTGGGCGACCGACGCCGCCACCGCCCCGGGGCGGACGCTGACCCCGGCGCAGCTCAAGACCGAGACCGCTCGGATAATGGGCGTGTCGGAGAACTTTCTCGATCCCCTCCAGTTTCAAGTGACGGCCACCAACGACCAGATCGCCCAAGGTCGAGAAATCGAACTAAATTATAATCCGACGTCGACATGGACGATGAAGCTCAACGTGACCAAACAGGAGTCGATCGACGCGAACCTCGCGCCGGAAGTCTCCGCCTGGCTCGCGGCGCGCATCGCCCACTGGAAGACGATTATCGATCCAACGATCAACCGTCCTTGGTACACCGAGCGCTACAACAACTCCACCTCGGCCGCGGAGTTTATCGCCGCCAATGCCACTTCACCGCTCGCACTCGCTCAGGCGACCGAGGGCAAGAGCCGTCCGCAGATCCGGAAATATCGCGCCAACTTCACTTCTAATTTCCGGCTGGCTGGCATCACCGAGCACACGATTCTCAAGCACGCCAACATCGGCGGCGCGCTGCGCTGGGAGGACAAATCCGCCATTGGTTATTACGGCGTGGAGCCATTCCCCGCGCTCATCACTGCGCTCGATCCGAATCGACCCATTTACGACAAGCCGAATTTGTACATCGACGCATTCATCGGCTACCGCACCCGGCTGTTCTCGGAAAAAATCTCAGCGACGTTCCAATTAAATGCGCGCAACGTCACGGAGGGTGGCCGGCTGGTGAAGATCAACGCGTTTCCAGATGGCAGCGCGAGCGCGTTCCGCATCATCGATCCGCGCATGTTCATCCTCAGCGCGAGTTTCGACTTGTAGAGAGCCAGGCCGCCTGCCCGCTCGCCGCCAACTTCCCCTCTCCGGTCGTGACGGCGCCCTGAAAACGCCCACCTCGGCTCTCCGCCTGCGCAGCCTCAGAGGCGCGCCCAACCCGCGGCACGGCAGCTTTTTTTTCGCTCGCAAGACCCCTTCGGCAACGGGCACGTTTTTATAAATTTTCAGGTCGCCGCCAGAGGAAAAATCCACGGTTACTCTGGCCGCCGCCGGTCCGCCATTCAGCGCGGGCCTGCCCGGAGTTTACCGAGAGTCAGGCGGCGGTCGTGACGAAAACAAGCGGGTCGATCCGGTTATTCGTCGAGCTAAGAGTCGCGGATTTCGCGGGCACCCAAGCTGCGCCGCGCCCAAAAAATTACCGGGGAATCGGCTTGGCGGCGGGTCTTCACCTCACCGCGGCGCCGGCCTTTGCCATGGGTGCGACCACTTCGCCGCATGCATCCGCCGGGATGAACATCCCTTTCCATTCGCGACCAGTCGAGGCGGAGGTCAAATTAACCACTCGAAAAGCATGGCGTCGGCCCCTCTGATCGAGCTCATCCATCATCCTCCCATCCCTGTTATGATCGAAGCATTGCCACAAACTCTCCTCCGACCGCATTCAAAACCGTCGGGCGGTATCTTTACCCTGACGTTGGCCTTGGGCGTTTTTCTTAGCGGCCTGATAAGTTCGCGCTTGCTGGCCGAAGCCGCGGACGGACTCGCCATTCTCAGAACGCTTAAAATTGACCAGGGAACCGTCACGCACGTGGGACGTGATGAGGCGCCCACGCTGGAGAATCCCAAGGGAAGCGCCTTGAAGAATCTTCCGCCGCGAACCATCGTGAAGCTCCTCCTCAATCCGGCGAAGGGATCCAATATCAACGTAGAAATCTGGCTGCCGGACGCGGCGAAATGGAACCGTCGCTTCGTCGGGCTCGGCAACGGAGGCGCGGCGGGCAGCATCAATCCCCGCAGCTTGGCCGCGTTGATCTCTGGTGGCTACGCCGTCGCTACGACCGACATGGGAACGGCCCCGAACTCAGATTCTGGAATCGGTAACCGGGAGGTCTGGAAGGATTTTGGATTCCGCGCCACCCACCTCATGACAGTTCATGCCAAAGAGGTCATCAAGGCGTACTACGGCCAGGCGCCCGCGTATGCTTACTTCAACGGCGGCTCCACCGGAGGCCAGCAGGCTCTGCAGGAGGCCCAACGCTACCCCGAGGACTACGATGGTATCGTCGCGAGCGTGCCCGCCCACTGTCGCACGCCCCTTCACGCCTATTTTCTGTGGAACGACCAAATCCTCCAAGAAAACCCGTTCACCGAGTCCCAGAAAAAGAACATCATCCGCGCCGGCAACGAAATCATGGCCACCCGCGAAATACCCCAGACCGCCGCAAAGCTCGTCTCCGACCCGCGCTGCACACCCCACGATATCACCGCCGTCATCCAGCGGGCACGCACCAACGACCCTACCTTGACGGATACCCACGCCGAGGCGCTCCGGAAGCTCTTCGACGGCCCGCGGCATGCCATCACGGGCGAACGTATTTTTTGCGGCATTCCTTTTGGCAGTTCCTTCGACAGCGCCCACGGCAATCTCTATCTCTTCAGGTGGGTATTCGGCGCGGAGAAGGATCTCCAAAAAATTAATTTCGGAAATGACATCGACACCTACACTGCCGCGCTCGCGCCGTATCTTAACGCAGAAAACACCGATCTGCGTCCGTTCGAAAAAAGGGGCGGCAAGTTGATCATGATCTCCGGCTCCGCGGATTCAGTCGTGCCCTATCACGCTTCGTTAGATTATTACGAACGCGTCGTCGAGCGGTTCGGCTCACTGGAGAAAACCCAAACGTTTTTAAAGCTCTACCTCATTCCCGGCATGAGCCACGGCCCGGGGCCCGGAATCAACAAGCTGCCGAATATGCTCGATCAAGTAATCCAATGGCGTGAGCAGGGCGCCAGCCCCGGTATGATCACGGGCCAGCGGGTCATCGAAGGAAAGACCGAGCTCGACCTTCCTCTTTATCCGTACCCTTCAAAAACCAGCTGGGAATCCGGGTTGGGATTCACGCGGATTGACGGCCCGCGCGGCGGGGTCGATCGCATCGCAGAACGTTTCCGCCCAAGAGGCCAGGACTGACCACCTTCCACGCCCTCGGGACGAGCCCGCTTACCCGAAAGTAATTTGCCGATCATCGGACGCTTCAACTCGCTTCCTCCGCGCACAACCACCGACCAAGTCCAAAATCACCCAAGGGCCACTCGATCTGCCTTCAAAACCAGTGAACCTGGCGAGCCGCACCGCGCTGCGCCGCGAGCTTTCACGCCAACCCTCCCCGGGCCCGGCCACGAAAAACCATGCCTTCCGTCATAGAGCTAACGCCGATCGGCGGCGCCTGAAAATCCCGCGGCGGCGCACCTCCGCGTTCAACGCGCCCGGCCCCAACGCTCAAAAAAGCTTCGGCGCAAAATCGGCCAGGTAGCGGCGCCACACCGGCCAGCTGTGGTTCCCCTCGGTCGTCACGAATTCGTGCCGAACACCCTGCGCGGTGAGCGTAACGTCAAAGTCCTGGTTCGCCTTGATCAGTGAGTCGTCCTTGCCGCACGCGATCCAGAGCAGCTTAAGCTGGCGATTCAGCGCCGCAGGATCACTGACGAGGCTCGCGCCGTTACCCACCGCGCTGCTCATGCCGCCGACCCACGCAAAAAGTCCGGGATGCGTCAGGCCGATGGTCAGCGATTGCCCGCCGCCCATGGAGAGCCCGACTATCGCGCGACTCAGCGCATTCTCGCCCGTCCGGTAGCTCGCGACGACAAGCGGCATCGCGTCCTCCAACAAATCGCGTTCGAACGCGGCGATGCCGGAACTGCGCCCCGCGGCCGCGCTCGGCGTGGCGGCGTGCCCATCAAGCATCACCACAATCATCGGCTTCGCGCGTTTCTGCGCGATCAAGTTGTCGAGGATCCAGTTCGCTCGGCCATGCGCGACCCACGTGGCCTCGTTATCACCGCTACCATGAAAAAGATACAACGTCGGGAAACGCGCGCTCAGGTCACCGTCGTAGCCCGGCGGCGTGTACACCTGCAGCGCACGCCGACGCCCGAGCGCCTTTGAGGCATACCAATGCAACGTCACCTTGCCGTGCGGCACCGCTTGAAAATCATGAAGGAGCGCGGGCTCGCCGGGAATCTCCAAGATGCTCGTGCGCGGTGCCCGCATCGGTTTGATTTCGCGGTTACTTGGATCGATCATCGCGATCCCGTCCACGTTGAGCGAGTATTCATAGATACCTGGATCAACAGGTCCAACCGTCACGCTCCACAGTCCACGGTCATCTTTCGACATCGTGGTCGTGCCGCGGGTAAACTGTCCCGATAGCGTCACCGCTTTCGCGTTGGGCGCGCGAAGACGAAAGGTAACCTGCCGGTCCGCCATGATCTCAGGCGAAATCACCGGCGCCGCCCGCGAGCCAGGCCCGCTGGCCTTGCGCTCAGCGGCCGGAGCGACCGCGGGAGTCTGGGCGAAGCCGGCCGCCGGCGCCGAGCGCCAGCCCCAGCGATACAACAAAACCGGCAAGCGGGGCACGACGTAGTGAATTCATAGGCATGGAACGGGGATTGCACAACTGCGGCGCCCGCTCCGCCCCCACAAGCCGAATTGCTCCTCCTGCCCGCAGGCATTGAGCGACCGCATCCAGCCCGATCCCTCCTTCGCCCGCACCGCCGCTCGCTCCCGCCCGCGCCCCGTCGGCTCGCTCCTTCACGCGGGCTCACCCCCAAAAGTGTCACCGATTACCAGCCACTCCCCCCCGCGGATCCCGCCGGCGCCCTCCTTCACGCGCACCGCCGCTCGCTCCCGCCCGCGCCCCGCCGGCTCGCTCCTTCACGCGGGCTCACCCCCCAAAAGTGTCACCGATTACCAGCCACTCCCCCCCGCGGATCCCGCCGGCGCCGCCCACGCCCCCCGTTAAAAATTACCCTTTATGCCGACTTGGAAATTCACACCGTACTCGCCCTCGGACGCGAACTTGAGGTAACGCGGGCTCCCGATCGCGTAGGCCTCATTCTGATCACGATTGTTGAAAATATTCCGCCCAGTCCCGTACAGCGCGTAATTTTTTGTAAGGCGGTAGTCGATCGAAGCATCGAACCGCAACCGCTCCGCCTGATAATTCCAGCCATTCGCGCCGATATTCGCCGCCGCGATCGTGCCGATCCTTTTTTTACCCACCAAGGTCCAGCGTCCGTTGAAAAGGACCGGCCGGCGGTTGTACGTAAAGCCCCAGTTGATCAGCTTCGGAGTAAAACCACGGAAGTCCGCCTCGGCGGGACCGCGATTGCGCACGAACGTCGCATTGGCGAAGACCCGAAAGTAGCGCGCAAGATCTGTCTTCGTGAAAAAACTCGCGGGCTGGCTGACGTTCACCTCGTAGCCATTGATGTGCGCAATCCCATCGACGTTACCGGGCGCGTTAACCTGAAAGTCGACGAACTCCTCGCCCAAGCCGACGGTTTCCAAAAATTCCGGCGTCGCGAGAAATGTGCGCGTCGCAAAAAAGTTTTTAATCTCTTTCCGGAAAAAACCCGCGGAGAGCTCGCCACCATTCGGCGAGTAATACTCCAAGCGCACATCCAGACTGTTCGCCGTCCACGGCTTCAGCGCGGGATTTTTGGTCGTGATGGTTCCAAGGGCGCTACCCGTCGCACTGGTATCCGGATTGAAATCAACTTGATTGACGTTGGTCGCACCGAGGATGTTCGCGAAGTCGGGGCGACCCACCGTCCGCGCGACCCCAAGACGCCCGAGCACATCCGGCGTCAGATTGTAAGTCGCGTTGAGGCTCGGATAATAATCGCCGTACTGTTTCTGCAGGCGCGCGCCGAGTTTCTGGTAGATGAGTTTGTCGATCGCGATACCATCGGTGGTGATCGGGACCGGTCGATTCTGCGCGCTCAGGATCAGCGCGCCCGTCGTGGGATTCCGCTGATATTGGGCACTATTATCCTGCAACACTGTGCGACCGTCATCCGTCGTCCGCTCGTACCGCACTCCGGCGAGCAACCGTAGGCGATTATGAAAAAAGGAAGCATCGGTCAGGAGGTAAGCCGCATCGATCCGCTCGGTAATCTGTTCGGTATTGACCGCGTCAGCGCGCAGATCGGTGCGCAAATTGGTCGTCGTGTCAAAGTACCGGGGGTACTGCTCGAACAGTTCCCACGCGCGCCGACTACTCGTAAACTGCGGCTGCGGGGCTCCTCGCGGCATGGGAAAGCTGAGCATCGCGTAATTCGTCAAATCAATCGGTGCGAGCGCGACACTGTCGTCCGCATTGTTCGCGATGCGATCAGCTCCGGTATAAATGGGATTAAACGACGAGGCGCGCCGCGCTCGGTACTGCTCCACGCTCGAGACGCCCGCCTTGAAGGAGGCCGCGATCCGCTCTCCAAAAAACTTCCTCTTCACATCAGCCCGCGCGTTTTTCGCCGTACTATCGTTATCCCGCGTGCCGCTGGCGCCATTCATAAAAAATGTGTAGTTGCGCAGGTCCAGCGGATCGATCACCAAGCCCGCCGAATTGCGCACCGTAATTTTACCCGGAAGATACGCGCTAAACCCGTCGAGATCGATCGCCGCGCTTTGAATGCGCGCACCCGGTGCCTCCATCTGGCGATGCGAATTCGACCGATACGTCTGGTCGGAAAAATTATAGCCGACGCCACCAGTAATATCCCAGTTCGCCCCAATGTGACGGTAGTTGAAACGGAAGACATTATTACGTACGCGGACGTACCGCGCGGTATTATTGACGTTCAACGCACCCGATCCGGCCCGGCCATGCGTAAAATCCGGGCCCCATGCCACCGGATTAGTGCCGGTGTTGATGATAAAATTATGCTGCTCGTAATCTTGAACCAACCAATTGCCGGAATACGAAAAGGATACCGTGTCCGCCGGCGACAACTTCCCGTCGAGGCGGGTGCCGAGTGTGTAGCGATGTTCGTAAACCGGAAAAACATTATACTGAAAGGTCGTCAGGTAGGGATTATCAATCGTCGCGCGCAAAGGGTTGGTGGCCGCGGTCACAGCCGTGTTGAACGTGCGATTGATGCGGCGCGCTGAACCAAATTGATCGTTCTTCACCGCATTGATTGAAAATCCAAAGTTCTTGGAAACAGGAACCGTGTAAGCAAAATCGAAGTCCGGCTGGTAATGGAACGTCAGCTTCTGATCGTCGCCATCGCCACCACCCGGCTGCGGCCGTAGCGAATAATCATGAGAATTCCGATTCACGTAGGTTTTGAACCGAAACTCCGGCCGATTGGCCTCGAACGCGGTTCGGCTCACCATGTTAATCGATCCACCCAGGCTTGACGCCGACATCTCCGGCGTCGGCACCTTATAGATCTCCACCCGCGACGCATTGTTGAGAGAAAAAGCCTGCAAGAGCGTGTTCCGCGTCGGGCCCGCCGAACCCGCCGCATTCACGTCATCACCATCCATCGCGATATTCGTGTAATTAGACGGCAGCCCGCGCAACCCGATCTGCACGGAGTTCATCTGGTCAGTCCCCACGTCAACCCCCGGGAGATATTTAACGAACTCACCCAGATTGTTTTGAATGATGTCTCCGAGCGCATCCGTGTGCAGGACCGTTTTGATGTTTCCCGCGAAGCGTTGCTCGTTAATCGCGATCGAGGCCGCGCTGGTATCACGAGCGGAATCGACCACAAACTGGTCCAATCTCAAGACGCCATCCGCCGCGACCGGCGAATTCCCCGCCGCCGCCGAACCAAGGGCAAAATCATACCGCGTGATCTCCCCAGCCCGCAACGTCACCTGGGCATTTTGAGGGACGAGACCCGTGTAGAACGCCTGCACAGAAAATACCCCGCTCGCCAATTGCGTAAACCGATACTCACCGAAGGCATCGGTAAACATCTCCCGGTTAGTTCCCGCCAAGGTCACCCGCGCGTTCTCCAACGCCGCCCCCGCCGCGCGATTTTGAATCCGCCCGGTCAACGTCGCCGTACCGCCGCTCTGGCCGAAACCGCTCGTCCACGCGAGCGCTCCAGCTATTATCGTCATCCGCACCAGCGCAAGCGCGGGTACCCGGAAAAATTTAAATGAGAAAAACATGGGAGATTTTAAGGACTTTCGATCAAGAATTCAGCTAAACCTTAACCAAGCCCACATCGTCCGCTCACGGCGTTTTTTATCAACCGCCCAATTGATGCGATCCCTGAATTTTTTAGCCCAGCCGATTGCCCATTTGCGCCGCCCCCCGCCCCTCTCCCGCTGCCCCGACGTCGACCTAACCCGACCGGGCCAACCCGGTCCGCTCGCTCACGGCACGCACCGCCAGCACGGCATTCACCAGCGGCCCGCCCGCGCCGCGGCGTTCACTCAGGCCACCCTACTCACCGCGTGCCCCCCCCGCCTTCCCCAGCGGCCAACACGCCCCGCGGCCTTTACCGTTTTGACCGCAACCACGCCAGCGTAAGGTCGGTAAAATCTGAAAAGACCCCATCGATCCCCGCCTCGTTAAAAAGCGCGGTATGCAGCGCATCAATCGATGGGCAGTTCTTGGGCAATTCATCGAGCCGGATCGTGTAGGGATGCACCAGCAGCTTCGCCGCGTGCGCCTGCTTCACGAGATCCGTGACCACCGCCGCGCTCCCCGGCGATGGCCACGCTACAATCTGGCCAAGCGCGGGCCCGATGCCGTCAACCCATGCCGCCAGTTCCTGAAGGCCCGCCGCCGTGAGCAATCGCGAACCCTCGCCACCGGCTCCCTTGGCCTTGCCGTCGAGCAAGAAAATCGAGCGCCCGCGCCAGCCCAATTCCAAGCGGACGCGGCGCAGCTCCTCGATTTCAAAACACTGGAGGAAACAAGCGTCCGCTTTCGTCGCGTAGCCATTCCGCGCCAGAACCACCAGGACCTGCCGGCTGATATCATGGCCCTGCGCCCGGTGCCACTGCGGTTGCTTGATCTCAGGATAAATTCCCGCCGCGCGACCCGTGCTGCGGTTCATCCCTTGAATGAATTGCAACTCCTCATCCAGCGTGGAAATCGACAAACCGGAGTCTCCTGGCGGAAACCGTCGCGGGTAAACCGCCGCGCCCGATTTGATGTGGAAACGTTCGGAGACCGTCAGTTGCTTGAGCTCGGCGAGCGTGAGATCGAGTACATAGTAGCGCCCGTCGGCGCGCCGACGATCGGGGAACTTCTTAGCCACGTCGGTGACCGTATCCAGATAGATGTCGTGGAGCACGACGGCGACATCGTCCTTGGTCAGGACAATATCCTGTTCAAGAAAATCCGCGCCGAGCGCATGCGCGTAAGCCTTGGCGGCAAGCGTATGCTCAGGCAGATAGCCGCTCGCACCGCGGTGCGCAACCACCAGCGGCCGGTTTTGCGCAAAAACCACCCCGGAAAAACCGAAAAAAACCCAGCCGATAACTCGCGATAATGTCATAAATTTTTGTATTCAGATTTATATTACGTTCACTTCGGCGCCACCTCGGGCGCTTTTTCCCGGAGGGTCGCCGCGCTGAAGACGATCGTCAGCAAACAGCACCCGATCATCGTCCCAAAAACGCCGCTCCAATCCCAACGGTCAGCAATCCAACCGACCCCCGCGCCGGAGGGAGCGGAACCAAAAAAATAACCGAAAAAACCGGTGAAACCAGCGGCCGTGCCCGCGGCTTTCTTGGGGACGAGATCGAGCGCATGCAACCCGATCATCATGATCGGCCCATAGATAAAAAACCCGATCGTAATCAGCGCCGCCAAGTCGATCCAGAGCGGTCCGTGCCGGTTCAATCCGTACACAATCAATCCGATGAGCGTGAGCGCCATGAAGAGAATCGTGGCGGGTGCACGGCGGGCGCGAAAGACCTTATCAGAAATAACCCCGCAAAGAATCGTCCCAGGAATCCCCGCCAGTTCAAAGGCGGTCCACGCCAGCCCGGACTCTTTGAAATTAAAACCCTTCGCCGTCTGCAGATACGTGGGAATCCAGTTTACGACCCCATACCGGACGAAATAGACAAACGCATTGGCGATCGCGATGGCCCAGAGAAATTTATTGTTCAAGACATAGCCGAAAAAAATCTCTCGGAAGCTGAGCACTCGCTCGTGATCCGCGTTATAATCGGCAGGGTTAACCCCCTTGAAAGTTTCGATGGGCGGAAGCCCACAGCTCTGCGGAGTATCGCGGACGAGGAGGACGACGACACCGGCGATCGCCGCCGCAATGGCCGCGTTGAAGTAAAAGGTGGCGCCCCAATCACCGAAGTGCACCACGGCCCACGTTGCGAAGACGGCGACGAGGGCGCCGCCGATATTGTGGGCGACATTCCAGAAAGCCACGACCCGGCCACGCTCGCGCGCACTCCACCAATGCACCATGGTCTTGCCGCACGGTGGCCAGCCCATGCCGTTAAACCAACCGTTCAACGCTTGTAACGCGATCATCAGCGCGAGCGAGCCGTAGATCGCCGACACGGTGCCAAACAAGAAGGTGACCGTACTCGACGCTAACAGCCCCAGCGCCATAAACCAGCGGGCGTTGCTCCGATCTGACACCGAACCCATGATGAACTTAGAAATCCCATAGGCGATCGAGAGCCCGGTCATCGCGGAGCCGAGTGCGGCCTTCGAATACTCTGGGTGGGCCTTCAAAATGGCGGGAAGCGCCAACGAAAAATTATTCCTCACCAGATAAAAACCCGCGTAGCCGATAAAAATCCCCGCAAACACCTGCCAGCGGTGGCGACGATATTCGGCATCGACCCGCGCGGGTTGAATCAGTTCGGCGGGCGGGGCAGGCTGCAGCAGGGAAAACACAGGATTGGAGCTGAGGAGAGGTGCGCAACTCAGAGCGAGTTGGCCAACAACCGTGAATATTAAAGACAAGCGGACCATCCCCGCCAACAAAATGAGAACTCATCGTACAATCTCCCCTGAAAGCACGCCGACTCGGACGCCTCCCCACCTGGTCGAATCGCGAAAGTCAATTTACAACGGGAACGGCCGGCCGGAGGATACGGCCAAGGCGTGAGAAGGAAAAAAAGAAGCCCGACTCCTTCGTTAGAAGAAATCGGGCTATAAACCTGGCAACAACCTACTCTCGCGGGACCTAACGTCCTACTACCATTGGCTGCTCGGGGCTTAACGGCCG
>CAMDOF010000169.1 GCA_945903465.1 Opitutus sp. GAS368
AGAGGGTGGGTGGTGGGGGAGCGAAGCACGCCTTCGTGGCCACCATCGGCGACAGGAGTGTCGCCGGTCCGTCGGATGGGCGACACTCTTGTCGCCCCTGGTGCATGAGAGCCTCCCCACCAAAACAAGTTTTGGCCCCGACGGTAAAAAACAGCTTTCTTTTCCCATCAACGACTTACAGAAGCTGTTTCATGGGAGAGGTGATACGCGCGACGGCCCTTTTCCGGCAAGGGCCCTTGGGTGCCGCGCTCGCTGGCAGGCGGCGGCTGATCGGCGACCGCGCCCTCCGCTGAAAATAAAAATGAGCGCAACGCGCTGGCACTCCGCCCCGTGCCCTCGGTGGCACACTCACCACCGGCCGCGGACGCCGCCGAGCAGCAGCCGGGGCGTGCCCAGATTGACCACCCCATCGGCGCTCCGGCCGGTTTCGATGCGCGCGTTCCGAAGGTTTTCCAGCGTCACAAAAAAGGTCAGATGTCGATTCAGCGGTCGTGTCACCCCGAGGTCGGCGATCACGGTCTCGCCAAGACGAAGCGTGTTCTCATCGTCTTCAAATTGCCGGCCGATCCACCGCATGCGCGGCGTGAAGGTGAGCTGGCCCGGTGCCCGCCAGGTGGCACCGAGGGTCGCGCTGCGGCGCGGTACTTGCGCCACCTGACGCCCCACCAGCGCTGGGGCGACCGTGGCGCGGCGGATGGTGGCGTCATTACCGAGGGCGGCGGCGCTGAGCGAGAAGTCGGCGTGGAGGTTCCAGGTGGCGGCGAGTTCGAGGCCCTGCGTGAGGGTCCGTTCGAGGTTGAGCCGTTGGCGCCCGATGCCGCCGGCGGCGAGCGCCCCGACAATCGGGAAAGTCCCCGGCCCCCGCGCGAGCGTGACGTTGCCGACCGCATCGTGGAGATCGGCGATGAATCCAGTGACTCCGAGGGTCAGCGTGGCCGCAAACGGGCGGGTGGCGGTAGCGGTAGCGGGCGCCGAGTCTCGTGGTGCGGTCGCGTCGTGGCGGGCAGCGGGGGCGGCGCGCCAGCTCCATTCCGTCCCGAGTTCCCCGCTGGTGACGCGTTCAGTGCGGAGCGATGCGTTGGCTTCGGTGACGTTGGCGCCGATGCGAAAGGGCCGGTAAAGCTCGTTGAGGGTGGGGCGGCGGTAGGCCTGCTGCGCGCTCCCGCGTATCCGCCAATGGGAGAGCGGCCGGGCGATCAGGCCCAGGCTTGGGCTGAACGACGTGCCGTCGCGATCGGCGTAGCGCTCATTCCGAGAAAAAATTCCCGTGGTGCGATCGGATTCCTGGCGGTGGCCGTCGCGATCCTGCCAGCGATCGAGGCGAGTACCGAGGGTGGCGTGGAGGCGGGGTCCCAGGGGGCGATCGTGAAGGGCGAAGAGCCCCGCGATCGCTTGCTGGCCGCCAGCGGCGCGGAGGCGGGTGAAATTCCCCGCGGTAAATGTGAAGTATTCCCGCGTCTCGCCGCGGACGTAGCGAGCATCGAAGCCTGCACTGGTGTGGGCCTCCCCGGGGTGGCGCCATGAGCCAGTCGCAGCCGCGCCAATCGCGAGGGCCGGCACGTTGAATTGATCGCTGGCGGGCGTCTCGCTGGTGCGGGCGGCATTCACTCCGCTGAAGGTGGAGGCAAACGATTGGTCCTGAGCGTACGCGAGCACGTTCCACGCGAAGTCGGCGTGCGGTTGGCCATCGCCAGTGACCGAGCCGAATTTTTCGCGAGTCCCGTTGCGCTGGTAGGGGGTGCCGTTGCTCCGTTTCTCGTCGTAACCGCGCAAGGTGGCGGCGAAACGCATGGTGTCGTTGAGCGCTTGGCTCCAGCGGGCGCTCAGCCAGCGGTGGCGGCTCCAAGCGGCGAGGTCGATGGGCCCGCGCCGCTCGGGTGCGACGAGCGAAAATCCGTCGGTGGCAAAACTATTCCCAGCGACCTCGAACGTTCCGTGGTCGCTCGGTTGCGTATGTGTAAACTCGAAACTGCGCGTCCCAAAGTCGCCGATGGTCGCGGCCGCGAGCGTCTCGGGCGCTTCGCTGGTCCGGGTCAAAACCTGCACCACCCCGCCAAGCGCGGCGTTCCCCCATGCGCTGGCACCACCGCCCGGAATTACCTCGACCTTAAGGAGATTTTCACGCGGCACTTTCGTCCACGCGACCCAGCCGCCGAAAGGGTCGTTGAGGGGAATTCCGTCAAGGAGGACGAGCGATCGGCTGGCTCCGCTGGGACCGAGGCCGCGCAGGGACACGCCTTGGGCCGTGGGATTCGCGGTCAGGCTATCGCTCCTTCGAAACAGACTGAAGCCGGGTAAATTACGGAGTGCGCCGTCGAGGGTCGCCGTCGGGGCCGCTTGGAGCTCCTCCGCGGCGAGGACGTGGACGGTGGCCGCCAGATTATCCGCCGGCTGCGGAAGGCGGGAGGCCGTGACGACGGTCGGTGCCAGCGTAACGGCCGGTGCGGCGCTGCCGGGAGGCGTGGCCGCGATCATGGTCGCGGAGAAGGCGACGATCGCCACGCTGAGAGCGAGGTGGCCGGATGCGCGGGGGGAGAGCCCAAAGAGCAGGCCAAGAATCACCGAGGGGAGCCCAGTCAACGGGAGCTTAGGGAGCGTGCGGGTCGCGCGGCCTTGGCCGCGGCCGCGGTGGGATCGCCCGAGCCCAGTCAACGGGAGCTTAGGGAGCGTGCGGGTCGCGCGGCCGCGCCGGTGGGGAGAGCGGTGTGGCGGGCAGTTAAAATGGGATGGCATACAGGGCGTGTTAGTCGTGCCGCTCGCGTCTCGCCGCGGTGGGGCGCGGTACGGTGCGTCATCGGGGATGGAAGCTGCCGTGCGGAGAAATGGGCAGCGGGCAGTTGAAAATCGGCACATAGCAGGCGGGAGCGGGCGGGAGCGTGCGGGGAGAGACGTCAAGAGCAAGGCGAGGGTTGCGAGCGTTTTGCGACTGAGCGCTCACGCCGGTGGGTGGGCCCGCACTGCTCGGTCGCGCGCTCGGCTTCGTTGCGCCGTGGCGGTGGTCGATTGGGCGGGGGCTATCAGAGAATGTGATTCGCTCTGAGATTAGTCTCGGCAATCCGATTCCGTTTTGGGATGGATAAGGCTCCTCGGTACACGCGGAGTAATTACACTATATGTCACTTTGGGAATATAAGGTCATCACCAGCGGCAAGGGCGGATTCGCTCGGCCAGACTTGCTGGAAAAATTTTTGAATGATCTCGGTCGTGAAGAATGGGAGATCGTCCAATTCCACGCGCATCCGGATAATTTTCTCGCTTTCTCGGGCCTGGCGCGGCGTTCAACCCAGCGTGATTGGACGTTGCAAGATGCCGCCGCCGCCGCCGCTAAGGCAGAGGCCGACAAGCTCCGCGTCGAATTCGAAGCCAAGTTCAAGTCGGTCGCGAGCAACGTCGCCGTCGGCGCCACCGAAGAGCGCGGCTCGAGCCTGATTGAGGAGAAAGTGGCCCCAGACGATGGGCTCCGCTCGCTGGTCGATACCTCGCGTGACGATGATCCCGAGGCCCACGACGAGAAGCTCGACGATTGGGATAAACTCACCACCGCCGAAGAAGATGAGTTGCCTAGTTTCTTTGACGCCATCAAGCCGCACATGCGTCGTAATCAGCGCGGCCCCGGCATGTCGGTTGGCGTGGATTATCTTTCCAAGAAATGGGACCAGACGGATGAGGATGTGAAGGGCGCGCTCGTCGAGTGCGGGTTTGTGCTGCCGGTCGATGAGGATTCAAAGGCGGAGCACGTCGAGTTCGATGGCGACTTATATTGGCTAAATATTAATCGGCGGGGGGAGCTCTGGGTTAACACAAAGGAAAAACCTCGCCCGCTCTTCCGCTCGGTCAAGGCCACGCGGATCGAGGTCGAGGCGCCGGCTCCGCGGCTCGAAACGCCGGCGCCGAAGTTCGAAATCTTCGTTCCCCGCGGCGAAACACCGGCTCCCCGCGGCGACGTGACGACGCCCCCTGCTTCGGAAGCCATGCCTCCGGAAGTGCAGCCAGAGGGCGCGACGATTACCCCAAGCGCGACGGTGTCGGAGCCCCCATCCGCGCCGCAGGAGGCAGCGGCCGGCCGTCCAGCGAGGTCGGAAGGCTCGCGCGGAAATCTTCCGCTGGGCGCCGCAGGTTTAAACAAGATTCGCCCGCACATGCGGCGCAACCGGCGCGGGCCTGGCGGCTCCGGCAGCACCACCTTTCTGGCTCGCGCTTTGCGGATGAGCGAAGCGGATCTGAAAACGTCGTTGGTCGCGATCGGTCTCACCATGCCCGCCTCGGCCGCAGATCATCCCGTCCTTACAGAATTCGGGCCCGAGCTGTGGTGGCTCAATCTCGATTCGCGCGGAGGGCTCTGGATCAACGGACGCGATAAACGTGATGGCGAAACCGCCGCTTCCGCCAACGCCGCCCCCGCGACCGAGAGCGCGGCCACGCCGCCCGCGGACGGTCTGGTTGCGCCGCCCACGGATGGTCTGGCCACGCCGCCCGCGGACGTGGCGACGCCGGCGGCCACCAGCGCGGAGCTTCTCGCTTCGGCGGATTTGCCGGCCTCCACGCCGACAGAAACACCGCCTGACTTAGCGAATCCCGCGAGCGCGGAGATGACGATGCCCGGCACCCCGGCCCTCGCCGCTGAAGCCCCCGCCTCGCTGGTGGGACTTGACGGGTTGAATTCACCGGCGGCCCTCGCCGCCGAGGTTTCGTCATCGGCTCTGAGCATCGCGGTCGCGGATATGCCCGTCTCACCAACCCCGACGGTCTCCGCGCCAGTCGAACCCGCGCCGATTACGACGCCTTCCTCGGCTGCTCTTTCAATGTTCACCGCCGTGCGTCCCTTGCTCAAAGAGACGAGGACAGGCTCCGTGGCGGGCAAAGTTGCCCGGCTTGCCGCCGAGCTTGGGCAATTCCCGGCTGGACTCGTAGACTCGTTGGTTGCGCTGGGCCTCAAGGTGCCGGAAAAATCACGCGAGCGGCCGGTCTTAGTGGGGCACGCCGGTGAAGTCTTTTGGCTGAATCTGAACGCAAAAGATGAGTTGTGTCTCAACGCCAAGGCTTCGCGGTCCGGCGATTTTAAGGAAGACGTGGCGGCGGCCGAACCCGGGGCGGACGTCACAGCTGAGTTCGTCGGTGATCCCGATCAGAAGGCTAATCGCCGCGGCGGCCGGGCCCAGCCGAAGAAGCCGGAGTGAATCTCGTTTTATTACTCACGTCAGCTCCCCTGCTCGCGCGGGGGTCCGGTCTTCTTGCCGGCGGCCTCGCTCGCCGACCCTTTGGGCGCATTTCCTCCGAGCCACTCCAAGGGGAATCTGCGCCGCGGCGTTTTCCCGTGAGATCAAAATTCCCCCTATGACCTCTGCTCCCCACCCCAGTACGCCGTCGCTCCCGCCGCACTCGTCGTCGCCGTCGGCGGCAAAGAATTACCTCATCACTCAGCTTGACGAGGTTCCGGCCGTCCCGTGTCCGTGCGGCCAGTCACGCCGCGGGTTCGCGACGCCGGATAATGCGCTCGCGACCATCCATCTCGTCGATATCTCGATCGATGCGCGGACGCATTATCACAAAGTGATGACCGAGATCTATCTCATCTTGGAGGGTGCGGGCTTCATGGAGCTCGATGGCGAACGCATCGCGGCCAAGCCGATGATGTCCATTTTTATCAAGCCGGGCTGCCGTCACCGTCTCGTAGGAAAATTCCGCATCGTGAACGTCGCTATCCCCGCGTTTAACCCGCAGGATGAGTGGTTCGACTGATGCCGGCGGCATCGCCGCGCGGTTCTATTTTTTCTCACCGAAGGTTGTGCGCAGATAAGCGACGATTGCCCGCCGTTGGGCGGGCGCGATCATCGCCCCAAAGGCCGGCATACCCTTCGCCTCGCGGCCTTGCGCAATCACGTCGATGAGCTCGGCGTCGGTTCTGTTGAGTCTCGTTTTATCGTCCACAAAGTTGGCCGCGCCACCGGCTACCCCACGACCATCAGGCTGATGACAGGCCACGCAGTACAACCGGTAGATTTTCTCACCGGTGGCGAGCAGCGCACCCGGTGAGCTGGCGTCGGGGCCGGCCTCTTTGGCTCCGAGCGAATTCTCGTTGAGCTGGGGGCGTCGCGTCGTGCCGCCGACCGTACGTTCACCGTTCAGCAGCCGGTTGGCCGTATAGTAGCCGAGCGGATTGGCCAACGGCTCGCCAGCTGCGCTGCGCAGCGTCGGCACCGACACTTCGTAGATAAATCCCGGCTGGAGCTCAGCCACCACGAGCTCCGCGCTCAGGCCGTCGGCGGCGGCGTGGACAGCCGTCACGGTTACCTTGGCCTCATCGATCCACGGTGAACCGTATTTGTAATGATAATAATACCTGAAACGGTTGAGCTCGTAGCTGGCCGGCCGCGTGAGGCTCGCCGCCGCCATCGGCTGGGTGAACGTCAGGTGGAAGCCGCGTGCCGTGAGCTTGAGCTCGCGCACTTCCGGCGTGGCTTGGCCGTCCCAACTGATCCGTTGCAACCCATTTTCTCCGGCGCCCCAGCCCGCCGTGGCGGCCAGATAGAGACTCCCGTCCGGGCCGAACGCGGCCCGCGTCGCCCCCGCCTTCAAGCGTTCGCCGGTGGCGTAGGGAGCCGCCTCGTTGCGCCCGAGGAAGGGGAAGCACGCGCCCTGCCAGGCCCCCGCAATCTTTTCAAGGGTCGCCCGCACGACCAACCGACTGTAGTCGCCGACGAACACTTGGCCGGCGTAAGGCCCGAATTTTCCGCCGCTCACATCCCAGACCGGCTCTCCCGGAGACACGCCCATGGGCCCATGCGGAAAAACCACCGCGGGGGTCTTTAGCCGTTGCCAGAGAGATTCGGTCGTAACGGTGGTGGCCTTGAAATCGGGTTCCCATTTAAGGCTCGCGGCGTGCCCGTGGAAATCGCCGCGTTCGACGTGGAGGAGCCCCGTGCTGGGTTTGTAGTCGCCTTGGTTGTCGGTGACGAAAAGTTCGTCGTCGGGGCTCAGGGCGATGCCATTGGCCTGGCGGAACCCGCTGGCAAAAGGTTCGAACTTTCCCTCGGGCGTGATGCGCACGATCCAGCCACGCCACGGGGTTTCCGAGCGATGTCCGGAAGGCTCCAGCACGTCGGTGATATCGCGGGGCCCACGGGTGGGGAGCTGGGTCGCCGCGGCTTTGTCGCCTTGCGATTCAAGCGAGGGCGCCCCGTAAAAGTTTCCCGCGCGGTCGCGGCCTAGCCCGAAGAAAAACTGGTGGTAGTTAGGTTCCAGGCCCCACTGACCACCAATGGATTCAAAGGTCTCCGCCTCCCCGTCACCATCGGCATCGGTCGCGCGGAGGAGCTCGGGGCGGTGCGCGATGATGACGACGCGATCTGAATCCGCGACGAGCCCCATCGGTTCATCTAGGCCGCGGGCAAACCGGCGCCAACGGCCGTCCACCCCGGCGGGCCGCATCCAGACCTCGCCGTCGCGCGTGGCGATGACGAGGGTCCCCGTCGGGCTGAAGGTGACGGCGGCAATGCCTCCACGCAGCGCAGGCGGGTAGGGGACATTCTCGATTCGATAGCCTGCCTGCGCCAGCGGGCTGACTGCAGTGATGAGGATAACCAACGCGCTGAACCGCGTCCACGTGGCGCGGCGAGCCCGGGCGAGGATGCGGTCGCGCCGGAGGAAGTCTCGGAGGCGTGCGCCGTGGTCGTGATGTCGCGCGCTTTCCTGCGGACAATGTGCTGGCCGCGTGATCCCGCGTCGCGCGAAGAGACGAGTCATGGGGTGCCTTTGGTGAAAAGGATCTCGAGCATGCCGGCTCCTCCGCTATCGCGCGGGATTTCAATGGCGGGCCGGCCGTCAACCACCTGCCACCAACGGGCATCGGTCCCATCGTTAAAATAAAACTTCCGCGTGAGACCGCTGTTTCCAGTGCGCGCCCGAATTTCCTCACGCACCGGAACGCCATCGATCGTGTAACGAAATTCGACGGCGTCGTCGTGGAGCGTGTAGCCAGTGAACTCGATGGCGGGTTTCGCGCTCGGATCACCCCGCCGCAGCGCGCCGAATCCAGTTTCTCGATACACGACTGGACCCAGCAGCTTGGCCGGAGCGATAAATTTCCCGGGGCCAGGGCGCGCGGGGGTCAGATCAATAAATCCGCCCGTCCACACGTAGCTAACGCCCCCGCGCACGGGGTCGAAGCAGAAGTTTACCCCACCAGGCAGGCCGATGGCGAAGCTGCTCGGAGCCGCCGCCATCGGCAGGTAAGTGCGCTCAATCTGCACCTCCGCTCGACCGGTCAAGGGGAACGTTCCCGCCAGGATGAGCATGAGCGCGAGGCCGACCGCGCCGAGGCCGACCACCGGTCGATCCCGCTCTCGCCGAGGGCCCTGCACATACCCGCGGACGTCGCCCGAGGGCGCCCCACCCCGTGGGCTGGAGCCGGCGCGCGGCCGAGGGCGCGTCCTCGGCCGCCTGGCGATCTTCCGGTTCACGGTTTTTTCGTGATGAAGACAAACGCACCCAGCTTGGACGCGGTGAGCACATCAGGCACGCGGTCGCTGTTGACGTCGATCGCGACCACTTGGGTGCCGAGCGCGGAGGCATCGTCGATCAGTTGCGGCGCGAAGGTCGCGCCCCCGGCGGCGGCGCGATCACGCCGGAGGATAAAGGCGTAGTTCACGGGGGTAGCCATGGGCTCGATATCGCCCTTGGGGCCATGCGCCCAGCGGCGTTTCCCCGTGACGACATCCGCGAGACCGTCGCCATTCAGGTCAGCGAGGGCCAGCGCATGGGGTTGCGAGAACGCCACTCCGTAGCGGCCTTCTTCCTCGCGGGTACCCATCATCTTGTGTTCGATAAAACTAATTTCCCCGTTCGCCGCCCGCGTTTGCTCGAACCATGAAAGGCCCCAACCATGGGCATTTTTGGCGGTGATCAGATCGTTCTTACCATCCCCATTGACGTCGTAGACCAAAATTTGCGCGCCACCCCGGTCCTCGCTCAAGACGAAAGGATGTTTTTTCCAAAGCGTGCCGGCAGGCGCGCCCTTGGGCGGTTGCTCCCACCAGCCCTCGTTCAAGACAAGATCAGCGCGGCCGTCACCGTTGATGTCGCCGATGCCCTCCCCATGGTAGTAATGGTTAAAGTCACCTTTTTCCGTGATCGGTACGAAGCGCCAAGGCTTGGTCGGATCTGACCAGTCCGGCGTGTACCAGCCCCATTGCTTGATTTTGTCGTTCGCGGTGGTGCCGGAAATAGAGACGAGTTCTGGTTTGCCGTCGCCGTCGACATCCTCGAACAGCGGGGACTCGCCGAAGACCCGATTGGAGACGAGATGTTTTTTCCAACGGGCGTCGGGCTGCTGCGCGGCCGCCTTGCCGGGATTCTCGTACCAGTAGGCTTCGTGGAACAGCACGCGACCAAGGACAAGAATGTCTACCCGGCCATCGCCATTAAAGTCGTATGGGAACGTGAACATGCTGTTGGTCGGCTTCTCCTCGAGCGGCTGCGGCACGGGCTCATAAAATGAATACCGCTGCTGAAAACTCGGCCCGGCGTACCAGAAAGGACCCGCGATGATGTCGGGAAAGCCATCGCCGTTGACATCAGCGGCGTTGATGCCGTCGCACCAGTACTCACTCGTGAGAACTTTTTTTTCGAACGCGAGCGGGCGGGTGGGCGCGGCCAGCGCGGTGGTCGCGATGAGCGTGGAGAGGGCGGTGCGGAGCGCGTACATAAGGAAGGGAGGGGGCGGTCGGGGAAATTGAAGTGGAGCGAGTCCGAGAACCCAGCGGAGGCCCTGAGAAAAGCCAAGCGCACGGGGTGGGCAAGCGCGAAGCGGGGCGTAGGCCGAGCCGGTGGGGAAGCGGCGCGACCGTGGTCAGGGCGCTGCGGAGCGCTGGGCGGCAGTCCCCGCCAGCCGCGCGTCGGCCGGTCGACCCGGCGGTCATCCGGCCAACCCGCGAGGTCATCCGGCCAACCCGCGAGGCGCCATTTAAAATCGCCCCCTGAGCCCAAATGTCCAGAGCGAGGCAAAATCGATGCGTTGTCGGAACTGCGCATGGGCGGGGGTACTCGGCCCGGCAATCTCCAGATCCTCGGTGGCGTCATTCAGATTCCGGAGATTCGCGAACAAGGCGAAACGCTTGCTCACATTATATTCCCCAAGGAGATCGATATAGAGCCGCTTTGACCCCCAGTTGTAAGTGCCGGGCTCGATGCTCCCGCCCGCCGCCACCGCATTCCGCCGTTGGCGCCCCCGATAATTCCAGTGCATCCGCACGTTGTAACGCTCCCGCGTCAGGCTGATGCCCCAGCTGCCGCTCCGTGGAATGTAGCCCGCAAAATTCTCCGCCCCTGTACCCGTGGCACGGATACCGCTGCCGTTCGCAAAAACTTGGACGCCCCGCGCCCAGCCCGGGAGAAACGTCAGGGCCTGTTTATATTCAAAATCGAGCCCGGTCATCCGCACGGTGCTACTGAGATTGTATTGCGTCGCCACTTCGTAGCCGCCGTACGTCGTCGGATCGATCCCGTACTGGGCGAGAAATTCTGGCGTCGCGGGGAAGGTCGTGGATCCAAAAAAGTTTTTAAAATCACGCCGGAAGGCCCCGACGGAAAATTGGCCGACCCCGGCAAAATAATACTCCAGCCGAATCTTGGTGCTCCGCGCGCTCCACGCTTTGATGCCGACGTTGCTCACCGTGATTTGATTGCTCGAACTCGCCGCTACTGAGGTGTCGGGTAGCGTGACGCCGCCCGCGTACTGGTTAAAATCCGGCCGGCCGACCGAGTAATAATACGCCCCGCGCGCGATGAGATTTTCGCGCACGTTGAAGCTCGCGTTCAAACTGGGGAAGAGGCGCAGGTACTCTTTTTCAGCGTGGAGAGCACGGTCGATCAGGGTCAACTTTGAGGCCGCGAGCGCATCGCTGGTGATGGCGAGGGGGCGCCCGTTGCCCCCGAGGATGAAGCCACCGGCGGCGTTGCGTTGAAAATTGCGGGTGGCATCACTCAGCGGTCCTTCCGCGTTGATGTTGGTCTGTTCTGCGCGGACGCCGCCGACGAGATTTAGGCGACGATCAATGAGGGCAAGATCGGCCCGCAAATAGGCGGAAGTGACTTTCTCCTCGGCCCGTTTTGAGAGGTTGACGATCGAGCGGTGGCGGGCGTTTTCATCGAGGGTGAAAATGCCCGGTGCCGCCTGGTAATTTTTCCAAAGCAGCTCGTTGCTCACCCATTGGATTTTGGGAAAACCGAAAGGAGCGATGCGTTCGGAGAAGGGCGCGTCGAGAAACGGGACCGCGCTGTCGTCGCCGGGCGCGGGTGTCGCCGTGGGGCGGCCGTCCTTGCCGACAAAGGTGTAGGTGCCGGTCGTGCCTCGCGTATCACGGCTCGCCATTCGAAAATCGAGGCCGCCTTTCAGCGCCAGGGGCAAGGCGCCGGAAAACTCATGGCGGGCGTTCACGTAGGCGGTTTTGCGGACATCGGAGGAATCCCGCGGGTTGGCGGTGGCGTTCGCCACGTCGAAACTGGAGAGCACATAAGGATTCAGGGGCGCTCCGGTGGTGCCGTCGGCCACGGTGATGACGCCGGGCCGCAGGTAGAAAATATCCGAAAACTGGATGGTGAGATTGCTGCGCCGGACCGTGGAGTTGTTGAAGAATCCCGTGTCGATGTCGCGATCATGGTTAGCTGCCGCGGAAAGCCCGAGACCACTTTCAATTTTCCAACTGGGCCCATCATGGCGCCACAGAAGCGTGGGCATCGCCGTGCGGTTGGATCGATTGATGGCGTTGTTCAAGATATTCATCGTCCCTTGGCCCACCGCGCCTTTCGTGGCGGTCGTGGTGAAATCGCCCAACGCGACGCGGTTCACCGCGAACGTCAGGGTGCGCGCCATGAAATCGACGTAATTATACGTGTGCTGGTAGGAGAACGAAAACCGGTCGTGAGCCGTCAGCTTGTAGTCAAGGCTCGCGCCAAATGAGGTCCGCCCGGTTTCCTTGGTGTCGTCACGCACGGAGAAATCGGTGAGGTACGGTTTATCTGGCGTGGTGTGCGGGAAGGCCACGCCGTTGGTGGTCGCGCTGCTGCCGCGCCAATTCATCAGCACGTAGTCTTGGGGAGAATATTGCGTCGAATTATTGGCGGACACGGTAAACCCAAACCGTTGGTTGACGGGCACGACATAGGAAAAATCAAACCCGGGATGCACCTTGCGACGCGGGTCATTGGTCGGGCCGGGCGATTTCTCGATGTCGCGATCGTTATCGCGCATCATCACAAAGACGCTGGCGTTTAATTGGGGGCGCGAACGCTCGAAGGCGCTCCGCGGAACCATGTTGACCGATCCGGCGAGGGCGGACCCTTGCGACTCGGGGGTCGGGGAATGCAACACCTCCAGCCGCGAAATGTTGTTGATGGAGACCATGTCGAGCGCCACGGCGCGACCCGTGCCGCCGACTCCCGCGCTGGCTAAGCTGAAACCATCCACGGTCACGGGTACGTTGGCCGACGGCACCCCGTTTAGCATCACGGAACGCGCGTTGCCCCCGCCGTAATCGATGGTCACGCCCGGGAGGAATTTTAGTAATTCCGCGGAATTACCCTCGGCCACTTGCCCGTATTCATCGGCCGCGACGACGTTTTTCACGTTCGCCGCGAAGCGTTGCTCGTTAATCGCGATGGCGGCCCCGTCCATTTCTCGAGTCGTGCCGACGACGAACGCGCCGAGCTTCACCGTCTCGGAATCGCGCGTCGCGGTGGATTTCTCCCCGACGAGCGGTGCGAGGGTGATCTGCCGTTGAACGGTGGCACCCGCCGCGAGGGCGACGGTTTCGACCGCGGGGCGCAGGCCGGTGAAAAAGACGCGCAGCTGGACGTTGCCCGGAGGAATGTTGGCCAGGCGGAAATAACCATCGGCATCGCTGAAGGTTTCGAGCGAAGTCGCGTCAACGGTGATGCGGGCGGTCGCGATAAAGTCACCCGTGCTGGCGTGGGCCACGCGGCCGGAGATGCTGGCGGTGGGGCTCTGGGCGAAGAGCCCAGTCGGCGCCAGGAGCCAAGCCAAGACGAGATAGCAGGCCTCGCGGCCACGAATTAGACGAAGGATAGAAGTATTCATATAAATGATACAAATGGAGTCAGGGTAGATGCTGCGAGCAGCCGGCAAGGTTTGGCCGCTGTCAAGGGTCTGCGGGGTTTTCGGAAAAGAAAAGCCCCGAGCCCACCCCTTCGAGTGATGAATTCACCCGTCGGCACCGGCCCCGGCCCCGGCACCGGCCCCGGCCCCGGCCCCGGCGGGCTGAGCGGGTCGTGACCGCGTGCCGGCCAGCGGATGGGTGGCCCCGGTCAAAGCGGCGGTGGCTTGAAGGCGCGCGGATCTCGCTGGACGGAGGTACGCGGGGTGGGCTGTCCGCCCAGGGCGCACGGATGCGGTCCCGCCCGGTCAGGGCGCCGCCGCCCAGGCGCGGGGGCAGAGCGGGGCCATGGATTTGGCCAGTAGCATTTTTCGGTTGAGAGCGGTTCCGCGGCACGGCTCCGCGGTCCGCGAATATCTCACCTGTTCCCCAGACCGCGGCTTGCAACGGGCGCGCGTCCCCGTGAACGTCGCCGGTGTTGATGAAAACTCCCCGCCCCGCTTCGCGCCGTTCATTTTTGGAAACCATCTCATTGAGCGCCGCCGCGGTCTCGTTGGCCTGGCGCGGGCGGGCGCAAGCGGCCCCCGCCCCGCGCAAGCTCGGTCTCGCGCTGGTCGGGCTCGGTGGGTACGCGACGGGCCAGCTCGCGCCGGCCTTGAAGCTCACCCAGGAGGTGGCGCTGCGCGGAGTCGTCACGGGCTCGTTCCCGAAAGGCCAGCAGTGGGCGCAGGCCTTCGGCTTTCCGGAAAAAAATATCTACAGTTATGATACAATGGCGCGGTTGGCCGATAATCCCGAAATTGATATTGTCTACGTGGTGACACCAAACGCACTCCACCCCGGGCATGTCATCGCCGCCGCCAAGGCGGGGAAACACGTCATCACGGAAAAGCCGATGGCGACGAATGTCGCTGATTGCGACGCCATGCTGGCGGCCTGCCGCGCGAATAAAGTGAAGCTTTCTGTTGGTTACCGGCTCCAGTTTGAGCCGAATTTTCACGAACTTAAACGGCTCGCCCGCGATCGTGATTTCGGCCCGTTGATGAAGATGAGTGGTGGGTTGTCTTTCACGATGACAAAGCCGCAGTGGCGCGCGGAGAGGAAGCTCGCGGGTGGCGGTCCCTTAATGGATCTGGGGATTTATGCGTTGCAGGCAGCGTGCATGGCGGCGGGCGGTGAGGCCCCGATCGCGATTACGGCGCTCGAGCGACCGAAGTCGCGACCGGAATTTTTCAAGGATGTGGAGGAGACGATTGACTGGACGATGGAGTTTGCGAACGGGGCGAAGGGCGATTTTTCGACAAGTTATAACGGCGGGCTCGATCGTTTTCGGGCCGAAGGGGAGAAGGGCTGGATCGAGTTCGCACCTGCCTTCCAATACGGTGGGCTCAAGGTCACGACGAGCCGTGGCCCCCTCGGACTGGTGGTTCCGCCCAGCCAGCAGGCCGGTCAGATCGATGATTTTGCGCAATGCGTGCGGGCGGGGCGCGAGTCGCCGGTTTCGGGGGTGATGGGCCGGCGCGATATGGTTATTATTGAGGCGATCTACCGCTCCGCCGCGGAAGGTGGGAAGCGGATCGTCGTTACGTGATCGGCACTCGCGGCACGGGTGGGTCAAGCTGGATCGGCGGCAGAGCTGCCTCGCCCAGCGCGGGCCCGCCGATGGTGATGGCGCATCCGAGATGACCGCGCCGGCAATGCCGACTCTGGGCGCTTCAGCGCGGGCCCGCCGATGGTGATGGCGCGTCCGAGGGCCAAGCCGTGCCGGATGAATCGCTGCGCGCGGTTGGGTCGGACTGCAGACATTTTTTTAAGCGGAGCCGACGGTGTGGATATGAATTAAAATTATGAGGAAACATTTTGCGCGGGGTGGCGTCTCTTTTTCCATGAATTCTCTACTCTGGCGTACTCGGGCCGTCGTGCTGGGAGTGGCTACGATTTTGGTCGCGGCCGGCAGCGTTTTTGCGGCTGGGGCGATTGGTAATGCGCCGACGGTGCCGTCGGCTCCTTCGATCGAACGTCCCTTGGCGCCCGCGGCTAACGACTCCCCCGGGCCGGCCCCTTCCGCGCAGCACCACTGGTTGGCCGGCCATTGGCGCTGGTTTGAGGGTGCTTATGTCTGGGAGTCGGGTCGTTGGGAGACCCCGCCAGCGCAGAACCTCGTCTGGCATAGCCCGGAATGGCAGGCGCAGGGCAATGGCTACGGGCTGCGTGAAGGCTACTGGGATGAAGCGTCCTTGCCGCCGCGCACGGTGGTGACGGCACCGACCGCTGCTCCCCGGGAAATTATCGTGATGAGCGTGCCCCCC
>CAMDOF010000170.1 GCA_945903465.1 Opitutus sp. GAS368
CAGCGGTGCTACCTCGCTGTAGGCGAGGACTCCGCGAGTGGTCTCAAGATAGCGGGTGGCGTGGTCCGGGCGTGTAGTTCTTGAAGGGTGCTCAGGGCCACCGGCTCCCGCTCGAAGGCCATGCTCTGGGCTACGTCCACGGGAATCGCCTCCCAGCGGCGACGGAGTTTTTCCGTCGGCGAGAGGTTGCGCCACTGGCTGATGGCTTGGGTCCAGTTCATCAGTCATAGGTTAAGAGTGCTTTGGGGTGGATTTCAAGAGGGCAATCGAAGCGGCGGGATCAGCAGATGAATTCATCGAGCTGGGTGTTGTCCGTGTGCAGGCCGAGCGCTGGGTGGTAACAAGATGTATCGAGGACGTAGAGTTCGAGATTGGGCAGGAGGGGGCGAACACATTAATGGACAAGGAAGAGCTGAAATTTGTGGTGGCGCACGTTCACCATGACGCGTTTGAGGAGGGGAAGTGTTCCCTAGCTTCGTCTGGCGGGATAATGGGAGTAGCCGAGACCCCCCCCGGACCAAAGGGTCTCCGATCACCCCGGACCAAAGTGTCACCTATCACCGGATCGAACCATCGCCGCGCCGAAGGAACGTTTGCTCGCGCTCGAAACGGGCCATGCGGAAACGTCCGAGCAGTTGGCGCGAATCAATGCGTGGATTCGCGCGCGCGGAGCATTGATGCGACGGTTTGATGCAAAACCGGGCCGGTCGACGCGGGTCCGGCTCACCCGCGTGCTGTCGCGACTGCTTCGCGTCCAGACGAAAGCGCACGCTGCGGGGCCGGGCGTTCAGCTTTACACGGGGAACTTTCTCACTGCGTCGCGTCCAGACGAAAGCGCGCGCTGCGGGTCCGGCTCACGCGCGGGCCGTCGCGACTGCGGGCGTGAGTTTGGGTTTCAGCGCGAACAGCAGCGCTGTGCACACGCAGATACAGCCGAAAACAAACAGAAACATGCTGCTCAATTCTATCTTCGCGTCGCGCAAAGCGCCGCCGGCGTAGACGCCCAGGCCACCGACAATACAGGCGATAAAATTCAACATCCCGTAGCCCGTTGCGCGATAGCGCGGGTCGGCGATTAGGCAGAGGATCGGCATCATGTTCGCATCGGTGAAAGTCCGAGTCACACCATAGAGGACGAGTCCAGCGATCGCCACCGCGAACACGGTCGTGAGGCCGCGGGGCGATCCGATGGGGTCAGTCCGCTGATTGCAATGTCCGCGGCGAAAGATCGCCGCGCACGGCGGCGGGATGTCGATAAAGCCCAGCGCCAGGTCCGCCGGTGGGATCGCCTTCGGGCCCGTGCGCACGTGCGGCCGCACGCCCGCGAGCAGCGCGTGAAAGTGCTGCCAGTGCAGGCATCCCCAAAACGGCACGAGGCCGGCGTGACCGCTAACTTTCTGGTTGGTGAACCCGATTGGGATCGCCGTGCCGGGTGTCGGCCTGGAGATAAATTCGGGTACCGTTTGGTGACCGGCTTGCGCCGGAGGAATCGGAGGTTTTTTCATTGCCCCGTAATCCTTTCCAAATCGCGCTCACTTTGCCCACGGCATCGTTGGCTCAGTGCCGCTGTGCCCGGGTTCTCCGTGTGGCCGGACGAACGCGCACGCGGCGGCGCGGCCCGGGCTTCCGGCGGGAATCCCTTTTGCCGTCGGCGCGCTCGATCACCACGTGGCGGCGATCGTATCAGGGTTCGGGCGGTTCGCGGAGATGAGCATCTCGACGGCACGGTGCTCGCGGCGCTCGCCCTCGTGGAGACTCCCGCGCCGCAGGCGGGTTGCCATCACCGGCGGCATGTGGATGGCGCGCGCTTTTGGCGGCTGACGTTCGACTCGAACGGCGCCGAGCAACTTGAAGTCTACCAGCGCCACCTTGCACCGACTTGCCGCATCGAGGAATTCCCGGCACTCGTCGCGCCCGCGCCGGCGGGCGTCGCCTCATCCGCGCGCGATCATTGGTCACCCGAATCAAGGCCGCAGCGGCCGGAGTGGCGATCCCGCTGCGGCCGCCTCATCCGCGCGCGATCACGGCAGCGTGGACGACTCGCCGAGGAGTGCTTGGGCGATCCGCTGCGTCGCCTCATCCGCGCGCGCTCACGGCAGCGCGGACGATTCGCCGAGGAGTGCTTGGGCGATCCCGCTGCGCCCACCTCATCCGCGCGCGCTCACGGCAGCGTGGACGACTCGCCGAGGAGTGCTTGGGCGATCCCGCTGCGGCCGCCTCATCCGCGCGCGATCGCGGCAGCGCGGTGCTTGAGCGAGTGGCGGCGAGCCCTCGCGAACTTGGGTGGCGCGTCACAGGTGCGAACGCGCGCGGCGTGAACAGCGTGCTCGCGACGGGCGCGGGGCGCGGAGCCCGCTTTGGTTGCAGACCGGCGCCGCCCTCCTCGGCGTGCCGGTCGTCACGCCGGCGTGTCCCGCGCGCGCGTGCCTCGGCGCCCCCGGCTTTTGCGGCGGTCGGCGCGGGTTTTTATGCGACCATCGCGGAGGCGACGGCAGCGATGATGCGGCCCGAGCGTGGGTTCGAGCCAGAGATGCGCAGCGTGGCGCGGTATCGCGAACTCGCGCCATGAGCGGACGACGGTTCACGCGCTGTGATGGAAAATGCCTTGCTTGAGTATAAAATGTATACACCAAACTACCTAATGAGTTTCCCCCCGGCCTGGATTGGAGACGCCTGCCGATTTGCGCTGGCGTTTGTTTCGTTCGCATCAGCGGCACTCGCGCAGAGCGGGCTGCAAACCGTCGAAGGTTTCGCCAAGGTTGAGTTTCACCACAACGCGAACCGCAGCACGGCGAGCCTAGATTTTCGTGGAATGGCGGTCGGTTACATGACGGCGGGTTGGTGGGCGCCGGGGCAGTTGGCGAAGAATCTCGTGTCATGGCAGACCGCCGCCGTGCCCGCTAAGAAAGCCACGACCTTCGCTTTCGTCGGCGCCAGCGCGCCGCTGCCCTCGGAATTCACGGTCGGGCCCCAGGCAAAGCTGACCGTCGATGGGAAATACGCTTTGACCTTCCGCATCGGACTTGCGCGCGACTTCACGTGGAAGGAAGGCGACTACGAGCTGAAATACTCCTCGAAACGGGTCGAGTATCCTTACTTCAACGCGCACCGCCAGCTTGAGCTCAACGGCAACAGCGGCGTCTACCGTCTGACCGTGCCGGCTTCGTCGGTCGAGGAGGGCAAGCCGGTGACGATCCAAGTCGAACTGCTGCCGTTTGCCGCGTGGCCCCACGGCTGGTTCATGGTGAAGCGGCGGAACGACACCCTGCAGTCGTCACCCGCGATCATGAACGGCGAGCTCGAGGCACTGCGACACGACGCCGCGGTGACCAACCAGCAGACCCACATGCTCGCGACTCAGGTATACACGCCGCTGTTGGGCCGGGAGCCGTTTGTTCACGGCGTCGTTTACCAAAACGGCTTCCGCCACCTCCATCCGGCCGACCTGATTAAGTTGCAGAACGGCGACCTGCTCTTGATGACGCGCGAGGCGACGGAGCACTACTCGAACGATGGCGATGTCGTGATGGTACGTTCCATGGACGGCGGCAAGACGTGGGGCGAGCGTCAGGTGATCGCGGGCCGGTCGCTCGATGAGCGCGAAGGCTGTGGCGTGCAGTTGCGCGATGGCACCATCGTCGTCGGCATATACTACAACAATCTCTACAACCCGGACGGCACCTATAATTTCGACTGGAAGAAAAACATGCCGAAGCTCCAGAAAGCCGACGCGGGCCTGCGTTATCTCGGTTGCTATACCATTGCCTCGAAGGACAACGGCCGCACCTGGTCTCAGCCGCGTTTCATCGACACGAAAAATATGCCGTTCAACGATGTCGAGGGCCCGACCGACGCGCCCATCGAGATGCCCGACGGCTCGCTGCTCATGGGCATGATCGGCGAAAACACGAGCGACGACACCGCCAACCGCTCCGCGATCATGCTGCGCTCGCCAGATCAGGGGCAGACCTGGACCTACCTTTCGACGATGGCGAGCGACCCCGGCGGCAAGCTCGGCGGCTTCATGGAGCCGGGCATCGTGCGCACCAAGACGGGTCGCCTCGTCGCCGCGCTCCGCAACCACGGCCCCGGTCAGGCGATCTGGGTGACGCACTCCGACGACGACGGGAAAACGTGGTCGCCCGTCAAGCCGACCGGAATGATCGGACATCCAGCTGATCTCATCGAGCTTTCCGACGGGCGGTTGATGGCGTCCTACGGGATCCGCACGCCGCACACGCGGCCGACGGGCGTGCGCGCGTGTTTCAGTCGCGACAACGGCGAGACCTGGGACCTCTCAACCGAGGTCCAACTGCGCAACGATTTTGGCAACTGGGATGTCGGCTACCCCGAGTCCGTCGAGTTGGCGGACGGCCGCGTGCTCACGGTGTACTACTATAACCAGTTCGGAAAATATTACATTGGCAGCACGTTTTGGAAACCCGCGCCGGTGTCCGCTGCACCGTAAAATAATATTTCTCATGAAATCGACCCGGCGCACTTTTCTTAAACGCACCGCCGTTCTCACGGCGGCGTGGCCCCTCGCAAAACCTCCGACGCTCGCGGCCGCTGAGGCGAGCGCCCCTGTCGTCGCTCCGGCGCCGGTTGCGCCGAAAAAAAATACTCCGAATCTCCCCACGATGGTCGAGGCTGATGGCCGGCTGCGGCTCGATTTCACGGAGGAGCGGCTCGTGCTCGCGGGCGGATTGCAGCCCTCGATGCTCGTCATGAAATCGGGAGCAATCGTCGTGCAGGGGCAGTTGCCGGAGAAACCAGTGGACACGGCGCGGATGCATTACCCGTATGCGCTTGGCACGGTCGTCTCGCGCGATGGCGGTGCGACGTGGACCCGCCAGCGGCTCGCGCCCGGCGACAACGGCGTCAACCTGGAGGGCGGCATCGTGCAGCTCCGCGACGGGACCATCCTCGCGCTCGACACTTACGTCACGAAGGGCCGGCGCGACGGCGAGGCCTTCGGCCAACTTTATACGTCGACGGACGACTGGCGCACGGTGTCGGGGCCGAAGGACGTGCCGTTCGCTTTGCCCGGCGCGATCTACCCGTCGAAGGACGACGGCGGTCGGCCGCACGAAGCGCAGCGACTGCATCGCCGCATCCTTGAGTTACCCAACGGCGATTTGCTCACGACGTATTATGGATGGCAGGAGGGCGACGCGACGCCGAGCACCTACGAGCCGCGCATGATCAAGTCACGCGTGTTCCTCGCGCGGTCCACGGATGGCGGACAGCATTGGAGACTCGTCTCGACGGTTGCCGTCGACTCAGCGGTCGGCACCGAGGGTTTTGGCGAGCCGGTGATCGTGCGCGTGAGCAAGGGCCCGCACGCTGGTCGGTTGATTTGTCAGATGCGCACGGGGCGCGAGCTCTATGAGGCCAGATCGGACGACGAGGGCCGCACGTGGACGCGGGCGCGCCCGCGGGTGTTTGCGAATCTCGACGTCAACCGTACCGAATTATGGGTGGACATGTTTCGCCACCTCCGTGGCCGTTCGGGAAAAATGCTCGACGAAAAAAATCTGGAAGAACTTCCCGGCGCCGTCGTCGATCCTGATCTGATCGAGTTGCGCAGCGGGCTGCTCATGGCCGCTTTTGGTGTGCGCATCACCCAGAAGGGTTGCTGGAGCGAGCCGCGGCACCCGTGGAACGGCAATTATCTCGCGTTCAGCCGGGACCACGGCGACACGTGGAGCAACGTTGTGCGCATGACCTCCGGCGTGCTGACCACGCACTACATGGCAATCGAGGAGACGCCAACGGACAACCGCCTCTTCGTGACCTATGATCTCGGTGGATGGAGCAAAGGGATGAACCGCGACATCTACGGCCGGTTCGTCACAATTACCGAGAAAGCAAAATGAGCCCGGCCCACGGCCGCACACTTGGCGGGATTTTTTTTATGACTACGTTAATTGGCTCCGTCGCGGCCCTGAGCGGCGCAGGCGCACCGGACTCCACGGCGCTGCACGGTTGGGCCCTTTTCTCTCCGCTGCCCGATCGCGTGGGCTTTGGCGGGATGTTTGCCGGCGTGCTCGGCGGCCGGCTTGTCGCCGGCGGTGGATCGCAGTTTCCCGACAAGCCGCTCTGGCTGAAAGGGGAGAAGGCGTTCAGCGATAAAATTTTCACGCTGGCTACGCCTGTGGCGAAATGGGTCGAGCACGCGACGCGGCTGCCTTTCCCGGTGGGCGGCGGCGCGAGCGCGGCGACGGCCGACGCGATTTATCACGCAGGCGGCATCAACGCGAGTGGCTGCTTGCGCACGGGTTGGGAGATGCGCGCGCAGGGCGACGGCTTCACGTTCGCGCCGCTGCCGGATCTGCCGCATGCCGTCGGCTATGGCGCGGCCGCCATCGTCGGGCGGCGGTTTTTTGTAGTCGGCGGGCTCGACACGCCGGCTTCAAAAACGCCGAGCGTCGAAACGTGGTCGCTCGATCTTGATGCGCCCCGCTCGCAGGTGAAGTGGCGTCGCGAGCCCGATTTTCAGGGGCCGGGCGTATTTGTGTCGGCCGCGGCGAGCGACGGAAAACACCTCTACGTTTTTGGCGGAATTGGCTTCGACGCCGCGGGCAGCGCGACTCCTTCGAAAGCAGCGGCACGTCTCGCGCCCGGCGCGGCAAAATGGGAGTCCCTGCCCGATCTGCCGGAAGCGCGTGTGGGCATTTCGACGCCGTGCCCGACGATTCCCGGCGGAAAATTTTTTCTCATCGGCGGCTACGCCGAGGTGTTCCCAGGCGCGCCCCGCGAGCATCCGGGTTTCAGCGCGCAGACGCTGCAATTCGACTGGGCGCATCAAAGCTGGGAAAACGGCCCGCTGCTGCCCGCCATTCCCGTCGCCGAGCGTGATTCGCCCGGTGATGCAGGCCCTGCGCCGATGATCGGTGCCCCCTGCGTACTATGGAACGGTTTCGCCGTCGTCATCGGCGGTGAGGTGCGCTCGTCGGTGCGCACACCGGCGGTGCTGGCATGGCCGCTTGCCGTTAAAAAATAAACGCGCGGCCAACCGCGGAAATTTCCCTCTGACGTTGCCCCTCACGATGCTCACCGCAGCGTTACCGCTGGCCTCGCCGTTGTGGGCGCAGGACATGGATGCGTTTTGGCGTGCGACGTGTGAGCGCCTCGCCGCCGAACCGATGGAGACGCCGGTCGAGTCCGTGACGGAGGCGCGGCCCTCCAGAAAATTCAAGGTCACGCTCCGCCGCCCGGGGGACGTGCGTGTGCGCGCATGGCCAGCGCTCGTGCTAGGAAACTGGATTTTTCCGGTTCTCTTGATGCTGATCGTCACCCATTCTGACGCGGCCACATCCGCCACGATGCAAGACTTGACCATCCGCGATGAGCAGCGCGGCATCGACATCGACTGTCGCATTCAGCTTCCAGAAGGGCGGCAGAAGGTTCCACTAATCGTGTTTTCGCACGGGTTCGGCGCCGACCGGACGGCCTTCACGCCCATCGCTCAGCACTGGGCCGACCATGGGTTCGTGGTCATCAGCCCGTCGCACCGCGACGGCTTCGGCAAAAGCAAAGGCAAGGATGGAGGCCTGCCGGCGGGAGGTCTCCCCGCGCTCATCAAGAATGCCGTTCACAAAATCGAGAACCGCGTCGGCGACATTGCCTTCATTTTCGATTCACTGGATCTGCTCACCGCAAAGATTCCAGCGCTCAAAGACCGTATTGATCGCGGTCGCATCGGCGTGGCCGGTCATTCGCTGGGTGCCTACACCACCATGCTCGTCGGCGGCGTCACGGCAGACCTTGGTGAAGTTAAGGCGCGCAGTTTCAAGGATGAGAGGGTGCGGTGCATCCTGCTAATCTCTGCTCAGGGAACAGGCCAGCAAGGGCTGACCGAGACCAGCTGGGCCCATCTGACGATCCCGATGCTCGCGGTGACAGGCTCTCTGGACCAAGGCGCTGGAGGTCAAAATGCCGAATGGAAGAAAGAGCCGTTTAAATTCAGTGCCGCTGGTGACAAATACCTCGTCTTTATCGAAGGCGCGAACCACGTCAGTTTTGGCGGAGCGATTCCTGGCACCATCACCGATGCTGTGAAAGCCGGCACGCTAGCTTTCTGGAATGCATATTTGAAAGAGGATGCGGCAGCAAAGACATCTCTCTCGAAGGGCACTGTCTTGACGGCATGGCCGACCACCGCCCGCATTGAATCCAAGTAACGCCACCGCTTGCGGTCGGTCTTTGAAAAACCCGTCGATCCGCATTGCTCACGGATTGGGCTGACTGAGCCGCCATCACGAGGCATCCGCATGGCGGGAGAGTGCAGCGGGCATTCACCCCATGGCGATTGTCCGCCTGAACGGGCAGCATGGGCGCTATTGCCATTGCCAGGAAACTGGATTTGCGGGGGGGAGGGGGTCAGCACGGCAGGAAAGAAATTGTTTTCTTCATCGCGAAGTTGGCGGCATCCCCGGTCTTCAGAATCACGTCATCCAACGTTTATATTTCGCTCATTAGGTGAAAACACCTTTGAGATTCATTTTCGTGCCTGGGAGCGAATTGGACCGGTCAGGCAACGCCCGTCTAGTGAACGGGGTCGGCCGCCCACCGGCGGCCGGCGGCGACAAACGCGGCGGCGCGAGCCGCGAGTTCCCGTGCGGCAGCGCTCTGCGCCGGGTCGGCGATGCGGTTGCGTGTTTCCGCCGCATCCGCCGCGTGGTCATACAACTCACGGTCGGTGACGACTCCGGTGGTAAGATCGCGCCACTCAACGTAGCGAAACCGCGCGGTGCGCAATGTATAGCCCATGTGCGTCGCCGCGCCGTAGGAAGGATGCGGGTGCTGGGAAATCGCCACGTCCTTGCCGGGCTGGCGCGGGTCGCGCAGCAACGGCACGAGGCTCCGGCCCTCGACGCCGGACGCCGCCGGCAGTCCAGCGAGTTCCGTCAAAGTCGGGTAGAGATCAATCAACTCGACGAGGCCCGCCGCCCGCGTTCCGGCGCGAGAAGCGCCCGGCGCGGCGACGATCAGGGGCACCCGGGTGTCGAGTTCGTAGTTGGTCGTCTTACCCCACAGATCGTGCTCGCCAAGGTGAAAACCGTGATCGCTCCAGAAAACCACGATGGTGTTCTTCGCCAGGTCGAGGCGGTCGAGTTCGGCCAGCACGCGCCCGACCTGCGCATCCAGAAAGCTGATGCACGCCAGATAGCCGTGGCGGAGTTCGGCGATCTGCGCCGCGGGGAGCGGACCTTTCTTGGGCACACCGGTGTAGCCGCGCAATTCGTTCCACGGATGGCCGGCGATCGCGGGCGCGCCCTCCGGCATGCCGCTCGGGTTGGGCGCGCTCAGTTGGGCGCGGTCGTGGAGATCCCAGTATTTCTTCGGCGCGTTGAACGGCAGGTGCGGCTTCCAGAAACCGACCGCGAGGAAGAACGGCTCCCGGTTTTCCGCCAGCACGCGCAGCTTTGACACCGCCGCCGCGGCGATACGTCCGTCGAGGTAGGCCTCGTCCGGAACGTCGAGACATTGCACGGCGCCGCCCTTTCCTTTTGGGCCGGCCGCATCGCCCGGCACGACCCAGTCGCGCCAATGCGGGCCCTCCGCAAACGACGGCGGTTCGGACCACGAGACGGGATCGGCGAACGGAAACGTCGGTTTCGCGCCGGATTCGTTATGATAGATTTTACCGATGTCCACTGCGGTGTATCCGTGCTGCTTGAAATGCTGCGGCAGCGTGACGACGTCCGGCAACGTCTCGCGGAAATGCGTTTTCAGATCCCACACTTTCAGCGTGTCGGGCCGGCGCCCGGTCAACACCGAGGCGCGCGAAGGATTGCAGACCGCCTGCTGCGCGTAGGCGCGCTCGAAGAGCACGCCGCGGCGCGCGAGCGCGTCGAGCTGCGGAGTCTTCGCTCCGGCCGAACCGTAGCAACCGAGGTCGGGCCGCAGATCATCGGCGGCGATGAAGAGAACGTTGGGACGCGCCGGACGTTGCGCCGCCCCCGCCAACCACGGCAGGGCAAGCGCCCCCAGCACCACCATGAAACGATCGGCACGCGGAAAGGAGCGACGAAGGGTTGTCATCTCAAAAACGCCCGCTGACCCCAACCGTGATCGCGGTACTGGAGGTGCTGATGTAATCGGGCACGGATTCGACATAGCGATATCGCCGCTGCGTTTCGTTGAAGATATTGCTCACGTCGAGAAAGAGCGTGGCTTGCGGACGGAACTGCCAGGACGCGCCGACGTTGGTGACCACCCGGCGCGCGCGATAGGTGCGCCGCTGGGGCGTCGCGGCGAAGGCGTTGAGGTAGTCCCCGGTGTAGTTGACGATCACACGCGCGCCCACGTTGCGGTAATTGTACGACAGGGTCGCGTTGCCCGTGCGGGGTACAAAACCGGCGACTTCGCCGGTGCGTAACACCGAGGCACCCCCAAAATCGCCCTCCGTGGTGAGCGACGTGTAGTTGGCCGAAGCCGACAAACCGCGCAGCAGGCCCGGGAGAAAATGGAACTGCTGCCGCCAGTCGACCTCCCATCCGGCAATATGGGCCGAGCCGGCGTTCGCCTGGCTCCGCAAGGTGTAGCCCGAGTAATCCCCCTCGTAGCCATTGTCGTTTCCCGCGGCCACGACGCCGATGTTCTTGGTCAGAATGTAATCCCGGATCGATTTCCGAAAGTAGCCCACCGACGCCATGCCCGCCGGTTTGAAGTAGTATTCCAGCGTCAGATCGAGGTTCCGCGAATATTGCGGGCCGAGGCCGGGATTGTTAATCGTGACGGTCTGGCCCGTCTCGTCGATCGTGGCCGCCGGCACCAGGCTCCCGAACGCCGGGCGCCCGAAACTGGTCGACCAACTGCCCCGCGCCTTGATGTTCTCCGCCACGTCATACGTGAGGTGCACGCTCGGAAACGAACGCGTGTAGTCGCCCCGGTTATGCACGGGATTGTTCCAATCATGATCCGCCCGCGCGACGGGATCGGGAATCTGGACCGCCGTCGCCGGACGGACCCGGACGGAACCGGCGCCCTCCACCTCGGTCCGTTCGGCCCGGACACCGGCGATGGTGTTCAGCCGTCCCCACCGGGCTTGGACGCGGACAAACGCGGCGGAAATATCCTCGGTCGCGTTCCGCGTGTTGGAATACCGTTGCGACTCGCGGTAATAGACATCCTCCGCCCAGAGCGCGGGGTTACCCAGCTGCGTGAAGATCACAGCCGGCTCGGGAAAGGGGATATCGCGCCCCATCCGGACCTCCTGCGAGGTGACATCGCTGGTTCCCGCGGGCATGGGCGGCGCTCCCGCCGCTCGGCCCCACCGCCGCGAACCGTTGATTTCCTCGACAACGTGGTGACGGAAAAACAGGCCGGACTTCAACTGCAGGGGAAATTCGGTGGGCGCCCGCCAGGCGGCGTTGGCCTTGCCGTTCCAGACGGCGACGTTGCGCTTGTCGTTGCGCACGGTGTGCTGCACCGAGTTGTTGTAGTTCGCAATGTCGAAGATGCTCGGACCCTCGGTCTGCACGAAGCGCGGGTTCGCCGGATCCGCGTTGTCCAGCGTCCAGCCGACGTTGGTCACCCGCGCCACGAGCGAGCCGCCGGGCCCGTTGTAGCCCGCGCCCAGGTTGTTGTGCGTCTGGCTGTAGCTCACGTCGGCATCCAGTTCCCAGGTGCCGCGGCGGTACTCCACCCCGGTATTCAACGCCCGCGTGCGCTGGAAAAAAGTCTGGAAGAGCGGATTGATCTCAAACGTCGAGCCCGCGACGCCGCGCACGCGCGTGAACGTGCCGGTGAAACCCGGGACGATCGCCCCGGTGCCGGTCGGGTTGCCCTGGGCGTCCAGCGCCGCGATGGTCTGATTGGAAAAGGCGCGGATCGCGAACACCCGGTTGAACGGTTCGTTGGCATCGTTGTAGATGAGGTTCGCGAAGATCTTGGTCGACTCGGCCAGCCGGTACTCCCCCTTGAGATTGAAGCTGGCCTGGCGCCGGTTGCTGTAGCGGTTGGAGTTGTTGAAACTCCACGTATACGCCGGCAGCGCGGCCGTGTTCTGCTGATCGTAACTGTTGAAGTCCGGGACGTTGACGTTCTCGCTATAGAAGGTGGTGACCGCGAGACCGAGGTTCCGGCGGCCACCGAGCACATCGAACACCTCCTGATAGCCGAAATTAAGCTGCGGATGCGCCCGGTGCGCGCGCCGCATCTCGGTCTGCTCGAAAAAGGGCGGGGCCCAGCGGGCGCCGAAACTGTAGTTGAACCGGCGGCGCTCCGTCATGCCCAGCGGCGAACGCGTCTTCAGGTTGACGCTCCCGCCGATCGAGTCCGCGCTCTGGTCCGGCAACTGGCCCTTCACAATCTCCAGTTGCTCGAACATCGCACCGGTCAGGCTGTGCATCTGGAAATCCCGCCCGAAGCCCCCGACATTGGAGACGAGGTTTCCGTCAACGGTGACACGGTTGAGGTTCGGGGGCGTGCCGCGTATCAGGACGCCGGTGACGTTTCCCTCGTCGTCAAGGCGCGCCGCCACGCCCGGCAGCCGGACCGCCAGTTCGCCCGCGCTCATGTTGGGCAGGTTGCCGAGAGCATCGAGGGCCACCACATTCTTGACGTTGCCGGCATTGCGCTGGGCCGTGACCGCGAGGGCCTGCCCCTCCCGCTCCGTGGTCACGACAAATTTTTCCAACTGCACCGCGCCCGCCGCCAGCAACGCGAAATCTAGACTTGCCCGTTCGCCCGCCCGGACGGAAACGCTGCGCCGAACTGTCTCAAGTCCGAGGTACGAAACCGCGACCTCGATCGGACCGGTCGGAACATGGTCGAACGAAAACCGACCGCCGCCATCCGACAACATCTGGCGTCGCAGCGCGGGCAGTTCGACCAAGGCGCCGTCAAGCGTGTTGCGCGTGCCGGCACTGCTGACCGATCCACTGAGCGTGCCGGTCGCGCCGGTCGAGGTTGTCGTGTCAGCCGCACGGAACGGGAATGCCAGCAGGAGAAATGTGAACAGCGAGCAGGCCGCACCACGGCCAGAGGCGGACCAACGGAAGGACGTCGTCATTGAATTCATCGGGATTCGTCGGTTTGAAGGCTTGAGCAGACGACCACGAGCTCGCGGCGGCTACCGGCGGAGCGCCAGCGCGGGGTCGTTGTTGCGTCGCATGTTTTCCAGGATGCGCGCATCAAGTCTGGAGATCGCGGCCCGCACGGCCGGGTCGTTTGCGTCCTGAATCCGATTCCGCGACTCCGCCGGATCCGCAACGAGGTTGTAGAGTTCGTCTCGTGTAGGATTCAGAAAATCGCGGACGAGCTTCCATTCGGCGGTGCGATACGCGCGCATGTCGGTCTGGCAGTAAACGCGCATGCTGTATTCGGCGTAAAAATCGTTGTCCCATGGGGCGAAGTTTGTGCCGAGCAACACCGGCAGCGCGTTGCGACCGCGCACCGTCACGTCGGCCGGCAAAGGCACCCCCGCCATGGCAAGCACGGTCGGATACCAGTCAAGGCTTGACACGGTCTGCGCAATGACGGCGCCGGGCTTGATGGCACCGGGCCAGCGCACGAGGGCGGGCACCCGCAGCGAATGATCGTAGAGATTGGGCCGGTAGCCGGGCGAAATATTGGGTGTGGCGGGCGGTACTTTATGGGTCGCCCAGATCCCATTGCCCTTATGCCAAATTCCGTTGTGCCCCACATTATAGCCGTGATCGGAGGTGAAAATCACGATCGTGTTGGCGGCGAGATTCAGCCGGTCGAGCGTGGCCAGCAGACGGCCCACGTTTCGGTCGACCCCGGTGACGCTGGAGAGATATTCCCGCATCCGCTGCTTCACGCTGGCGACATTGAGATCCGGATAATCCGGGTTTGGAATCTCCGGATCGAGGTCGCGGTAAGGCGACGCGTCCTCCGGAGCCACCGGCAGATACTTGGTGTGCGGCGCCCGCAAACCCAAAAAGAGGAAGAAGGGCCGCGCCTGCTCTCGTTCGACAAACGCCATCGCCTCCCCGGTCAGAATGTCATCCGTAAGTCCCTCGAACCTCCGCACCGCACCGTCCTTTTCCAGCATGGGGTCCTGCGTGGAGGCACCACCGCCGGTGAGGCCCATGAAATACCCGAAACCGTGCCGCGTGGGGTGGTATTTGCGCTGCGAATCGTTGGTCCAGTCGCCGACATGCCACTTGCCGACGAGCCCGGTCGTGTAGCCGGCGCGGGCGAGCAACGCCGGAAACGTGACAAAGCGCGATTCGATCCCGATGTCACCGTTTGCCGGCGTGTATTCCTTGTGGGACGGATTCGTGATGAAATCCAGGATACCGACCTCGCTGCCGTAGCGGCTCGTGAACAGCGAGGCGCGCGCCGGGCTGCACACCGGGGTGGCGACGAGGGCGTTCGTCAGCCGGGCGCCCTGTGCCGCGAGCCGATCGAGATGCGGCGTGTGCGCCTGAGGGTTGCCGGAGCAGCCAAGCGTCCAAGCCGCCTGATCATCGGCGCATATCAGCACGATGTTCGGCCGTTTTGCAGCAGCCGCCTGGACCAGTGGGGCCGCGCTGGCGAGCGCACCCAATAGGAAGACACGGAAAATCCACGACAGGTAGCTGCGAGCGCCCGCGAGTGGATTTCGGGTGCACGCCACTCGCCGGCGCTCGCAGCCACACGTCACGAGATCTATTTGTCGCCGCACCCGGGCGAAAAGATCCAGTCCGAAGGTCAGCCGTGCGCTCCGCGCGCGGCTGGTTCGGCTGGCGTCACGCCAGCCGCGCGCGGAGCGCACTCGCCAGGTTAAAAATCCCCGCGCAACCGCCGCAGTCAATCAGAGCGGTGCAGGCAGCCGTCATGTCGGCAACATGCAGCAGCTGCAGCATGCTGGTCTTGGGCGCAAAAATATCGAGCGGCCGGCCGGCATGTGCGTTTGCAAACAGCACCGGCACCAGCGCTTTTTCC
>CAMDOF010000171.1 GCA_945903465.1 Opitutus sp. GAS368
ATCGTATTGGCCGACTGGTTACAGAAGTCGACGATGCTGATCGTACGGATCCGCGACTCGTTCGATCAACTGATTGTATTGGCCGACTGGTTACAGAAGTGCCGCATTCGCACCGTGCCGAAGGAGGCGATCGCGGTGTGTTGGATCCCGCTGTTCGAACTGCGGGAGGCCCGCGGGCGGGAAGTCTGCCTAGTCAACGCCCAGCACGGGCGCTCCGTGCCGGGTCGCAAGAGCGATGTGCAGGACTGCCCGTGGTTCCAGTTTCTGCACTCCGTGGGGCTGCTCTACGCTTCGTTCCGGCCGGTGCTCGAGGTCTGCGCCGTCCGCACGCTGTTACGACAGCGCGACAGCCTCGTGCAGGTGGCGAGCGCGCACTTGATGCGCCAGCAAAAGGCCCTCGATCAGATGAACGTGCGGCGGCATCGCGCATTCACCGACATCACGGGCACGACAGGGCTGACCATTCCCGATGCGATCGTCGCGGGCGAACGCGACCCGCAGAGGCTCGCCGCGCACCGCGACCACCGCTGCAAAAAGAGCGTGACCGAGATCACCGCCGCTCTGAAAGGCGATTGGCAGGTGGAGCAACAATAATGCAGGTTGGTGAGGTTGAACCAGACTTCACCGGTGTGCGCGCCAAGGACAAAAGATAGCACATGCCACGGTTTGCCGGTCAGATCGAACCGCTTTGAGGCCAAGCGTACGAAGAGCGCGACTGCGACGATGAACGCGGTCGCATGATAAGTTGCGGCCGATCGGCGACGTCCGCCAGATGGCTCGCGAGCCAGGCGATGAGGCGAGGCGGGAGGTGGAGATTGCCGCGAGGGCAGGAAGAATGCGTGCGCGCCCCAGTGATCGATATCGCCAGGTGGATCGGACCATCCTCCGCCCAGAGCTGCGGAGTGCTCAGCGCCCACGGCTTGAGCAGAACGAGCAGGATTGCTCCGACGGCCACGGCCAACCACGTGCGGCCGGGCTCACGCCATCACATCGGGTGGGCGGAAAAAGCCGGACTTTGTAGGCGGAATGGACGGATCAAGCTCGGGGTCGCCCTTGGAGGCATCATCGTTCATACGTGACATTTATGGCGCGGGCTCAAGACGTCATATTTTTCCCGTGAGCCGCGCAGAATCGGTGACATCGCGCAGGGGCAGGGCGTTGATTTTTTCGTGCAACGCGTAGCGACGGGTTCCGGGGTAGATGATGCTCAGGTGATCCAATTTCAGGTCCTGCATCGCGACCTGCATCGAGTGCGTCAATCGCGGTGCGTCCTCGCGTTTAAATTCCACGCCGATTCGTCGGCCTCCGACCAGCATGAACAAGTCGAGCTCGGCGCTGTTATGCACAGCGTAAAAATAAGCCTGATCGGGCTTAACGGCCTGCAGGGTTTCCTCGAGTGCAAAGCCTTCCCAAGACGCGCCGAGCTTGGGATGCGTGTGCAACTCGCCGATGGTGCCGATACCTTGGAGGGTGTGAAACAGACCGCTGTCGCGAAAATAAATCTTCGGGGTTTTCACGAGCCGTTTCCCGAGGTTGGCGTGCCACGGTTGCAGGCGGCGCACCATGTAGGTCTGCTCGAGCGCTTCGAGGTGATTGCGGGCGGTGTTGGGCGCGATGCCCAGCGATGCGGCCACCTCACTTCCGTTCCAGATCTGCCCATGATAGTGGGAAATCATGGTCCAGAAGCGGCCAAGAGCGGTCGGTGCGATACCAAAGCCAAGGCCGGCCAGGTCACGTTCTAGGAAGGTGCGCACGAAGTCGCGCCGCCATTGCAGGCTGTCCGCGTCCGACTTGGCCAGAAACGCCCGCGGAAATCCCCCGCGCAACCAAAGCTTCGTTAGATCGGATGCCGGCAGCTCGCCGCCGTCGAACCCGCGCAGCTCGATGATCTCGACCCGGCCCGCCAGGGACTCGGCTGCCTGCCGCGACAAGTCGGGGGAGGCGCTGCCTAGGATGAGAAACGTGGCCGGTTCGCCGGCCCGATCGGCCAGCACGCGGAGAACCGGAAAAAGGCCGGGCCGCCGCTGTGCTTCGTCGATGACGACAAGCCCGCGCAACGGCTGCAATGCCGTCATGGGTTGTTCCAGCACCGCGGCGACCGCGGGGTCCTCCAGATCGAAATAGTTGGCCGATTCCGCCGGAAGAAACTCCCGCGCCAGCGTGGTCTTGCCGCATTGGCGCGGACCGAGCAGCGCGACGATCGGGCTGCGTTTCAAGCCGGCGCGGATTCGCCGGAGGTAGGAGGAACGTTCGACCATGTGTGAAAACTTGCAACGTCACTGCAAGATTTCAAGATCGTTACGGTGGAAAAAAGCGGCGCGAGTCAGGTTTGGCAACGCGCCGGTGCCAGGCTGGGCCGGGCACTCCCGGGAAAATTACTTCCACGACTCGTCAAAAAATCCGGCGCCGGCGATTTTGCCGGGCCAGCGCGCGCCGGGCGGCTCGCGCAGATCGACGATGCCGTAGTCGGCGAGTTTGGGGACCTGCAGGGAGTTCGTGCCTTAGGCTTCGGCTCTGGAATCGATGCCGCTGTCCAGCACAACGTAATCAACCCCTCCCCCCGCAAATCCAGTTTCCTAGCCGCCCCCGCTCCAAAATGGGTTTTTGGCCGTGACAAAAAACCGAGCCAACCTTTCACCCCAACGCTTAAAAAAGGGTGTTTGCTAGGAATAAACTCTCCGGGGGCGAGAGGCGGTCGGATATTTTTCTGTCCAAAATTTTTCTGTTGAGAGCGCCTGATCAAAAGGCAGGGAAGAAGCAAATTCAGGTTCCTAGCCGCCTACACCGTAAAACAAGTTTTGGCCGTGACCGCAAGAAACCACCCGCATGTTTCTCAGGAACGTTTTACGAATGCGGTTTCTTAGGAGGAATAATAACCCATTGATCTACGGCCGCCGCGCACAAGCTGGCGCGCGTCATGTATTCCATGATCAAATACAAAAAACCTTTCGATCCCACGCTCCTCGGCAATCCCGCGCTGCGCCAGCAACGCAAGGAGAACGCCCTGCGCCGCGCAGCAAAGGCGTTCGGCTTTACGCTCCAACCGCTCCAACTAGGGGCTGTTTCTTAGGAGCCCACCCACCAAAACAAGTTTTGGCACCGACTGGAAGAAACAGCTTTCTTTTCCCACAAACGACTTGCAGAAGCTGTTTCATGGGAGCGCGAGAGGGTGGGTGGTGGGGGAGCGAAGCACGCCTTCGTGGCCACCATCGGCGACAGGAGTGTTGCCGGTCCGTCGGATGGGCGACACTCTTGTCGCCCCTGCTGCCTGGGAGCCAAGATTCCGATCGGCTCGCTCCATTTTGGAGCGAGCGCTCACGGCCTGGCCTGATTGCGTTGAACGGCGCGGGCTCGGATCCAGGGAATGATCGCCGGGAGGTTATTTTCGTTTCTTCCGATTTGGGTGAGAAATTCGGCTGGAAGAATATTATGCTCGCGGAAGAACTGCCGGTCGCCACCGCAGCAAAACATCAGCGAGCCGGGGAGTTCCCCGCGGAGCTTCGCTTGTGCCTTTGGGAGCAAGCGAGCCAGCCAAGGGATTCCGTCGATCAACTCAGCTTTGCCAGGCAGGCCGGCCGGATCCATGACGTGGTCCGAGGGCTGGCCGTGCTGGACATTCAAAAAATAGTCGCGGCGGACCAATTCGATGGCGAGGGCTTGGGGCTGACCGGGTTCGCCACCATAGCCTGCGTGGTCCTCGGCGTAGTCGTAGAGGCTCTGTGAGCTCAGACCGTTCTCTTTGAGAAAAGCGCATTCGTTGGCGTCAAAGAAACCGGCGACGCCGCGCTGGCCAGTCGCGTAACGTTCGACCGCCCGCAGGTAAAGTGCGCCAAATTGCCGTGGAAAATCGAAGTGGTTCATAGCGCGCAGGGGCGATCGGGCTTGATTATGCGGGTATGAAGTCGATCAGGCGTTTGTAGCGATCGACCTTCTCAACGACGACGTTGAGGCGAGCGTTGGCCTCGTAACGCTGTTTCTTTTTGCGTCCCTCCAGAGCAGATCCGGCGGTATTGAGGGTGTAATAATCGTCGGCGAGGGCGCTGGCGGCGACAAAGCCGAAGGTCATCGACTCGATCAGTTCAATAAAGAAACCGTTGGCGCGTACATCCGTGATGATCGCGGTGAAGACGGTCTTGGGCTGCTTGTTCAGTTCGCGTTCGAAATATTCCAGCAGCTTCACCTTGACGCTGTCGCGCTCGGCTTCAGCGCTATTGACCTCGGTCAGGCTGAGATGCTCGCCGAGTCGGGTGACCTTGGGCAGATCGTAGCGCGGGCCAGTGCGGAGAGGCTCTTTTTTCCCGGTGGTGGTGGCGAGGTGGTGACCGAGGACGCGGTGAACGACGAGGTCGGCGTAGCGGCGAATGGGAGATGTGAAATGCGAGTAGTCTTTCTTGCTCAGTCCAAAGTGGCCGTCGGGGGTGTGGCGATAGACGGCTTTTTTCAGGCTGCGGAGCAGTTGGGTTCTCAGGGTGTAGCCCTGGGGGTGAGTGCGCAGCAGTTCGAGGAGGCGGACCAGTTCCTCGCGGCGGGTAAGATCACTGACCTTGATATCAAAGGTCGCGAGCAACGAGCGGTACTCTTGAAGTTTTTCAATATCGGGCTCGTCGTGCACCCGGTAGAGCGAGGGGAGCTTCTGGGTACGCGTGAGGCGCGCCACGGCTTCGTTGGCGGCGAGCATGAACTCTTCGATGAGTTGATGGCTCTCGTCGTGTTGGATCCGTTCGAGGCGGTCGGCGTAGCCCTTTTCGTCGACGAAAATCTTGGTTTCGGGCATATCGAGATCGAGGCTGCCTCGGGCCATGCGATCTTGGCGAAGTTTCGCGGCAATTTTCCAGAGCGCGCGATTCCACGTTTGGAGATCGCGTAATTCCGCATCGCTCAAGTCGCGCAGGGCCCGACCCGTTGATCCGGTTTGGTGCTTGGGCGGCAGCGGGAGGGCGCGGATTCGCTCGATATCATTTTCAAAAATAAACGCATACGCTTGTTTGTACGTGAGGCGTTTGCGGCTGCGAATGACGGTGTTGGCGTAGCTGGTGTCTTTGATGCGCGCCTTGCCGTCAAAGGTGAGAAACACGGCTTTGCACAGCCGATCCTGCGCCTCGACGAGTGAGCAGAGCCCGTTCGAGAGTTTTTCGGGAAGCATCGGAACAACGACGCCAACCAGATACGTGGAATTGCCGCGGCGTTGCGCTTCGCGATCGAGGGCGGTATCGGGCCGCACGTAGGCGGAGACGTCCGCGATGTGGACGCCGACCCTGACCTCGCCGTTGGCCAACACCTCGTACGAGAGTGCGTCGTCGAAATCTTTGGCGTCGTCCGGATCGATCGTGAAGACCACTTTCTCCCGGTAGTCTTGGCGACCGGCGAGCTCGTGCGGTTGCACCCGATCAGGAATAGCGGCGGCTTCCCGCTCGACGTCTTCTGGAAATTGCCGGGAGAGATCGTATTTGAGAAAGATGCCCAATAGCTCCGCGCTCGGCTCGAAGGTGCGACCAAGCCGGGCGGTTACGCGGCCGGTGAGCGGTTGTTCGCGACGTGGCCACTCAGCTAAAGCGACGACGACCTTATCGCCGGGCTTTGGGGTGGGGTTTAGGCCCGCTTTAGCGGGGTCGTCGACGCGGATTTCGTGGCTGAAGCGTGGGTCGTCGGGCTGGACGAAGGCTCCGCGACGGTCCGTGCGGAGCTCTCCGACGATGGTATCGCGGCCCCGTTCCAAGACGCGGATGACTCCTCCGATTTTTTCGCCAATCCGCCGGCCCTTGCGGCCGGGGAATTCCTTCGCGAGCACGCGGTCGCCGGGGAGGGCCACGCCGGTGTCCTCTGGGAAGACCTGCAATGCGGCCTCGGCCGCCGCGCCAGGAACGTTTTCGCGGGTAACGAAGGCGGAGCCCCCGGCACGAAATTGGATGCGGCCGATGAGTTCGCCCTCGCGGAGTTTCGGAAGGGTCGGGCCGGGGTCGGCGGGCAGCGAGGGTGAGCTCCGCTTTGGCGCAACGGCGGCCGGCGGCTTGACGGCAGGGGTGGCGGAGCGGGTGGTCGCGGCCGAGCGGGTGGTCGCGGCCGAGCGGGGCGAGAAAGGCTGGCGGGTGGTCCCGGTTTTTGCCGCGGGCGTCGCGGTTTTGGCTGGCTTGGGGGAGCGGGGTGGGGGTGAGGGTGGGGGTGTTGGCGCAGCGTGGGAAGCTGGGCCGGTGGGGGTGGGCCGCTTGGCTCCGCGGGCGCCAAGGGGACCTTGGCGGGCGGGTTGGGTATCTCCGGTGGGCAGAGCCGGGCTCGTCACGGGAATGTTACCGATGCTGGCAACGAGGGGCATTACGGGGCCGCGCCGCGTTGGTACGAAGATCGGGCGTTCTGCTGCCCGGGGAAGCGCGAGATCGCTGCCGGCTAGGACGATACGGCCGTTGCCACCACGCGCAAAATGCCCGCTCTTAATCAGTAACCGAATTTCGTGGGCGAGGTTGCCGCGGTCCTTCTTCTTGAGATCAAGCCGGCGGGCGATCTCGAATTCGTTGCCTGGGGAATATTCTGGACTGCGCATAAGCGCGTTCAGACGGTCTCGGAGTGACATGGTTTTGAGGGCAGCCGCCCGATGGGGCGATGCTTTGGTATTGGACTGAGCAAATAGTCCCCGTTAATTTCGAGCGATGAAAATCGTCCACGTTGCGAGCGAGATGTTTCCTTACTTGAAGACCGGTGGCCTGGCGGATGTGGTCGGCGCGTTGAGTTGTGCGCTGGCGGACAAGGGGCACGAGGTTTCGGTTTTTTTGCCCGGCTATCGGTCTGCGCTGGAGCACGGGGAGGTGGTTGGTGCCGTGCGGAGAATGCGTCTCAAGATTGAGATGGCGAACGATTTTCTATCGGGTGACGTGCGGTTTTTTTCACCGCGGCCGAATCTCAAGGTTTACCTGATTTGCCGGGAGGAGTTTTTTGATCGGCGCAATCCCTATGGTAACGGCGAACGTGATTACGAGGATAACGCCGAGCGGTTTATCTTTTTTTGCAAAGCGGTGGTGGAGATGATTCGATTGGGTGATTTGCAGCCGGATATCGTGCACTGCCATGACTGGCAGGCAGCATTGCTGCCGATCTGGCTGCGCGAGGCGGAGCGCCGCCATCGGGTGACCCTCGCGCTCAAAACCGTCTTTACGATTCACAATATCGCCTACCAAGGCGTTTTTCCCTCAAAGATTTTTGCGCGGACGAATTTACCGGACGAGCTCAATCAGATGGATGGGCTCGAGTACTACTCGCAGATCAATTTGATGAAGGGAGGGATTATGTTTACGGATCGAGTGACGACGGTGAGTCCGCGCTATGCGCAGGAAATCCAGACGCCGGAGTATGGTTGTGGGTTGGACGGGGTCGTGCAAGCGCGGGCGGATGACATCGTGGGTCTATTGAACGGGGTGGACTCGGCGGTGTGGAATCCGGCGACCGACGGGCTGCTGCCGGCGCGGTACACGGCGGAGAACCTGGCGGGTAAGGCGCAGTGCCGAGCGGAATTATTACGGCGATGCGGTTTTGCGGCGGAAACGAAGAGCCCGGTGTTTGGGATGGTGGCGCGGTTGACGGAGCAAAAAGGGATTGATTTTGTGCTGGCGAACCGGGATTTTTTTCTCGCGCAGAATGTCCGTTTGGTCGTGCTTGGATCGGGCGACCGGCGGATGGAAGAAGAGCTCCGCGTGCTGGCGGGAGCGGGGGTGCAGAAAGTCTGTTTTTCGGCGAAACTTGATGAGTCGATGAGCCATTTGATCGAGGCGGGCAGTGATTTTTTTCTGATGCCCTCGGTATTTGAACCGTGCGGGTTGAACCAAATGTATTCGCAGGTTTATGGTACTTTACCGGTGGTGAGTCGGGTGGGCGGCTTGGTGGATACGGTGATCGATATCGATGACGATCCGCGGCATGGGACTGGCTTGATGTGCGAACCGAGTGCGGTGGGTTTGCGGGATGCCTTGCAGCGCGCGCTCGGGTTGTTTGGCGATCGCCGCCGGTACGCGGCCGCGCAACAGCGGGCGATGGCGAAAGATTTCAGTTGGAGTGTGGCGGCCGCGGCCTACGAGCGCTTGTATGAGGATTCGCTTTAGGCGAGACGGGAGCGTCCGCCGCGGGCGTTTGCGCGTAGGAAGCGATGAGGCGGAGTTCTCCACTTAATTAATGACTTCAACGATTCTTTGGTTTCGGCAAGACCTGCGTCTGCAGGACAATCCCGCGCTCGCCGCGGCCGTGGCCAGAGGGGGCGCGGTGCTGCCGGTTTTTATCTGGGACGAGGCCAGTGAAGGCCGTTGGCGGGCGGGTGGGGCGACGCGTTGGTGGCTGCACCATTCGTTGGCGAGTTTGGATGCCGATCTGCGCGCGCTGGGCTCTCGTTTGCTGATGCTGCGGGGCGAGACCGAGGTCGTGTTGACGGGCTTGTTCGCGGAAACGGGGGCGGAGGCGCTTTACTGGAACCGTCGCTACGAGCCCGTGATCATCGCGCGTGATGCTCGGTTGAAGGCCCTCTGGTCCGCGGCAGGGCGGGAGGTGCGAAGTTTTAATGCGGCCTTGTTGCATGAACCGCACACGATCGCGAACAAGCAGGACCGGCCCTTCCAGGTATTCACGCCGTTTTGGCGGTATTGCCTGACCTTGCCCGTGGAGGCGCCGAGGCGGTTCGCGACGACGCGGTTACTCGCGCCGAGCCGATGGCCGGTCTCGTTGGCTTTGGCTGAGCTTGAGCTGCGACCGACGCGGTCGTGGGCGGAGGGCTTGGCGGAAGTGTGGACGCCGGGCGAGGCGGGGGCGGCGCGGCGGTTGGCGGCCTTTGCCCAGGGGGCGATGGCGCAGTATTCAGAGCAACGCAATGTGCCGGGGGTTGCCGGCACTTCGATGTTATCGGCGCATCTCCATTTTGGGGAGTTGGGGCCGCGTCAGGTGTGGGCGGCGGTCCGCGCGGAGTCGGGCGACACGGGGGTATTTCCCCCGAGCAAAGGCGCGGCGGTTTTTTTGAGCGAGATCGGTTGGCGGGAGTTTGCCCACCATCTGGTCTTTCATTTTAATCATACTCCCGAGCAGCCGCTCCGCGTGGATTTCAACCGATTTCCTTGGGCGAAAGATCCGGAGGGTAAACAGCTGCGGGCGTGGCAAAAGGGGGCGACCGGTTATCCGATCGTGGATGCGGGGATGCGGCAATTGTGGGCGACCGGTTGGATGCATAACCGGGTGCGCATGATCACCGGTTCATTTCTCGTCAAACATCTGCGCCTGCCCTGGACGGCTGGCGCCGCGTGGTTTTGGGATACGCTGGTCGATGCCGACCTCGCGAGTAACACGCTCGGTTGGCAGTGGACGGCGGGTTGTGGAGCGGATGCGGCCCCATACTTTAGGGTATTTGCGCCAGTCTTGCAGGGATGTAAATTTGATCCTTCAGGTGATTATGTCCGGCGCTGGGTCCCCGAGTTGGCCGGGCTCCCCGCCGAGCATATCCACGCGCCGTGGGAAGCGCCTGGTAACGTGCTCGCGGCGGCGGGGGTGCGGTTGGGCGAAAATTATCCTCGGCCGATCGTCGATCACTCGTCGGCGCGCAACGCCGCGTTGGCAGCCTTCAAGTCGATTCGGGGTGGTTCCGTCGTTTCCCCGGAGGTGGCTGAATGAGCGGGCGCTGGCGGGAGGCTGCCATCGACCGAGCGGGCGCTTCGTGGCGGAGTTCCTTTGATCGATGAGTGCCGCGACCTTTTCACTGACGACGCGGATTATGCGGCCTGCGGCCGAGGTATTCGCTTGGCACGAACGTCCCGGTGCGTTGGCCCGTCTTTGTCCACCGTGGGAGCGGGTTGAGCTGGTGAGCGCGACGGGAGGGGTGCGGACTGGCGCGCGCGTCACCGTGCGCAATCGCCTCGGGCCTTTTTGGATGAAATGGCAGATGGAGCACCGTGATTATATCGCCGAGCGCCAATTTCGAGATGTCCAATTGAGCGGCCCTTTTGCGCATTGGTCGCACCTCCATCGCGTTGAGCCGGATGGCGCGGAGGCGTGCACCCTAACGGATTCGATCGCGTATCGATTGCCGGGTGGTCGGCTCGGTCAGTGGGTGGCGGGCTCGTGGGTGCGCGATCAGTTGACGAGTCTCTTCCGGTGGCGTCACGCGATCACGCGGGCGGATCATGAACTTGCGGAACGTTCCGGTGCGATCGTGCCGCGTCAGGTGTTAATCGCGGGTGCTTCCGGTCTGGTGGGGCGATCTTTGGCGGCATTCTTGACGACTCAGGGGCACGCCGTGCGTCGTTTGGTGAGGCGAGCGGCGGTGGCCCCGGATGAAATCGCGTGGGATCCCGCGCGTGGCCGGCTTGATCCTGGCGCGATCGCCGGGGTGGATGCGATCGTCAATCTATCGGGTGAAAATGTGGCCGGGGGCCGTTGGAGTGCAGCGCGGCGGCGGACGATTCTGCAAAGCCGAGTCGAGACGACGCGAACGTTGGTGGAGGCGTTGTCAAAAATGGCCCGCCAGCCGGCCGTCTTGGTCAACGCCTCGGCGGTGGGTTTTTATGGTGACCGCGGTGACGAGACATTAGAGGAAGGTGCGGTGCGGGGGCGGGGATTTCTTCCGGAGGTGTGTCTGGCCTGGGAGAGCGCGGCGGAGGCGGCGGAGCGGCGGGGCGTGCGGATCGTCTTGGCGCGGCTGGGAGTGGTGCTGACGCCGGCCGGTGGGGCGCTGCAGAAAATGCTCCCGCCGTTTCGTTTGGGCTTGGGCGGCCCCATCGGCACCGGTCGGCAGTGGATGAGTTGGGTCAGTATTGATGACGCGGTGGGCGCGCTTTATCATGCGATTATCACGGAGGCGTGTCGCGGGCCGGTCAACGTGGTCGCGCCGGCGCCGGTCACCAACGCCGAGTTTTCCGCAACGTTGGCGGAGGTCTTGCGGCGGCCCGTTTTTCTCCCAGTACCCACGTTGGCGATACGCGCATTATTTGGCGAGATGGCGGACGGCACCTTGCTGGCGAGTACCCGCGTACGGCCGCGAGTGTTGACTGAGACAGGCTATCGCTTTCGCCACTCCGCTCTCGGCGCGGCGCTGAGCCACACGTTGGGGCGAGCGGTCACTTGAATGGTTGGCGAGTCCGGCTAGCGGCGAGGTCGTCGCCAGCGCGGATAGGTTCAGAGAAAATTTAACTGCGCGTCGTCGGGCGGGCTGACGGTGATTTTTTTCTTTGGACGAGCCTGCGGGGTCGACTGGGCGGGGAGGGTTACGGCGGTGTCGTCGCTTTCGAGTTTCGCGAGAATGGTTTTGGCGCGGTCGATGACCGAGAGAGGGAGGCCGGCGAGGCGCGCGACTTGAATACCGTAGCTGCGATCGGCGGCGCCGGGGACGACGCGGCGGACAAATACGATTTCGTCGTTCCACTCTTTGACGGCGACGGAGAAATTTCGCAGACGCCGCAAGTGTTTTTCGAGTTGGGTGAGTTCTTGGTAGTGGGTGGCGAACAGAGTGCGGGGTCCCCGATCGCCGGTGCCGTGGAGATGTTCGACGACGGCCCAGGCGATGGAGAGCCCGTCGTAGGTCGAGGTACCGCGGCCGATCTCGTCGAGAATAATGAGGGAGCGCTCGGTGGCATTATTCAGGATGTTGGCGGTCTCGTTCATTTCGACCATGAACGTTGAATTGCCGCGGGCGAGATCGTCGCTCGCGCCGACGCGCGAGAAAATCCGGTCGACCAAGCCCACGCGGCAGGATTTGGCCGGGACCCAACAGCCGATTTGCGCCATGAGCGTGATGAGGGCGACTTGGCGGATGTAAGTAGATTTACCGGCCATATTGGGTCCGGTCAGGAGGGCTAATTGGGCTTGGTCGCAGGCGAGTAACGTGTCGTTGGGCACAAACGCGGCGCTGGCGCTGCGCGCGAGGGCGGTATCGGGTGAGCGCAAGACCTGTTCGACCACCGGGTGGCGACCATCGACGATTTCGAGAACGTCATCCTCGTCGAGGGTGGGGCAGGTGTAACTCCACTCCCGGGCGAGCCGGGCCCAGCCGCTGAGCACATCGAGTTCGGCGAGCGCGTCGGCGGTTTGCATGAGCGAGAGCGAGTCGTCGAGGACGGCGAGCACCAGCTGATTAAAGAGCTCCCCTTCGCGGGCGAGGGCGTTTTCCTCCGCGTTAAAAATTTCCTTTTCCTTTTGCTTGAGGGCCTCGGTGACGTAGCGCTCGCCGCCGACGGTGGTCTGACGGCGAATGTAGTCGGCGGGGACGAGGTGGAGGTTGGCCTTGGTGATTTCGATGTAGTAGCCGAAATTGTTTGTGAATCGAACTTTCAGGCTGCGAATGGCGGTACGTTCCTGTTCGGTGCGTTCGAGCTCGGAAAGCCACGTCTTGTTGTCGGTGGTGAGCGCACGCAGCCGGTCGAGTTCGGGATCGTGGCCGGTGCGGATGGTGTGGCCGTCGCTGAGATCGTTGGGCAGTTCCTCGGCGAGCCCCGCAGTGAGGAGGGTGCGTAGCGCGGGCAGTTCGTGGAGTTGGGCGGCGAGGTCGGCGAGGGGGGTGGGAGCGGCGCCGGCGGCGAGAGCGGTGATGAGCTGGGGGATTTGGGTGAGGGTGTCGCGCACGCCGCCGAGTTCGCGTGGATTGCGCAGTCGATTTTGCAACCGCCCTAAAATCCGTGGAATATCGCGGACGGTTCCGAGTAACTCGTGAACCGCGGCGAGGCGCGCAGGTTGGGCGAGTAATTCCCCGACGAGGGTTTGCCGGCGGCAGACTTCGGGTAATTCCAGGGTGGGGGCGGCGAGCCACCGTTCGAGCAAGCGGGCGCCTGCGGCGGTGGTGGTGCGGTTGATGGCGTGGACCAAAGAGCCCTCGCGCGTGCCGCGGCTGGAGGTAAAAATCTCGAGATTACGCAATGTGGCAGGGTCGAGGAGCAGCGTCTGCCGGCTGCGGTATTCTTGTAGCCCGCGGAGGTTTTCGGGTTTTGCGCAGAGATTTTCGGTCGCGTAGTAGACGAGGGCGCCCGCGGGCCCGAGACCGGGATGGGTGTGGTCGAGCCCGAAGCCTTGGAGGTTCAGCACGCTCAGCGTGTCCATCACGGTTTTGGCGCCGGTGGTGGTGTCAAAATGATAGCCGGGCAATTCGGAAGCGAGCCGATCGACGCAAAAGGCGTGGAGCGCGTGAACCCCCGCTTGGTCATGAGGGGCGGCGGCCCAGCGTTCGCGTTCGCCTTCGATCACGAGTAATTCCGCGGGGTCGAGGGCGGTGAGGACCGGCAGGAGATTTGCGATGCGGGGGTCGCTGGCGACTTTGAATTCCCCCGTGGAAAGATCGAGCCAGGCGGCGTGCAGCCCTGCTTTATCGAGGGAGATGGCCGCGAGGTAATGATTCCGGGCGGCGTCGAGTTGGTTGGCGGCGAGGGTGGTGCCGGGAGAGAGGATCCGCGTGAGTTGGCGACGCACGAGTTTACCGGTTGTGGCCGGTTCGGTCTGGTCGCATATCGCCACTTTCTTTCCCGCCGCGAGCAACTTGGAGACATAGTTATCCACGGCATGGGCCGGCAGGCCGGCCATCGGGGTTTCATGGCGCTTGGTGAGAGTCAGTCCGAGCAACTTGGAGGCAGTCACCGCGTCCTCGAAAAACATCTCAAAGAAATCCCCGAGGCGGAACAGGAGGAGGGTATCACGCGGCAAACCACGCTTCACCTCGAAATACTGTTGCATCATAGGAGTGAGCTTCGCGACGTCGGCCATGGCGGGAAAAGGTGCAGGCAGCGGTGAACGGCTAGCGAGTCGAAAAAAACAGATTCTCTGCGACGGAGGGCGCGCGGCCGAGCAGGGCGAAGCAAGGATGAGGCTGACGCGCAGCGTTAGGGCGCAGCGTTAGGCGCAGAGGCGAGGAGGCGGAGGCGAGGGGGCGGAGGCGAGGAGGGGGCGGAGGCGAGGAGGCGGAGGGGTTCGGTGGGCACTCGCGCGTGGAGGGCGAAACGCCGGGCTTGCTCGATTGTTTGGCAACATCGGGACAGCTACCCTCGGAGGCGGCCTGGGGCAGGCGTGCGGGTGCTCCGGTGGGGCCCCGCTGTTCATGGCAGACATTATTTTGGATGCCTCTGGACGGCGAGCGTGGGGAGACACCCCACCTCGCGGAGGTGGGCAGGCAGGGTGCGACCGGCCGGGTTCGCCGGCCTAGCGAATCGCCGAGGCGGCATCGGCTTGCGCGATTTCCTCGAAGGTCGGGGCGCGCCAGAAAAAGACGTTGCCGGCGCCTGAGTGGCCGACGAGCACGTTGCCGTCGGGCGAAAAACCGGTAGAACCGAATCCTGAATCGGTGGTGGGAAAGGTGAGTAAGCGTTCGTAGTTTCCCTGGTCCCAAATCGTGATGGATTCTTGGGTGGTGCTGCCAGTGACGAGGCGCTGGCCGTCGGGTGTAAATCCGACGGAATGGGCCCCAAACATGAACCCGCGCAGTTTCGCGGTCTCTTGCAAGGTGGTGGCGTCGAAGACGCGGACCTCGCCCATCGAGCTTGGCGCGAAGAGGTAGCGTCCATCGAGGGAAAATTGGGGGCGGTAGCTCTGTTTCAGGTGAAGCGACGTGGTGGGGATGAAGCGGGCGCCGGCGAAGTCATAGCGCATGGACTCGGTGTCCTCTGTGCTTATAAGGAGCAGTTCATTGGCGCCGGGTGCATGCGCGAGGAAACGCCGGCTGCCGGGCTTTGCTGGCGGCAAGGCAATGGCGCGGATTTCTTGGCCCGTCGCGATGGCCCATTCCCGATAATGGTAGGCGCGGGTGGTCGGGTGAAAGGT
>CAMDOF010000172.1 GCA_945903465.1 Opitutus sp. GAS368
ATCTGCGTTTCGGCCACCCACGTGGCGCACGGCTCAATCCGCATGGAGCCGGTCTTCATGGCCCTCGCCCACAGTGCCGCCATCGCCGCCGGTGCCGCGCTCGATAAAAACACCAGCGTGCAAGACGTCGCCTATCCTCTCCTGCGCGAGCGCTTGCTCGCTGGGAAACAGGTCCTGCAGCCGTGACCAGCTGACTCATCTTCCCAACCCGCTGATTTTCCTTCATGCCCCCTCCCAACATTCTCTTCGTGATGACGGACCAGCAGCGGTTCGACACCATCGCGAGCCTCGGCCACTCCCTCGCCCGCACGCCGAACCTCGACCGCCTCGTCCAACGCGGCGTCGCCTGCACCAACGCTTATACCTCGTGCCCCGTCTGCGTGCCCGCGCGCTACTCCCTCATGACTGGCTGCGAGCCGTCCAAAACCAGTTGGCTCAGCAACTGGGCGGTCGGCGCCCACGTGCCCGAGCGCTGCGGCCCCTATCTCGCCTCGACCCTCGCCGCCCGCGGCTACCGCACGTGGGGACTTGGGAAATTCCACACCGCGCCGCGCGACGAACCGCTCGGTTTTCACACCCACGAATACTCCGAAGAACTCTGGCCCACGGAAAAAGAATTCCTCGCCGACGACTACGTGGCCTGGCTCCGCGCCCGCGCGCCCGGCTTCGACCACCTCGAGCAAGTCCACGGCGAACGCAGCGACATGTATTACGTGCCGCAACTCCGCCCCATGCCCGCTGACCTCACCGGTGAGTCTTGGCTCACCACCCGCGCCGTCGAAGAACTTCAGTCCCCCGACGCCCGCCCTTATTTCGGTTTTGTGTCGTTCATCACCCCTCATCCGCCCATCGCACCGCCCGTGCCTTACAACCGGATGTTCAATCCCGACGACATGCCCGACCCACTCCTCGGCGATCCGGCCGTCGACTCGGCCGACGACTACCTCGGCTGGATGAACCACGCTGTCTGGGCCGGCGACATCCCTCCCTCGCAAGCCCGCCGCCTCCGCGCGCGCTACCTCGGCTCCATCGCCTTCATCGACGCTTGTATCGGGAAAATTATCGACGCCGTCGAAGCCCGTCCTGACGCTGACAATACGCTCATCTGTTTCTTCTCCGACCACGGTGACCACCTGGGCGACCACGGCGCGTGGCAGAAAGAAAGTTTCTTCGAAGCCTCCTGTCGCGTGCCCATGCTCGTGAGTTGGCCCGGCCACCTCGCGCCCAACACCCGCTTTACCGGCCTCGCCGCGCTCACCGATCTCTTCGGTCTCGCCACCACCGCCAGCGGCACGCCGGAGCTGCGCGACGGCCACGACTTGCTCAATACCCTCCGCGGCACCGCCCCGCAACGCGCCGCGTTGATCGGCCTGTATGGCACGCCCGGCACGCGCCATTTCAAATGTATGGTTCGCCAAGGCGACTGGAAATACATCTGGCTCGCCAACGGTGGCCGCGAACTCCTCTTCAACCTCCGTCTCGACGCCACCGAATCCCGTTCGCTCGTTCCCCACGAGCCCGCGATCCTCGCCTCCCTCCGTGCCCAGGCGACCAGCGTGCTCTCCTCGCGGGAGCTGACCCAACCCGCCGTCGCCCACGGCGTTCTCCTCGCGTTGCCCTTCGAACCGTTCCCGCGCGTGCGCATCAAACAATTCGCCCGCGGCGTCACCGACTTTGGTCAAGGCTCCACCTCCTGATGTCCTCGCCCGCACCCACCCCACCGCCGCCGGCACCACCCCCACCGCCCGCCTCCGAACGCGTCAGCCCCGGCACGCGCGTCGCCTACGGCTCTTCGGCCTTCGCGGAAAATCTCGCCCTCAACTCCGTCAACCAGCTCGCTAATCCCGTTTTCAATCTGACCCTCGGCGTCAGCCCCGTGCTCGTCGGCGCCGCTTTGGCTCTTCCACGAATCTGGGACGCCGTCATGGATCCGTGGATCGGCAGCGTCAGCGATCACTGCCAATCCCGCTGGGGCCGCCGTCGCCCGTTCATTCTGATCGGCGCGATTCTCACCGGCCTCTGCACCGCCGGGATCTGGTTTTTCCCCGAGGGTCGCTCGCCCATGTTCTACTTCGGGTGGCTCGCGGTCGGATCGTTTTTACTCGCAACGGCCTACTCGATTTTTGTCGTCCCCTACGGCGCGCTCGGTCTTGAGCTCACCCGCGACTACCACGAGCGCACGCGCCTCATGGGCACAAAGTCCATGCTCCACAAACTCTCCGGCGTGCTCAACCAGTGGCTGCTTAAACTCGTCCAAATCATCGGCGGCACTAGCCTCGTCGCCGGTAGCCGTTTCTGCGGCGTGATCATCGGCTTCCTCGTCGCCGGTCTCGGCGCGCTCACCGCGTGGCGCGTGCCCGAACGTCCGCGTCCCGCCGTCGCCACCGGCCCCAAACTCTCCGTCTGGCGCGGCTGGCGCGAGACGACCAAGCGGGGCGATTTCGTCCGCCTCGCCTCCGCCCAATGCCTCATCTACGCGAGCTATCTCGTCATCGATAACACCGGATTTTACCTGAACGTTTTCTACGTCAATGGCGGCGACCTGGCGAAGGGCGCACTCCTGAAAGGTTTCGCCGGCATGTGCTTTCAACTCGGCGGTCTGTGCGCGATTCCGTTTATCGTCCGTCTCTCTCAGCGTATCGGCAAGAAAAACACCTTCCTCCTCTGCACCGCCTCCCTCGTGGTCGCCGGCATCGCGAAATGGTTTTGCTACGTGCCCGACGCCGGCTGGCTCCTCGTCATCCCGTCACTCCTCCTGGCTCCCGGCCTCGTCGCGGTGATGGTCCTCGTCCCCTCGATGACCGCCGACATCTGCGATCTCGACGAAGTCACCACGGGTGCCCGCCGCGAGGGCATGTTCAACGCCGTTCTTGGCTGGGCGCTCAAGGTCGCCCTCTCCGGCTCGATCTTCCTCGCCGGCGTCGCGCTCAGCCTCACCGGCTGGGACACCGCGCTCAAAGCCGCGCAAACCCCCGAGACCTTTCTCGCCATGCGCATCGCCTTCAGCGCCGGCACCATCGTCTTCGCTCTCGCCGCCGCCACCCTCATCGCCGGCTACCGCGTGACCGAGGTCGACGTCGCCGAGTCCCGCCTCGCCGTGCGGCGCAACGCTGGCGCCGCTCCAGCTCCATCGTGAAGATCGTGGCGCACCCACTGGGGGCAATGCCTCCGGTGGCACTGGGGCGCCACGCTAAGGCGGGGCTTTCTGCAGTCGCGGGCGATCCGCTGGTTCTGCCGGGTCATTCTCTCAGTTCCGATCCGTTCGGAGCCGTGTGGGTTCGCAGAGCAAGCGTTGGCTTTGGTCTGCCCACAGCGGGCCGGCTCCACGAAAAAGTTTCGCTGGTACCGAGGGTCACAGGTTGTTCCCCCGCAGGTTGCCTGCACCCCGCGCGGGTCCCGCCCCCGCCAAAAACAGCCTGCACGCCAAACGGGCAGGGCCGGTTTCCCGCCGCCCGCATCGAGACCGGCCCAAGCCGCCCCCGGCGCACGCCGCTGCGCCGACCGAAGCTGCCCGCGATGAAGAGCGGACTGCGCCGCTGGTCGCGCGTGTCGACTTCGGATGATTTCACGATGGTCCCTTCCCGCGCTTTTTTTGAAGACTTAAAGACGATCGGAAATGGGTCGCGATGCGGATCGGACCAGCCGCGAGAGGAGCCTGGCGACGCGACCGAACCGCTCTGAGGTTGCTTGATCCCGGAGCGGCCGATCGCCCACGCGCAATCACTGGTTGATTTTTTTGCCACGGCTATTTGCCAAGCGGGCCGGCCAGCATTCTCGACGTGAGCTGCGTTGATCGTGGCGGGTCTCTGGGCGCGAGCCGCGACGAATTCCGTTTCCCTGCTCGGGTGCCGATTAAGCAATTGACTCGGATACAATGTCTCTGGGCGCGAGCCGCGACGAATTCCGTTTCCCTGCTCGGGTGCCGGCTAGAAAGACCTTCTCCGCCGCGGTCCGCTTTGGTTCGTGCGATCTCGGGAAAAAAGGCTACGGTTTTCCGCCTATGCAGATCTCTCGCCGGAGTTTTCTCGAACGAGCGCTGGGTTGCTCGCTGGTTGCCCAAAGTTTGCGGCGAGGAGACGCGGCGGTCCCGCCAGGAGTGGCGCCGAGCGAACTCGTAGTGTGGCCTCTCGATAACCTGCGCGCGGTGGGAGGCGCGACGCCGACGGTTCTCGGAGGGCCGCGTCTTGTGGTGGATTCGGGACGAACCGTCCTCGGCTTCAACGGCGAGTCCGATGGGCTGATTTTTCCGCAAAATCCGTTGGCTGGTCAGGCGGCTTTTACGATCGAGGTGCTCTTCCGGCCTGATGGCGATGGCCCGCCCGCGCAGCGCTTTGTGCACCTCGAGGATTCCCACCAGAACCGGGCATTGCTCGAGACTCGAGTGACGGCGGATAAAAAATGGTACCTGGACACCTTTCTCTACGCACCTCCGCAGGAACCTGGACTGACTTTGGTCGATCCCAACCAACTGCATCCCTGTGGTCGCTGGTATTGGGCCGCTCTCGTGTACGATGGCGAAGTGATGGCCCACTTCGTGAATGGCGTGAAGGAGCGGCAAGGCATGATTAAGTTTGGGCCCATGCGCGCCGGTCGAGTTTCGTTAGGAGTCAGGCTTAATAAAGTTTTTTGGTACAAAGGGCTGCTGGCGGAGATCCGATTCCATGCAAAGGCGTTGGCGCCGGCTTCACTGCAGACCGATCCTCCTCGGCGGTGACCCCGTGGACTCCCGTGAGCGGTCATCGCTTTCACCCGTTGGCGGGCTTCCGCGGTGGAACGTTCCGCGGATGGTTTCGGCAAGGAAAGGCTCGACGCTCGCCCAATCTGCGGTGAAATCTTCGCCATGCCTTCTTCGCTCGTATCCCGGCGGTCCGCGTTAAAAACATTGGCGGCTTCGACTGCGATTGGTTTGGGCGGACGCGCCGCTCTGATCGCGGCGGAAAGTTCGCCGGATGGTACGGCGCCTTTTAAGGTTAAAAACGGCCGTATCCTGCAGTCGGTCGTGCCGTGGTGTTTTAATCCGATGACGGTCTCAGAACTCGCCCGGCACTCGGCCGCGATGGGGTTGAAATCGGTCGAGCTGTGCGATCCGAAATTCTGGCCCGAGTTAAAAAGTTTGGGCCTGACGTGTGCGCTGGCGGGCAGTCACGGGTTCGCGAAAGGCTTTGCGCACGCGGAAGAGCACGCTGAGTGTGTCACGCTGCTGACGAAGCGAATCGAGGAGTGTGCCGCCGCCGGCGTTGAACGGGTAATTACTTTTTCTGGCTTTCGGCGCGGCTTGAGCGATGAAGTCGGCACGAAAAATATGATCGCGGGTTTGAAGAAGATCGTCGGGCTCGCCGAGAAAAAGCAAGTGACGCTGTGCTTGGAAATGTTGAACTCGCGAGTGGCGACGACGATGAAAGGTCATCCGGATTATTTCTGCGACGACATGGATCGTTCGGTGGATATCTGCCGCCAGATCGGTTCTGAGCGACTGAAGGTGTTGTTTGATATCTATCACGTCCAGATCATGCATGGCGACGTGACGACCCGGTTGAAGCAGTACGCCGCCTACATCGGCCACGTCCACACGGCGGGCGTCCCCGGACGTAACGAGATTGATGATACGCAGGAAATTAATTATCCCCCGTTAATGAAGGTCTTGCTTGAAATTGGCTACAAGGGGTACGTCGGTCAGGAGTTTATCCCGATGCGGGATAAAATCGCCTCGCTCGCTCAGGGTGTGCGCATCTGCGACGTCTGAGGGGTTAGCCCAAGGTGCGCAGCTTTTTGTTCCAGATTGGGCCCGCGCTTGGGTGCGGGCTCCTCAATCGGGACCGGGGAGCTCCCCGCTGAGTGGGAGCAACGGAGGTCACCCGCGGCCAGAGCGGCTTATTTCCGGTGAGGCCCTGCTGCGCCCGCCCGCGGTGGGCTATTTTTTCTCCCAGGCCAGGGGTACGCCGTCGCCGGAAAGAGATGCTTGGAATTCCGCCAGCAAGGCGGGGGTTTTGCGGATTTCGCGGGGGAGACGCTGACGCGAGGTGCAGAAAGCGGCCAGTGCACCAACCGCTTCGCCGATATTCCACTCGACCGGATGCAGTCGGTAGCAGCCATTGGTGAGGTGGGTTGTGCCGATATTCTTGCAGGCGGGGAGGAGGTTTTCGATGCGTTGTGGGATGAGGGCCCCAAGCGGTATTTGAAAAGGTCGGGCGAGAAAATCGATGTAGTTGTCGCCCCGGCTGCTGGGGTGGAGGTCGATATTATAACTGCCGATCCCGACCGAATCAAAAAAAGGAGCGGCGGTCACCAGATCGCTGGAGGCCCCGGTCGATTGCATCCGCGCCTCCGTGCCAACGTGTAATTCAGTTACGGTAAAGTCGGCGCGGATCCGGCGGCTTTCGCGAATGTAAGGGCATTTGGCGAGTCCATCGGCGGTGCCGACGATATCGGGGCGGAGGCGCAACCCTGGCCAGCCCGTGCCTCCGTCGGAGCGTGGGCATTCCGTTTGCAGCCAGTAGAGCCACGAGAGGCTGAGCTCCTTAGCCCGCGCGAGATGGCGGGCGGCTTCCTCGGGGGGGACGTCGAAAAGATTACCGAGCATGTAGTCGTTTTGCGGCCAATTCACGAGGGTAACGTCGCCAGCGTAGGTGCCAGGGGCAAAATTGCTGCGGTCGATGAGGCGTCGGTAATGGAACAACCCCGTGGCCTTCCCAGGGTCAAAGCCCATGTTGAAGGGTTTCAGCGTGCGCGGTTGGGAGTAGGTGAGACTGAGCAGTCGCCCGGACCAAGGCGGCGTCAGGGGCGGCACGTGGTCCCGCCAGAACGCGTACTCGGAGGGGCGGTCGATGACGTGATCTTCGTTGGCAAGGTAATCCACGGCAAAGCAGCAGGTGAACGCCTGGTGGTTCTGGGGATCTGCGACGACCGGAGCGTGGGGCTCACCGGTGTCGCGCCGGGCCTCGGTCCCGCTCACATACTCGGTCTTGGTCAAGGGCAGTAGCTCGCCGGTCTCAGTCGCGTCGACAAACAGAGGAGCGCGCAGAATGATTTCTCGACCGGATTCGAGGCTGCGGACCTGCACGGCCGTCACGCGGTCACGGTCGCTGTTCGCCGCGGTCGCCTGATGCCGGCGTAAAATCTCGATTTGGCGAGTGGCGACGAATGGGGCCATGAGCTCCTCGAGGGCCGCGAGGGCGACTCGCGGTTCGTGGCATAGTTTGGAAACCCCGCCGTTGCCAGGATTGAAAGCGGGGTGCACGCGGGCTTTCTCGGAGAGCGCAAAATTCCGGGAATAATACCCACGGATGCGCTGGCGGAGTTCACGATAGCTGCGGGTGCTGCCAGTGGTTTCGACAAGCGGGTTTTCGTCTGGCGGGACGGCTTGCGAGGTGAGTTGTCCGCCGATCCAATCCGTCTCTTCGGTAAGAATGACGCGTTGACCGCGGCGGGCGGCTGCGAGGGCCGCCGCGCAGCCGCCAAGCCCGCCACCGATAATGACGAGGTCGGTGGACCGTTCCTTGGTGGCGATCGGGCCGCTTTTCGTGCCAGCGATTGGCGAACTCCCAAGGCTCTGGCCTCGCACGAGGGTCGGCCACACCAGTGCAGCCGGCACGGCGGCGGCATGTTGAATAAAGTCACGGCGTGAGGCGAGGGAGGGCATCGGCGGAAAATAAGTCGCGAGGGAGGTGGCTGGCAGGCTCCGGTAGCGAAGGTGATCCCAGGGAAACGGACGAGGAAAAAGCATTGCCGGCGGGGCCGTTGTGGCGGGTGCGGGCTTAGGGTTCACGACGGTTGGGCCCAGCAGCGATCGAATCACGTCCGGTGGCGAGCGCGAGCGCGAGGGCGAGGGCAGGGCAGGGCGAGGGCAGGGCGAGGGCAGGGCGCGAGGGCGAGGGCGAGCGCGAGGGCGAGGCGAGGGCGAGGGCGAGGGCGAGGGCGAGGGCGTGACCTCGTCTCGAGACGCGGTGCCCCGGTCGCCCCGCCCGTGGGCGGCCGAGATTTTTTCACCTTCCGCAAGCTTACCGAAGCTACACATTCTTTCTCCGACCTCAGCGTGGTGTCCCGTCTCTACGGTGCAACCTTCCGTTCAGGCGCCCCAGCCTTTGACACCGCCGAGACCCGGCAAAAACGCCGAGCATACCCAAGGCCGTTTGGCAAAAAAATGGGGGGCAGAAAATCCCGGTCAGAGGTTGAAGAATTTTTCTGACCCATCTTTCTGCCAAAAAGATGGGCGGTTTAAGCCCAAGCCCCAACCAGGCCGGAGGATTGGGGCATTATTCCTCTGTCCGCATTCCTCTGTCATACCGCGCGCTCCTCCCATTTATCATGAATCAATCTTCCGAGAATATCGTGACGCGCTACCCACCTATCACCTCTGGCGCGGTGACTATAATGGTCCGACATAGGGGTCCGACATAGTGGTCCGACATAGTGGTCCGCACAGTCCCCTGTGCGGGTCTGAGCCAGGAGACGCCCCTTCCGCACGCCTCGGTCGTGGGCGTGAGGGAGATGGTGGTGGAGTGCGGCTCTGATTCAGGAGACGCCCCTTCCGCACGCCTCGGTCGTGGGCGTTAGGGAGATGGTGGTGGAGTGCGGCTCCGAGTCAGGAGACGCCCCTTCCGCACCGCCGGTCGGCGCGGTAGACCACTTTCGCCGACATAGTGGTCCGCACAGTCCCCTGTGCGGCTCTGAGCCAGGAGACACCCCTACCGCACCGCCGGTCGGCGCGGTAGACCCCTTTCGCCGACATAGTGGTCCGCACAGTCCCCTGTGCGGCTCTGAGCCAGGAGACACACCTACCGCACCGCGGTCGGCGCGGTAGACCACTTTCGCCGACATCCCCGGTGTTCCCGCGCGCGGTGGAGATACGGTGGGCCTTGTGAACGAACGAGGGCACGGCCGCTCAGGCCCTCAAGAAATCTCGTAACGGCTCAGGTCGATTCCCGCCAATTACGAGCGCTCCACGTGCGCGTTTACCGATAGCTTTTTCCACCCTGAGCAGTTGTCCATTACGACGGACCGACCTTCGAGCGCCAAGCTGCCGCTCAGGGTCTACCCGTCCCTCTCAGGGTCTACGCGCCTCGGGCCCGCGACCTCCACGGCGTGCGCCGCGAGACCGTCGATTTTAGGTTCGAGCGGCTCTTTGATCAACTCCGCCACGGCGAGGAATCTTCGGGGCGCCAAGCGTGCCAGCCCCGGTCCGCGCGCGCGTTTGCCCGCGCTCGCCATGCCGCGCACGATCAGGGAAAGCGCAGACACGCGAGGTCAACGACCTCATTAAACGCCAGGGGCACCTGTACCCTCACTTCCGGTAAAAAGCAGGCCCGCCGATGGGTAGCGGCACACTCGCCGACCACTGATGCGGGCCGCGGCGGAATTTTGGAAGGGAACTTGGTGCATGCAAGGATCGATTATGCGCTCGGCGTTCGGTTAGTTTTGTGCCGAAAGCAAAAAGCGCGCGGAGCCCACGTTCCACCCTCTGAGCCGGTCCGTGCAAAAATCCGACCACTGATGCGGGGCCTCAAGCCGCTTTAAATCTTGCGGCCAATTGGGGTCTCGCCCCGGCCTCGCCGTTCTCCTCGGGAGCAATAGCCTCTTCAAAAACCCGTCGGCCGATTTCCTTTGGTTCTAATCTTGCCGTCAGATCGGAGAGGCCCCGGTGGCTTGGGTCGAGCGCCGCGAAGTTGGCTCTGGGTGAGCGATGGTCGGTCACGCTGGAGAGTTATGCCCTTGCTAGGACGTGGGCATGGTCGCCAACACTAACGCGCACTGCTCATGCTCTCCTATCGCGTAAACCCAGAATTGGAACTTCGGCTGCTCCAGGCGCCGGACGCCGCGGCGCTCTTTGCGTTGGTGGATGCGAATCGCGCCTCTTTGCGCACTTGGTTGGCTTGGGTCGATGGGATGGTTAACAGAATTGAGGCTGATAAATTCATCGCTCGGGCCACGCGTGATCATCAGGCAACTCGCGCTTTTTCGGCCGGTATTTGGTGGTCTGGTCGTTTAGTGGGCGTGATCGGGCATAACCATATTGATTGGACGGTGCGGATTGCCAACCCAGGTTGGTGGCTCGTCCCGGCGGCGGAGGGTAGGGGGCTCATGACGCAGTGTTGTCGGGTTTTCTTTAACCATGCGTTCACTCAATTGCAGGTAAATCGAATCGTGGTTGGCGTCGCCACTGGAAATCTGCGCGGTCAGGCGATTGTCCAGCGGCTTGGCTTCACGCCGGTCCGCACGCTCGTCAAAGCGGAGTGGCTGAACGGACGCGCGGTGGATCATTTTATTTTTAGCCTGCTACCATCTGGAGGAAAAGCGGGACCAGCCGACGCGGGTCCCTCGACTCGCCCGCGGCTCTAATGGTCCTCAGCGGATGCGTCATGGGCCGCGCGGTTCGGTCGGGCCGGTTCTCTCAATAATCGGTTTCGGAGGGTCGGTCCCGCGCGCCCTCGGAACTCCAGCTCGTTTTCAGCGTTGAGCAAAAGGGGGGCGATTGAGGGTTTTGCACTCGCGGCTTGGTTCGCGCTTGGCGAAAGGCCGGTCGCAAAATAAGGCAGTAGAATGATTCTCGCGTTACAGCGATTTTTTCCATGGGTGGCGATGGCGGGGCTGATCGGTTGCGCCGCCTTCGGCGCCGCGCCGGCGGGCGTCGTGGGGGCAACCCTCGTGCCGGGCGAGCTGGTGGTCGCGGCGATCAGCGGGCGCCTGCGGCTCTCCCATGCCGAAGCGGCCGGGCGGCCTTTAGTCGTGGGCGCGACGCTGCGCTCAGGCGCGACGCTGCGGACGGATCTCGGCTCGACGGCGAGATGTCTGTTTGCGGACGGCGCCATCGTTAAGATGGAGGCGGATTCGGCGTGGCGCTTGGACGAGTTCTCCGTCGATCCCGCCACACCGCTTCCGGATTTAAAGACCCGGGCGCCAAGCCAAGCGCTGGTCAACGGACCTGCCGGCGCCGAACTTGTAATTTCGCGTACCAAGATTTGGTTGGAGGCGGGCGAAATCGAAATTCAGGTGCCGCCGTTGGACTTGGCAAGGGGGGCGCGCTTTCAAGTGGAGACGACCGCCGGAGTCGTCTCCGTCCGCGGGACAATGTTTCGTCTTCGCTTGCGCCCGAGCGGCGAGTCCTTCGACGAACTGAGTATTCTGGTGTCGGAGGGGATGGTCGTCTTCTTTACCAAGGATGGTAAGCAAGTGGAGTATGTTTCTCCGAATCGGCCGTTCACGGTGAAGATTCCACGCTAGTCGTGGGCGCTTGCGGCCGGGCGGGAGCGGATCTCCAGGAAATTTTTAGGGAGTTACGAAACCTCCGTCCGAGCTTTTTGTGGGTGGCGCGCGGCGCGGCAAATGAATCGGCCGATCCACGGTCGAGTTGATTTCGTGGTTAGCGCAACTCAGAGGGGCGCAGGCGTGAGTGAGTTCGAGGAGCCGAGGGTGAGTGCCCCGGGATTCGTGCGGGAAAATCGTGGTCGCGGATGCGGGGCAGCGGGGCTGAGGCGGTGGGCTGATTAGTCGTAAAATAAAACGCACACGCACGCCGGGACCGCCGCGGTGGATGGCGTCGGGGTGAGCCGGCCCGTGTCTGCGTCGACGCGGAAAACGGTTAGGAGCGCGGTATCTTGATGCGCGCAGACGAGCCATTGACCGTCGGGCGAGAGGGCAAAATTCCGGGGCGTTTTCCCACCTGATTTTACGATTTCGATCGGTGAGCTCCCCAATTGCGCGCTGAGGGGATCCACTTTAAACACCGCGATACTATCGTGTCCGCGGTTTGAGCCGTACACGAATTTTCCATTGGGGTGAACGCGGACTTCCGCAGTTGTCGTGATCTCGGTATAATCGAGGGGCACGGTCGAGACGCTCTGTTGCGGGTTGAGCGCGCCGGTCTCGGGGGTGTACGCGTAAGTGGTGATCGTGTTGTTGAGTTCGTTGATGGCGTAGGCGTGGCGTCCCTCTCGGCCGAATTTAAAATGGCGAGGGCCGGCGCCCGGTTCCGTCGCCACACTGGCGGGATGAGCGGGGCGCAAGGTCGCGGCGATCGGGTCGAGGGCGTAGCTATAAATTCGGTCGACGCCCAGATCAGCCACGATGACAAAACGATTGTCCGGCGAAGGCGTGACCGAATGGGCGTGGGGTTTTTCTTGACGGTGCGGGTCGCGGCTTTGTCCAGAGTGGGGGTAGGTGACTGGCGTGCCGAGACTGCCGTCGGCGCGGAGCGGAATCGCGGCGACATAGCCATCGCGGTAATTCGCGGCGAGGAGGGTGCGCGCGGTGGCATCCACGGCGAGATGGCTCGGCGGATTAGCGGGACTGGCGGCGGCGTTCGGGGCGCCGACGGGAAGCGGGTTGAGCGAGCCGTCATCGGCGTTTACGGCAAAGCCGGTCGCTTGGGCGCGCGAAGGATGAATCGCGTAGAGGAAGCGTTTGTCGGGCGAGAGCGTGATCCACGCCGGATCAGGACTGGCGGCGGCGAGGACGGGTTGGCTCAGTGCGCCGGTTTCCGCATTGAGTCGAATGGCATAGATGCCTTCGCTTCCGTGGCGGGTGTAGGTGCCGAGATAAATAAGATGAGTGGCTGGCATAAAATTGAAGGATACGAGCAAAGGAAAAGACGGGTTGGCCGGTGGCCGCGGAGGCGCGGTGGCTAGGCGCAGGACAGCGGAAGGGATGAGGCGCGCGCGGGCGTGGTCGGTACCAGCGAGCCGGGCTGAGGCGTGGCCGGGGCGGAGCCGCGCGCCTGTTTAAAATGGCGTCGACACAGGGCGACGTAACGGTCGTTTCCCCCGATCTCGACTTGATTACCCTCCTGGACGGCGTGGCCGGAGGCGTCGATCCGCAGGTTCATGGTGGCTTTGCGGCCGCAGTGGCAGATGGTTTTTAATTCATTAAGATCGTCCGCGATGCCGAGCAGCGTGGCGCTCCCCGGGAATAAATTCCCCTGAAAATCGGTGCGTAATCCGTAACATAAAACCGGAATGTTGAGCGCGTCGGCGACATCGGTAAGTTGCCAGGCTTGGGCGGGGGTCAGGAACTGGGCCTCGTCGATGAGGACGCAGGCGACGTTCTGGAGCGCGTGCTCTCGGCGGATGGCGTGCAGCAGATCATCGGCGGGGCCGTACTGGAGGGCGCTGGCGCACAGCCCGATCCGCGATTCAATTTTCCCCTGACCGGCGCGGGTGTCGATACTGGGACTAAAGAGCAATGTCCGCATGCCGCGCTCGCGGTAGTTGTAGCTGGATTGCAGCAGCGCCGTGGTCTTGCCCGCGTTCATCGCCGCATAATAAAAATAAACCTTCGCCATGAAAGACAGCGTGGGCGCGAGGCTGGGAAAAATCCAGACTGCGCGTTCACAAAAAAACCGGGAATGGCGTTGCCGCGGGCAAGGTCAGCGGGCCGGGTGGTGTCGCGGCGGAAGCCAGAGCGAGGGAGCGGCCAAGGCGGTCTGTGCAAAAATCCGCCGGACGGAAAAAGTCACGGCGGATTTTTGCACGGGAACTTGGTGCACGAAAGGATCGATCATGCGCTCGGCGTTCGGTTAGTTTTGTGCCGAAAGCAAAAAGCGCGCGGAGCGCACGTTCCACCCTCTGAGCCGGTCTGTGCAAAAATCCGCCGGACGGAAAAAGTCGGCCAGAGAGGTTTTAGTTTGCCTCACGGCTGGGCTTGGCGCGAACGTGTTGAGACTGTGAATTTCCGATCTTGGCGGCTGGTCATGGTAGGGATGGGCTTGGGCTGGCTCCCACTGGGAGTGAGCGCGGAAGCCGACGTCGCTCTTCCTGTCGCGGCGCAGTCGAGTGTGTGGCAGGGCTACGAGCGGCTGGACTTTAGCGTGGCCGGCCGCCCCTGTCTGCTCGTCCGGCCCGCGAAGCCGGCGGCGGGGAACCCTTGGATTTGGCGAACGGAATTTTTCGGTCACGAACCGCAGGCGGACCTCGCGCTGCTGGCGCGCGGTTGGCACGTCGCTTACATGGATGCGAAAAACATGTACGGTGCGCCCAAGGCGATGGCGCTGTTTGGTCAGTTCTACGCGCATCTTGTCGTCCAGTATAGTCTGGCGACCCGTCCCGTGCTGGAAGGGTTTAGCCGAGGCGGTCTGTACGCGTTTAACTTTGCGGCCGCCCATCCCTCGCGGGTCGCCGCGCTCTACCTCGACGCGCCGGTCCTGGATATCCGGAGTTGGCCGGGGAAGAAACCTGAATCCAAGGAATGGGCGCAGTGCCTCGAGGTCTACGGGCTCACCGAGGCATCGGTGTTAACGCTCCGCGGGCCGCTCGATCGCGTCGCGCGGGTGGCGGGCGGGCAGGTGCCGATTCTTGCGGTGTGTGGCGATGCGGACCAAGTTGTGCCCTTCGCCGAAAATGCCGGCCGGCTGGCCGAGCGCTATCGAGCCGCGGGTGGCACGATGGAGGTCATTCTTAAAGCGGGGGGGGATCATCACCCCCACAGCCTCAAAGACCCCGCGCCGATCGTAGATTTTATCCTTAAATACGCACAATTTTAGGCGTCAAATCCCCGCTGCGCGGATCACGTCACTTCGTTTTCGCGGGTGCGCTCGGGCCCCAGGCTCAGACCGGAATGGCGCTTAGGAAAGACCCCTAGTTTTCTTGCTGAGCGGTTTGCGACGCTCGATATCTGGGATTGAGGTGAAGAGCACTCGGCGGCTGAGGCGTTGCATTTGGCGGAGCGTCATTTGCACGGTGTGCCAGCTGGCAATCGCCGCGTGGAGCCACTCGTATTGCGCTTTGCAGAGAGCGACAC
>CAMDOF010000173.1 GCA_945903465.1 Opitutus sp. GAS368
GTTTGGGGCGGGGGGCGGGGGTAAGGAGCGAGGTGGCGGGTTGACGTAGCCGAGGCTGAAAAATAGTTAGCGCTGGAGCCGGTAAGCCGGATTCTGTTCTACGCCTTGCGGCGTTTTGGCAGTCATTTCTCTCCGGTGCGCCTTGCAGCGCACCGGCCCGCCTGCGCTCGCCCACTTGCGTGCGCGAGCGCAGGGAGGTGCAGCATACCCGTGACTAATGGACGGGCCGCCCAGTCACCTATTTTGCCTTGCACCGGAAGGGGTTTGTCAGGCCGTTCCGCTCGCACGGAACGCGGTGGGCTCTTACCCCACCTTTTCACCCTTACCTGCGGTTGCCCGCGAGGCGGTCTGTTTTCTGTGACACTTTCCGTCGACGCGCTTTAAAACGCGCCGCCTGTGCTCGCGATAAAGCTGGCACAGCATCCTGCCCTATGGTGTCCGGACTTTCCTCTCCAAATATCAAAACGGGCGCGGCGTTAACCGCGCCTTGGGATCAAAGAACTTGGAGCGACTGCCAGGCCCCAGCGCTAAGCTTTAAAACGTAAAAGCTGAGTTGGTGGAAAGCAAGGTCACGCGCGAGGGCAGTCGCGTAAAATCTATGTCACGTAAAATCCCCGCGTTTTTTATTTCGGGTTAGCCTTCGTGGGAACGCGAAGCGCCGCGCCTTCAGCGATCGGCTCCGCACCGAGAGCCGGGGCGCGCTCTCCTTTTAAAAGCAAAGGATCCCGGGATAAAGTCTTCAGTTTTAAAGCGCCCCAGCACGGCAGGCTCCGCGTCCACGCAAAGGGCGACTTGCTCAGTCGAGCGAAACCATCGCCTTGATCACACCCGTCTCGGGTCTTAACCACGTGGGAAATTCCGCGATCATCGCATCGAACGGCGTGCGATGGGTGATCCACGGGGCCGTGTCGATGGCGCCGTCCTCGATGAGCCGGATGATCCGAGCAAAGTCCCCAGAGAGCGCGTTGCGCGAGGCGAGGATACTGAGTTCCCGACGGTGCATCACGGGCGCGTGGAGAAAAGCGAGCTCTTGCTGGGTGATGCCGACGTAGACGAGTCGCCCGCCGAAGGCGCAGTACGCGAGGGCGGCGCTCATGGATTTATTACTACCGGTCGCGTCGATGACGACGTCGGCGAGCTGGCCCTGCGTAATCGCGGCGAGCGCCGTGAGCTCCGAGCCGTCGCCACGCGCGAGGATGGTATGCCGGACGCCCATTTTTTCCCGGCAAAAAGTGAGGCGCGCCTCGCTGATATCAACGACGATACCAGTCGCCCCCGCGACCTTGATGAACTCGATCACGGAGAGGCCGATCGGGCCCGCGCCGATGACTAGCACGTGATGACCCGCCTTAATGCCCGCCCGGTCGACCGCGTGGCAACCGATGGCGAGCGTTTCAACCAAGGCGAGTTGCTCAAAGCTCAGGTGCCGCGACGCGTGGAGCTTACGCGCGGGCAAAAGCAGGCGTTCACACATCCCGCCATCACACATCACGCCGAGCGTCTGATGATTTTCACAACAATTGTTGATGCCGCGGCGGCACGAGTAGCAGCGCTGGCAGTTGAGATACGGCTCCACCGAGCAATGGTCCCCGGGGCGGACATTCGCGACCCCGGCCCCAACAGCCAAAACCTCGACACCGAGCTCATGACCAGGAATGCGCGGGTAAGAATAAAAGGGCATCTTACCCAAGAACCCGCCGTAATCGGTCCCGCAGATACCGATACGGTGGACCTTCACGAGGGCCTCCCCGGGGCTCGGCGCGGCAGGCTCGGGGATATCAAGCGTGCGAAACGAATTCGGCTGTTCCAGCTGGATGGCTTTCATGGCAACGTGATTTTTTTAGAGATCAGGATAAGAGCGGCCTTCCACGTGGCGACGTGAGAACAAGTGGGACAACGTGGAGCGAAAGGAGGGCAAGCAGGCAGAGACTGGGCGACGCGACCCGAGGGGAAAGCGGTGAGAGTTGGGTCAGAGGAAACGGGACGGGAGCGGGGAGACGGTCAACGACCCTCGGCCCACCGGAGAACCCCGCCTGCGGTGCGGAGGTGGGCTCCGCACAAAACACATGCAGGGCCAGGCGAGCCCAAGCCGAAGCGCCCGCTCAATTATTCTCCGGCAAACCCTCCCGGTGGCCGAGGTTTTTCACGGGAGCGAAGATCGCGGCAACCTCGGCGAGGAGCGCGGCATCCAGCGGTTCAGCGGCCCACCGGGCCCAGTTGCGAATATTGACGGGATTGGCACTGCCGGAAACGGTCGTGGCGATATCGGGATGAGCGATGGAAAACTGGAGCGCGAGTTTCGCAATATCGACCCCGCGGCTGGTGCAGAGTGCCGCCGCGGCGCGGGCCGCCGTCTTCACCTCAGCGGGCTCCTTAAGCCAGGCAGGCAAGGGTGCGTTGGTGAGCAGGCGGGCGCTAAAGGGACCGGCGCTCATGACACCGACACCCTTGGATTTGAGATAGGGAACGACCTCATCGACGAAGCGGGTATTTTGGAGCGTATATTGGTTGTAGCTGAGCACGCAATCGACCGAAGTCTGCTCAAGAATGAAGCGGAAAATTTTCATCGGATAACCGCTAAACCCGATGTACCGCACCTTGCCGGCCTGCTGAATTTTGCGCAACGCGGGCAAGGTCTCATCAACGATCTGCTGCATCGGCACAAACTCGATGTCGTGGCAAAGCACGATATCGAGATGATCCGTACCGAGCCGATGGAGGGAAACATCGACACTCTCGCCCACGCGCTTGGCGGAGAAATCAAAGTGGGGCAGATCGTAGCGACCCAATTTGGTGCAGAGCGTGTAACTCTCCCGCGGCACGCCGCGCAGCGCAATGCCCAGGAGCACCTCGCTCATCCCGCGGCCGTAAAACGGCGACGTATCAATGAAGTTGAGCCCGTTCTCGAGAGCAACGCGGACGCTGGCGAGCGCCTCGTCGAGGGTCACGCTGCGGAATTCCGCTCCGAGCGAGCTGGCGCCAAAACTGAGAACAGGCAGATGAAGGTCGGTCTGACCGAGCCGGCGAGTTTGCATGATAATGGGAATTGAAATTCAAGCCATCAGCCCGCCAATCGGCCGGCCACGGCAGAAACGAAAATGCGGGGAAAATTTACGATGTCCGGCAACCCACCGTGAGGAGAACGTTGGCCCAGAGTGATTGATCGGCGGTCTGGATCGTCAACACGTGATCGGGGCTCTCAACCTGCTTGTAGAAATCCCATTTCAAAATTGGCGCCAAAGAAAGGGTGGAGCCCGCTGAGGTGAGGGCGGCGCGATAGTCTTGCCAGACGGGCGGTTCGCCGTGCTGCGCATAAGGGTCGTCAGGCGGGATGCCCATCGTGTTGACGTGATCAATCGGCAGAGCACTGAGCAAGGCGCTCAAAACTTGCACGACGTTGACCACCCCTGGTGAAAGATTGAGAGAAATCACCTCGGCGTGCGGCCCGCGTTTGGTCGAGGCGGGATAATTACCGTCGGCGATCAAGATTTTAGCGTGATGCCCGGCGCGGGCCACCACGCGAAGAATCTCAGGGTGAAGCAGGGTCGTTTTTAACATAATAAATCAGGCGAGGCACTGGCGTATCGCCAGCATCGTCTGGCCAGCCGCCGCCGAGTCATCAGGCAGCGGCAAGATTTCAGCGGAGAGGTAACCGGCATAGCCGATCGCGCGCAAGGCGGCGATGATCGGAGGCATTGCGGTATGGCCTAGGCCGATGGCCCGGCGATTCGAATCAGCGAAATGAACATGCCCGACGAGAGGTCCGACCGCGCGCAGAGTGGCGGCGATATCGGCCTCTTCGATATTCATGTGAAAAAGATCGGCGAGTAGGCGAAGATTACGGGAGCGCAACGTGCCCAGCCACACCGCCGTCTCACCGAGACGATTGAAGAGATTGGTTTCGTAGCGGTTTAAGGGTTCGTAGAGGAGAGGCACGTGGTAACGAGCGGCGTGCTCCCCGAGATCCTCGAGCGCTTCGCCGAGCCAGGCGAGGGCCTGCGGACGAGTGACCGCACCCTCCCAGCGGCCCTGCATAGAACCAATAATCGCGGGCGCGGAAAAGCGACCGGCCCAGTCGATGAGAGCGCGGATAAACTCCCGCGCCTGGGTCCGCACCGCCGCCTCCGGGTGCGTTAACGAAAGTTTTTTTACAACCCAGCCCGCGCCGGTGCCAACGGCGGCGACGGCGAGCCGATGGCGTTCAATTAAGCCCGCGAGTTCCGCGAGAGCGGGGGCATCTGCGCCGGGCGGAAAAATTTCCACCGCATCGAAACCGAAAGCGGCCGCCCGCGCGCAGCCGTCGGCTAAGCCTTCGGAAAAAACGAAAGGACCACCGCGGGTCTCAGGAACAAGGGAGAGGGTAATGGCCGAGCGCATCGGTGAGCAATGGAAGGCGGTGTCCGTTAGGCCGCCACGGGATTGGCGGGCTCGTCAGGCAACTCGACGGGCTCCAAGCGCGGGGCCAGCGCATGCAGAATGGCGAGCGCGATGAGGTAGGCGCACGAGGCAAAGATAAACAATGGCCAGTAACCCGCGACGGCGATGATTTTGCCGGCGGCCGCCGCGAGGAGCGCGCCGCCGATACCGCCCATCATGCCACCGATACCCGTGACACTGCCCACGGCGCGCTTGGGAAACATATCGGAGACGGTGGTAAATAAATTAGCGCTCCAGCCTTGATGAGCAGCGGTCGCGAGTGCGATCAACGCGATCGCCACGCCAATACTGGAAGTCATCGAAGCGAAGAAGATCGGCACCACGCACAACGCGCAAATGAGCATGGTGGTTTTGCGGGCCCGATTTACCGACCAGCCTATCCCGATGAAACGCGTGGCGAGCCAACCGAAGAAAATACTGCCGCCGTCGGAGATGAGATAGATCACGATGAAAGGGATGCCGACGGACTTTAAATCGAGCTTAGTGCTGAGGGCGGCGCTGTCGTTGAAAAAGCTCGGCAGCCACGTCAAATAAAACCACCACACGGCATCGGTGAGGAACTTAGCGATACCAAACGCCCACGTTGCCCGATAGGGAAGCAGCGCACCCCACTTCACCCGTCGCCCGCTGTCCTCCTCACCATCAGAACGAATGTAAGCGAGTTCCGCCGCCGATACTTTGGGATGTGCCTCGGGCCGATAAAAGGCGACCAGCCAAAGTACGAGCACGATAAAACCGAGCGCGCCGGTGATAATGAAACTCGCCCGCCAACCCAGAGAAGCGACGATGAGAGGGACGCAAGCGGCGGTGAGAATGATCCCGACGTTGGCCCCGGCATTAAAAAGACCCGTGGCGAAACTCCGTTCGCGCCGAGGAAACCACTCGGCGACCGACTTGATCGAAGCGGGAAAATTACCGGCCTCACCGATCCCGAGCAGGAAACGCGCGCCGGTCATGCCCATGACTGAATTCACGAAGCCATGAATGATCCCAGCGACACTCCAGACGGCGATACTGATGGAGAAACCGCGGCGGGTGCCGATCCGATCCATCATCCAGCCCGCCAAAACGAAGCCCATCGCGTAGGCGAGCTTGAAGGTCGCGTCCACATAGCCCATCCGCTCTTTAAAGAGCGCCATTTGCTCGACCCCCAGCGGCGCGCCCTCGGCCAGGCCCAGCATCGTGCGACGGAATGCGTCGTCGAGCATGGTAAAGGAGAGGACGTTGCGATCGACGTAATTGATCGTGGTTGCCGCGAAGAGAATGGCGCAAATCACCCACCGGTAACTGCCAGCCTTGGGTGCAACAGCGGCTGAAGGTATCATCGGATTAGTCGGCATATGGGCGGGGAGTTAAGGCGGCAGAGGGTAATGACAGGGTCGAAAGTGAGCCGCCATCGGCAGAGCGAGGGAAACGGTGCGGCGGCGGCCATTTGACTAGCGCGAAAATTCCGGGGCGAGCTCCAGCCCGAAATAAGCACGCGCGTTGGCGAAGCAAATGTTCTTCACCATGCCGCCAACCAACGCGTAGTCGCTCGGCATCTCGCCCCGCGCCATGTCAGCACCGAGAAGATTGCAGAGCGTCCGCCGGAAATATTCGTGACGCGGATAACTCACGAAACTCCGCGAATCGGTGATCATCCCGACAAAGCGCGAAAGCAACCCGAGGTTGGAGAGAGCGTTGAGCTGCCATTCCATCCCTTCCTTCTGATCCAGGAACCACCAACCGCTGCCGAACTGGACCTTACCCGGAATCGAACCGTCTTGGAAATTACCGATCATCGCCCCGAGCACGTAATTATCGTTGGGATTATTATTATAAACAATCGTCCGCGGGAGCTGATCGGTGGCATCGAGGGCGTTGAGGTAACGAGAAAGGGCGGCCGCCTGCGGGAAATCCCCGATCGAATCGAACCCCGTGTCGGGGCCGAGCTGGCCGAGCAATCGGTTGTTATTATTTCGGAGTGCGCCGAGGTGGAGCTGCTTAATCCAGCCACGAGCAGCATCCCAACGACCAAATTCCAACATGAGATAAGAACCGTAGCGCAGCGCCTCCTCCGCCGTGGCCGCGCGGCCGCGCCGGACCGCGGCAAAGACCGACTTCGCCTGCGCCAGCGTGCAGGGCTCCGCGAGCGCACTCTCCAAACCATGATCGGAAACGCGCGCGCCCACAGCGTGGAAGTCGTCGTGCCGTTGCTTCAACGCGCCCAGCAGGTCGTCAAAAGTCTTGATGCCATTCGCGACTCCCGCGGTCACGGCGAGTTTGTCCACCCAAGCGTTAAAGCTGACGGGCTGGGTCACCCCGAGCGCCTTATCCGGTCGAAAAGCAGGATACACACGTGCCTTGAGCTTGCCTGGTTTCGTGCGAATGGCGTGGTGATGATCGAGCGAGTCCGCGGGATCGTCGGTCGTGCAGATCACCGCAACTTGGGAACGATTGATCAGGTCGTGGACGCGCAGTTCGGGGAGTTGGCGATTCGCCTGCTTCCAGATTTTTTCAGCCGATTGCCCGTCGAGCAGCTCGTCGACCCCAAAGTAACGTTTCAGCTCCAGCGCGCTCCAATGATAAAGGGGATTGCGCAGGGTGTGGGGCACGGTCTCGGCCCACGCTTGAAATTTCTCACGTGGAGAGCCGCCGCCCGTCACGAACTTCTCCTTCACCCCATTGGTCCGCATCGCACGCCATTTATAATGGTCACCGCCCAGCCAGACTTCCGCGAGGTCGGTGAACTGATGATTCCGAGCGATCAAGTCCGGCGGCAAATGACAATGGTAGTCATAAATCGGCTCACGCTCGGCGTACCGATGGTAAAGTTCGCGGGCCTGCCTGGTGCCCAAGAGAAAATCGTGGTGGATGAAGGAACGGGATGCCATGGAAGGAAAAGATTAACGAGCGGAGACCACGGGAAAAGCACCGGGCACGGCGGCCCGCGGATTAATTCGCGCGGCCGCGCCGGAGCGCCCGCCGAAAGAAGGCAGGGGCCCATCTGCCGCTAATGGGAGCGCCCTATTTGGAGATGTCATTCAACATTTCGTCGAGGGTCACATAACGCTCCAACAGCCGGCGCGCACCGGCGCAGGTGGCCGCTGGCGCCAAGCCCGTGTTCTCCGCTAGAAAAATGATATAAGCGGCAATGTTGCGGGCGAAATTAAGGCGCCCCTCGGCACTGATTCCGTAGAAGCGAGCCCTCTGCTCATAGCCGGCCGCGGTATGATCACCCAGCGCGCTCTTCTGCGCGCGCCCGCCCCCAGCGAGGACAAAAAGAAAATTATACTCGAACCAAAACATGTGCTCGGGGCTGGGCTCCAAAGCCAGCAACGCTCCGCGCGTGACCACCGGATCGGCAAAAACGTCAACGTCCCGATTTGCTTTCGAAAGCGCATCGCCAATGAAAATCCGCGCCATCTTCCGCTCGGTCGCGTCGCTGCTGAACGCCCCAGCGAGGGCTAGTTCGAGCGTGAAGGCATACCAGTCACGCCACAATCCTTGGTCTCCGCTGTGTTTCGAGGCGAACAACGCCCGCCCCATCTCGTAGGTATAACGCCCGCTCGTCTTGATTTCGAGGCGACCACCAGTGACCTCGCCCATCACTTGGTAATTTTCGGCGGATTTACCCGACCCCGAATGAAACCCGATACTCGCACCAAATTGCCGGCACACCCCCCATTGCTGCTCGATCAACGCACGCAAGGCCGCGTTGTCGGGATAGGGCATGTTTTTCTGGAAACCAAAGGCGGGGGCCACAAAATGGATCGTCATCCCCAACGCATCGCACAAAGCGAGCATGATGGCCGTGGTCGCTGGAGTCGTCAGGCCGGGCAACTCATCGATGGAGAGCTCGCGCAAATAAGCACGACCCGCCGCCGTAGTGAAAGCCTTCGCACGCGCCGCCGCGTATTTCTCATCCCGCTGTTTCATTTTCTGCAAGGCCGGCCACACGTACGCGAGGAGGTGAATGAACTCCGCCTCGGGCAACTCGAGCCCAATACTCGCCACCCGCGCTTTGACCGTCGCGACAATTTCAGGCGGCATCTGGGCCGCGACCCAACCGGCCGCATCCGGCGGCACCGTGGTCTGCGCCAGCTCAGGAGAAAGATCGAAGGTGATATAGCTCGCCAATAAACATCCCGCCACCAGCGCATCCTCGCGATGGTCAAACTTGCCGCCAATCGGCTGGTGATCGGCATTAAAGCTCCAGGCAATCCCCCGCCGATGAAAGCCCGTCTTGAGTTTCGCCAACACGCAACCGTGGCTCATGCCCTCCACACTCTGACCTTGGTGACCCTCCGGCACCTGCGTCCCAATAAAAGGAAACGGCACGCTGTCAAGTTTACCGGCAAGCATCACGTCGACGTCGTAGACGAGTTCCCGCGGAATGGAATTCTGGTTAGCGGTCACGCCCAAGGTCAGCGCACTCATCGCCCAATCAACCGCCGGCCAGTGCAACGTGGTAAAGCGCGCCCCCACGCCCAGCGTACTGCGACCCAGTTGCGCCGTGGCCGTCGCAAAAATCGTCGAAGCCGGATGGTGCTCCTGCACGAGATTTTTCAGGCGCAGCAGATTCACAAAAGTCGCCGGAAACGCCTGCGTCCCATCAGGCAAATCCACCCCATCATACAATGAATCCGTGGAACCTTGCAGGCGCCAAGCACAGTCACCGTCGCCGTTCTCTATGAGCGTCCAAGCTCCCTCCTTCGTTTCAAACCGGCTCTTCGAATAAATCTTCAGCAACTTGCCAACGCGGAGCTGATCGCTCAGCGCCTGCCAATTTAGACAAAAATCCGGACTGACACACGGATTATTGGCAATGAGAAGGTCGTGCTCGAGTAGAAAACGATTGATGGCAGACATAGGCGAGAGTACGCCAAAGATTGGCGCACATCGCACGACCGCTGACAAGACTGAGCTGAGATAAAGAGGGCCAAAAGTGTTTTCTCCACGCGCGCCGGACCAACGAGCAAGAGCCCCTGCTCAATCCCACTTGGGCAGCGCGTCCTCGACTAATTGCTGAAGGATCGGAAACCGAATCTGCCCGTAGTTGAGCGCAAAGCGCAAACGCCCGTTGCAAAAGACCCACGTCACCGGAATCCAGCCAACGCGCTGGCCAAGAAACGAAGTCATCTCACTGTCAGGATGGCGCGAGGAATTCGGATGCTGAAAGTGCCCGAAGTTCGTTTGTCCGCTCAAGCCGTACTTGGCCAAGACCGCCGCGCCGTCCTTTTCATCACGCACGGTCACAAAAATAAAATTTACCGATGGATTTGCGTCGACGAATTTTTTCCAACCGCCACCTCGAAACTCCGCCTCGCAGTTGGGACACCAACTTGCCCACAAGTGGACCACCGTCACCTTCCGAGATTTCACCGCCTCCGCCACCTGCAATTCCATGGCGCTCAGCTCCGCGGCACGCAACCCATGGCAAAAAATGAGCACCGCCACCAGCTGGACGAAAATTTTCATTTTCTCAAACTAGTGCCGCGCCCGGCGCACGCAACCATGAGAAAATGCATTTTGGTGATTGCGCGCCCCACGCGGCGCGGTGTCCTCGACACCTTTCACCGCATGTCCGCTGCCGCCCCTCTGACCTCCACCGCCGCCCAACCGAATCCCGACCACGTCCTCCGCCTCGCTTCGGAACTCAACGTCAAGGTCTTCCAAGTCGCCGCCACCGCGCAGTTGATCGCTGAGGGCGCGACGGTTCCGTTTATCGCCCGCTACCGCAAGGAGGCCACCGGCGAACTCGACGAGGTCCAGGTTCTCGCCATCCGCGATCGTCTGGAACAGATGCGCACGATTGATGAACGTCGCACGTCGATTCTCGCTTCTCTCAAAGAGCGTAATCTGCTGACACCTGCCCTCGAAAAAGCCATCTGCGCCGCCGACTCCGTCACCGTACTCGAGGACATCTACCTCCCCTTCCGGCCAAAAAAACGTACGCGGGCGACGATCGCTAAGGAAAAGGGCCTCGAGCCCCTCGCGGATCTCATCTTTGCCCAAGACCCCACCAGCAATCTGCCGACCGCCGCGACCCTCTACGTCGGTCGCGAATACGTGGCCGACGATGGTAAAAACTTGCCCGCCAAGATCGCCTCGCTCGACGAGGCCCTCGCTGGCGCCCGCGATATCATCGCTGAACGCGTGAGCGACGATAAGGATGCGCGCGCGCGGCTTCGCACCGTCTTTCAAAAAGATGCCGTGGTCTCCTCCAAGGTCATGCTCGGTAAAGAGACCGACGGTGAGGCCGCCAAATTTAAAGATTACTTCGACTGGAGCGAGGCGCTCGTGAAGGCACCCTCGCACCGCATCCTCGCAATGCGGCGCGGCGAGAAGGAAATGTTCCTCATGATGCGCGTGCAGCTGCCCGACGAGGCCACCGCCTACGCCACGGTCCAATCCCTTTTCGTCAAAGGCCCCGTCCCCACCACCGCCGCCCTCCCTCTCCGCCCGGCAACTCCGCCCGCCGGCAAGCCCACGACCGCCCCCACTCCGCCGAGCAGCGCCGTGCGCCCGCCTCCATCTTGCCCCGAACAAGTCGCGCTCGCCGTTCAGGACGCGTGCAAACGCCTCCTCGCTCCCGCCATGGAAACCGAGATGCGCCTCGAATCCAAAAAACGCGCCGACGAGGCCGCCATTAAGGTCTTCACTGATAATCTTCGTGAATTGCTCCTCTCCGCACCTCTCGGCCAGCGCGCCGTGATGGCGATCGACCCCGGCTTCCGTACCGGTTGCAAGACCGTCCTGCTCGATCGCCAAGGCAAACTCCTCCACAACGACGTCATCTTCCCCGATCGCCAACCCGAAGAAACCAAGGAAAAACTTCTCGGCTTCATTAAGTTTTTTAAGGTCGAGGCCATCGCCATCGGCAACGGAACCGCGGGCCGCGAAACCGAATCCTTCGTCCGCACCCTCGGGCTACCCCCTGCCATTTCCGTTGTCATGGTCAACGAATCCGGCGCATCCATCTACTCCGCCAGCGATGTCGCCCGCGAAGAATTTCCTGACCACGATCTCACCGTCCGCGGCGCTGTCTCCATCGGCCGACGCCTGATGGATCCCTTGGCAGAACTCGTAAAACTCGATCCCAAATCAATCGGCGTCGGCCAATATCAACACGACGTCGACCAATCGGCCCTGAAGCGCTCACTCGATGATACCGTCGTCAGCGCCGTCAACCGCGTCGGCGTCGAACTTAATACCGCTTCCAAGCAACTCCTCAGCTACGTCTCCGGGCTCAACACCGCCACCGCCGCCGCCATCGTCGCCAGACGTAACGAAAAGGGCGCCTTTACTTCACGCGCCGATCTCAAAGAGGTCCCTCGCCTCGGACCCAAGGCCTTCGAGCAGGCGGCCGGCTTTCTCCGCATCCGCGATAGCGTCCATCCGCTCGACGCGAGTTCAGTCCATCCTGAGCGTTACGCCCTCGTGGAAAAAATGGCGACCGACGCCGGCGCCACCGTCGCCGATTTGATCAACGACGGAAAACTTCGCGCCAAAATCAAATTGGAAAATTACGCCACCGCCGACGTCGGTCTGCCCACACTCACGGATATCATGGCAGAACTGGCCAAGCCGGGCCGCGATCCGCGCCAGAAATTTGAGGCTTTCAGTTTCACCGAGGGCATTAACCAACCGCAGGACTTAAAACCTGGGATGAAGCTGCCCGGCATCGTTACGAATGTCACCGCCTTCGGCGCCTTCGTTGATATCGGAGTCCATCAAGACGGCCTCGTGCACGTGAGCCAGCTCGCCGACTCGTTTGTGACCGATCCCGCCGCCGTGGTAAAACCGCAGCAAAAGGTGATGGTCACCGTCACCGAGGTTGATCTCGCCCGCCAGCGAATCGCCCTTTCCATGAGGAGCAAGCCCGAGATCGGCCCGAAGCAGAGCGGCGCTCCCGGGGGCGGACCACGCACGAGCCCCGGTGGTCCCCGCACCAACCAAGGACCTCGGCCTGTGACCACCACGCCGGCGCCGCAAACCCTGACCAACGACTGGTTCAGCGCGGCGATCAACAAAAAGCGCTAGCAGCCCGGTCGGACTTGGGAAATCAAGGCCTCTCGCATCAATTCTTGGGGCGCTTGAGTTCATAAAAAGTCGAATATTTAGCTAAAAATGCCTTCAAGCGGCTAACTCCGCCGGACTCCTTGGGAAATCCCCAGTAAACTCCCGCACGCTGCCTTTCCGCCACGGCTGGATTAGAAGCCTGACAGACAAGAGGCAGGATGAGCTACGCGCTCTCCCCTTGGCCCAATCCCCGTAACGATCTTACGTGAGGTGCCCCTGCCTATTGCTGGTTTTAATTATCGTCGACCAGAGCTAGGGATGCGGTGGAGCGGATGGTTGCTCAACTGCTGGAAGCGGCGTCTTGGCTACAGGAACGTGAGCGGCACGGCGGAGTAGCTCGCTTTTGGAGATACCCAGTTTTTGGGCAATTCGATTGCTGCGGACGACTTCGGTTTGAGTGAACGTAGTCACGCGCTCGGCGCCATCTCGGTCGATCCACTTTACGTGATGGGGTTTCTGACGAGCGGTTTTAACCAAGTCGCGCAGGAAGGATTGATCGTCGTCGGGAAGGTCCATGCTCCACACGAAGGATCCGAGCTTCTCCGAGGTCAAGCTGCGGCTGGATCAACTGCTGCGCGGAGAGGGCGATAATCGACGCGGGGACTGGTAGAAATGACTGTTGAAACGTGGACTTCAACTCCCGGCACGATGCCCGGAAGCCAAAGTCCAGGGATTCCTCGAGACTTGGGAAGCTGCTCCACCGCATCGAGGATAAAGTGGACGATATAATCAGCCGGCACCCAGTCGCGCAGATCGTAGGGCAGGAACATCGAGGTCTCGCGGTCCAAATTGACAAAACGGGTGGCCATACCTCTTAAAATACGCATATTATATTGTCAATCAATGTAATATGTAATATTATTTCGGATTTCCCTAAGTCCGACAGGCTGCCAGGAGTCTGTCGGGCTTAGCCGCTTGAAGGCGTTTGTGGCTCACTATTCGACTTTTTATTAACTCAAACTCGCAAATAATCGCTTCCAGAGGCCTTTTTTTCTAAGTCCGACAGGTTGCTCGTGCTTAGTTGCACAGATTAACGATAGTATTTCGCAATTGGGCCCCTTTAACTTCACGCTTCCGCCACTTGAACGGCTTGGCCGTCGGATTGGAGGCTGCAATGAACGCATCGATGGCCTGGCCCAATGCGGTGACGTTCTTGAAGCTAGCTCCGCGCAGCACCTTTTGGGACATGATGCCGAACCAGATTTCGACCTAGTTAAGCCAGCTGGCAGAGGTCGGGGTGAAGTGAACATGCACGTTGGGATGCAGCGCGAGCCCAGCAGCCCATTTCTTGGGCGGGCAGGAGTTGTCCAAAATCACGTGCAGTTCGCGATCTGGTGGAGCGTCCGCCACGATTTGATCCATGAACTACAGGAAGTCTTCTCGGCGCTTGAGCGTGGTCTTGCTGGTCTTGATTTCACCGGTGGCCACCTGCAAGGCGGCGAACACATTCAGGGTACCATGACGTTTGTAGGTGCTCTGGAAACCCCGCACGATCTTGCCGTTGGTGGTTTCAACATAGCCGGTGGCTCGCGCCAGTGCCTGAATGTGTGACCGGCGGCGCGAACAGCGACTGTTTCTGGCGGTTGAAAAGTCACCTGAGATAAAACGAGGCCGCCGGCACCGTTGCGGGTGCCGGCGGCGGAGGGGCGAACGCTCGGGCGATGCGCGTGTCAGGTCGGTGCTACCGCTGATTCGTTCGTATGGCGGTCTTTCATGCGGTAGGATTTGCCTTCGATGACGATGGTCTCGGCGCGGTGCAGGAGACGGTCCAGAATCGCGGCCGTGATGCCAGCGTCATTGTGGAAGATCGCGGGCCAGTGTTTGTAGGCCTTGTTGGTCGTGACGATCAACGCGCCCCGCTCGTAACGCTGGCTCACGATCTGGAAGAGCAAGTCCGCGCCCGCCTTGTCCAGGGGCAGGTAGCCCACTTCGTCGAGGATGAGCAGCGACGGCGAAACATATCGCTTCAGCTCCGCCTGGAGGCGGTGCAGGGCCTGGGCGGTCACCAAGGCGTTAATGGCATCGACGGCGGTGGTGAAGAGCACGGTGTGGCCGGCCTGACAGGCGGCGTAGCCGAGGGCCGTGGCGAGGTGCGTCTTGCCGAGGCCGACGCCGCCGCAAAAGACGGCGTTGGTGC
>CAMDOF010000174.1 GCA_945903465.1 Opitutus sp. GAS368
CCTCCGCCAGCCTGCCGGGCCAATCGCCCAACCGCCAGAATAGGCGCCGCGCACAGTGCGATCGTCGTCGCGCGTTGCCGCGATGTTTGCCCAAGGGTCGAGGTATGGGCGCCAGGGATCGCTTTGGGTCTCGAGTCCGAGAGACGGCAACCGTTCGGCGGACTGGAACCAATCGCGTGGGGTCGCTGGCAGGCAGGGTCAAAGGCGGCTGCTCGCTATTCTTCTACGGCCCGATGGATCCAGTACGCAGTTACACTGGCAGGCAGGGCCAGACGCGGCTGCTCCGCTATTCGCCCACCCGGTCGGCGGGGACAACTCCGGCGCGAACGGGATGGAGAGGGAGGTAATCGCAGACCCGGGCGAGATGGGGGGGCGTCCTCGACCAACGGGGCCTTGGACCGACCCTGCAACCCAGGGCCCTGCTGACCGTGGAATCGAGTCAGCCGCATCGCGAACGTAGATTGCAGCCCGGGCATCCCCTGCACGAGGTTCAGTTCCGGTGGTGCGAGGGCGAGATCCAGGATATGGATACAATACGGCCAGGTCAAAGCCTGCACGAGGTTCGGTTCCGGTGTTGCGAGGGCGAGTCTTCGAGCTTTCGAGCGCGATCGCGTCCGGCCTAATGCACGAGGTTCGGTTCCGGTGTTGCGAGGGCGAGCCTGCGTGCGTGTATCTGAGTTGTTGATACGCTCCCTGCACGGGGTTCGGTTCCGGTGTTGCGAGGGCGAGGTGGTAGGGGTTGCGCCTGACCACGCACGCATGCACCTGCCAGCCGAACGGCACCGCCGCCTCATCCAGCGCGATGAGGAACGCGTGCGTAGCCCCGAACGCAGCGAAAGCGTCGGGCGGCAGATTTCCGCGATTAATGGAATGATAACGGGCTCCCGGGTATTGAATGCGAAGACGTCGCGCCATACCTCGAATCCACCACTCCTGCCGTAGCACCACCAGACGTCCCGATACCCCATTTTGGGGTTATGCCGAGCTGGCGTCCTGCCGCTGGCCCTGCTCGCGCCGAGACGGCCGTTTACGTCATCACGAACCCCGCGGGCCGGGACAGCCTCCATTGCCATCAGCGGACTGACCCCGTCCGGATGAACCCTCTTCGCACATCTGAATCGCCGGCGCCAGGATGTCGCGCAGCGGGCGCGTGCCGTAGCGCGCGAGCGCCAGTTCCAGTCCGGCGACGGTGCCGGGCACGCCGGCCGCGAGCCAGCCGTGGATGTTGACGTTGCCCTTCACCTGACCGCTCGCGTCGAGCGGAAACATGTCCGGTCGCGCGGCGGCGGGCGCCATGGCGTCGAAATCGATCGCGGTCGTTTTCTTACCGCCCGCCAGCGAAATCATCGCGTGCCCGCCGTAGCCGCCGGCCCCGCACTTGCTCGGCGACACGATGCCAACCGCAAACGCGGTCGCGATCGCGGCATCGATCGCGTTGCCGCCATCCTTGAGCACGTTCTCGCCGACTTTCATCGCGGCCGGATCGCCGGCGACGGCGCCGAAGGTGTTGGACGACTTCTCGTCGGCACCGTGCACCGCGGAGGCGAGCGCGCCGCCGAGAAACGCCTTGCCAGTCAGGGCGAGCACTTCGCGACGACTGAAGGATTTGTGGGACATGCGGTGAACGGGCTGTGCGTTGGCGGCAGGAGCAAAGTTATTTGCGATGGATTTCGAATTTGTAGCGGTCGAGGTAACGAGACCTTCGGTGTCCGCATAAAGGTCTCGTCACCTCGACCCCTACCACTGCATCGCAAATAAATTTGCTCCTACAAATCATCAGAACGTCCCCTTCACGCCAAACGTCCACAGCGAGCCGTAACGTTCGCGCGACTGGAAGCGGGCATACGGCGGCGTGAGCGGGCCGTAGATGTCGACGTCCACGCCTTCGTCGCTCACATTGCGCAGCTTCGCGAAGAGCCGGAATTGCCGCCAGAGCACGTGCTCGCCGGTGATGTCCATATAGGTGCGGGCCTTTAGAAAATTTTTCGTGTCGGCCTGAATTCCGCGGCCCGTCACCGTGTTCTGGAACTGCCGCCCGCGGTGATTCGCATCGATGCGCAGGCTGTAGGCCCGCCGCGTGAGGCTCACGCCGCCGTTCACGAGCGACGGGCTGATCGTGAACTCACTGCGCGACGGGCCGGTCGCGCGCTGCGTGCTGCCGTTGGCAAACACCTGCACCCCGCGCGCCCACTGCGGTAGAAACGTGAGCGCCTGCTTGTAGCTGGCCTCAAAGCCGTCCATGCGCACCGTCGTGTCGAGGTTGCGCTGCGTGGAAACAAGGAAGCTGCCGTAAGCCGTCGGATCGAGGGAGTAGAGCGCGAGGAACTCCGGCGTCGCCGGCAGCAACGTCGTGCCGAAGAAATTCTTGAACTCACGCCGGTGCACGGTGACCGACACGGCGCCGACGCGCTGAAAATAATACTCCAGCGCCAGCGTCGTCGTGTGTGCGCTCCACGGCTTGATCGCGGCATTGTTGAGCGTGATGCGGCTCGTAGGCGTCGGATTTTCGATGTCCGGCAACGTGATCGGGCCGGAGTATTGGGCGAAATTAGGTCGCCCGACCGACGTGTGCCAGGCGGCGCGGGCGACCAGGTTGTCGAGCACGTTGTAACTCGCGTTGATGCTCGGGAACCAGCGCAGGTATTCCTTCTTCACACGCGTGCCCATCAGGACGTTCGTGAGCTGCGCGGCGCCTACGCTACCATTCGGATTAATCAGCAGCGGCGTGCCGTTGGCGGCGCGGAGCACGCGACCGTTCGCATCGCGCTGGAAATTCAGCGTGGGATCGGTCAGCGGTCCCGCGGCCTTGATGTTGGTCTGTTCCGCCCGCAGGCCACCAACGAGCTTCAGCCGGTGCTGGAAAAAGCTCACGTCGCCGCGGCCGAAGGCCGAGGAGATCGTTTCTTCCGCGTGACGCGCATTGGTGACGAAAGCCGTCCACGCCGCGGTTTCGTCGAGCCGGAACGCCCCGGGATTTTGCTGATAAAACGCGAACAACTTCGTGTTGCTGATCGCCGGCACCGGCGGGAAACCGAACGCGCCCGGCCGCGTGGCGACTTGCGTAAACGCGAAGGGCGCCGCGCCCTCGTCACCGCTGTTCGCGCGGCCGTCCGGCCCGAGATAGGTAAAGGCGGCGTTGGACGGATAGGGCTGGAACATTTCGCGGACCTGTTTCTGCACGTCGACGCCCCCCTTCAGAGTGATGGGCGTTCCGCTGACGTTGAAGTCGCGACGCAGGTTGCCGTAAACGCTGCGCTTCTCGTCGCTGCCTTTCGGTTGGGGAAGGTTGGTGGTCGTGATCGTGTAGTTGGAGATGTCGTAGGGATCGATGGGGCGGCCAGTCGCGCCATCGGTTACCGTCACCTTTCCCGGGCGCAGCATGTCGACGCCGTCGAAACTTATCGTGACGTTGCCGCGCGTCATCGGCGTGAGCGCGAACCATCCGCGATCCGCGCTCGAGGTGTGATCCTTCGAGTGCGAGTAGCCCGCGCCTGCCTCGGCCTTCCAGATCGGGCCGTCGTGCTTGTACACGAGCGTCGGCATGTAATTCGTGATGTTGCGGTCGCGCGTGCCGTCGGGAGCCGAGACACCCAGCGTGCCCGCGCCGGTCGCACCGCGGGTGAAGTCTGCGCCGAAACTCCCCACGCGGCTGATCGTGTAGGTAATCGCCCGCGTCTCGTAGTTCGTATTGAAGCTCGCGCGCGTCGCCGTGAGCGAAAGGCGATCGTTCCGGCTCAGCCGATAATCCATCGTGAGGGAATACGAGGAACGTTTCCGCAGCAGCCAGCCGTCGCGCTCGGCGTAGGTGCTGAGATACGGCTTGTCGGGCGTCGTATCGGGAAACGCATTGCCGTCGGTCACGGTGTTCGCGCCGCGCCACGTGTTCACTATGCCGTCACGGTGGCTCCAGGCCTTGAACGCCGTGCCTGCCACGCTGAAGCCAAAATTCTTGTTCACGGGCACGATGGCGGAGAACTCGATTCCGGGATGCACCTTGCGCGTGCGCTGCTCGCGGCCGCCGACACTCTGGTGGAAATCGCGCTGGTCGTCGCGCATCTGGACATAGCCGCTGATGGTGAATTGCGGCTTCGAGCGCTCGAAGGCCGACCGCGGCACGAAGTTGACCGACCCGCCCAACGCGGCGCCCGGCGATTCCGGCGTCGGCGTGCTGATCACCTCGACGCGCGAGATGTTGTTCAGCGAGAGGGACTCGAGCGACACGGTTCGGTTGGTGGCGTTCTGGTTGCTGTTCGTCATGCCGAAGCCGCCGAAGGTCACGGGCGTGTAATCGGAAGGGGCGCCGCCCACGGAAACCTGCCGCGCCTCGCCGGAATTGTAGCCCATCTGCACGCCCGGCAGATATTTCATGAACTCGCCGACATCGCTTTCCGAGGCGGCTCCGAATTCATCCGCCGAGACGACGGTCTTGAAGTTCGCCGCGTAGCGTTGCTCGTTGATCGCGATCGCGGCGCCTTCCATCTGCTGTTTTTCGGTCACGACAAACTCCGCGAGCTTGATCGGTCCGCGGTCGCGTTCCGCGCGGGAGTCGGCGAGGCGGAGTTGAATGTCTTGCAGCGCGGTTTGGCCGGCGCTGATATTAACCACGGCCGACTGCGATTCGTATCCGGTGAAAAACGCGCGGACGGTCCTACTGCCGGAAAGAACATCCGTGAAACGATAGACACCGGTGGGATCCGTGAACGTCTCGAGGCCGGTGCCGTCGATCGTCACGCGGGCATTCTCAAGGTAGGTGTTGTTCGCGGGATTCGAAACGCGGCCCTCGATGGTGCCGGTCGCGACGGTTTGGGTGTAGGCCGGCATCAGCAGCAATAGAATCGCTGCCGCGAGAAAACTCAGGAGACGGATGAAGCGAAGCGCACGGGCGCGGAGGTGATTGCCGGTGTTCATGACGGTAGTGGGTGTTTGCGCGAAGGGGACGCGCCGGTGGTGGTGGGAAATCAATGACTGGGCTCGAAGAGAAATTCAATCAGGTCCGCGATGTCCTGCGCGCTCAGGCCGGCTTCCAGACCTTCGGGCATGAACGACTGGCTGCTGGTCTTCATGGCAGCGATGTCGGCGCGCGACACGGTGCGTTCGGCGCCGCCGGGCTGGCGCAGCGTGACGGTGGTGGCGGTTTCGTTTCGGATGATGCCCCCGACGCTCTCGCCGTCTTTGGTCTCGAGGCTGACGATGAAATACTGCGGGAGCACCTCGCGGTTGGGATCGACGATGGCGGTGAGGACTTTTTCTTTGCCGCCGGTGCGCGCCGCGGTGAGGTCGGGGCCGAACTCGTGGCCGATGCCTGCATATTGGTGACACAAAGCACAGCGGGCCTCGAATGTGGTTTTTCCTCGTGCAGCCACTGCGCGCAGTTGCAGCGCCGGCAACAAAGACGTGTAGACATCCTCGCGCGACGCGGGATTGGCCGCGCCGAGCAAACGGATCGCCTGATCGCGCACACTCGCGTCGCGATGTTTGCGCAGAAGATCGCGATGCCGCGCCGAAAGATCGGCGGCCGCGATGGTTTTTTGCTCGAGGGCCTGCCAGAGCGCGTCGAGTCGTTCCGGCCGCTGGAGCAGGGCATCGATCGCGCGACCGCGCACGGCCGGCGCCAGCTCAGCGTGCCGTTTGAGCAAATCGGCGCCGACGCCGGCATCGCGAAACTGATCGAGCGTGGCAATCGCTGCGAGTTGCAACGGTTCCGGCTGGGTGGGTTGCAGGATCGACAGCAAGGCCGGGGCGGCGTCGGCATACGGGAGGAGTGCGAGCGCGTCGATGGCGGCGCGCCGCACGGGTCTCGGTTGCTTGGAATCGAGGGCGAGTTGCGGCGCACGCTGGAGCAGCGCCTTCATGCGGTCAGTTGCGTCGACAGCTGCGAGCGAAGTGCCCGCGCGTTTCAATCCTTCGGCAAGCGCGCTCGCCAGCGGTAGGACGGCATCCAGCTTCTTCGCCTCCGCCAAGGTTCCAATCGTGCGCGACAGGTCCGGAGGACGATTCTGCGCGCCGATGACGGTGATGACCTGCCGCGCAAATTCGATCGCTGCGGAGCTGCTGGGAAAATCGGCGTCACTCGCGAGCGCGGCGAACAACTCGCCACTGCAACGGGCGGCGGAGCTCAGCACCGCCGACTGAATCCACGGGTCATCGTAATTCTCACGAGCGAGACGCGCGAGCAGGGCGGCCTGGCTCCACGTGCCGCACTCGCCAACAGAAAATGCGACCTGCAGCCGGACACGCGGCTCCGGATCACGGATCAACGTCACAACTTTTTCCCGGAGCTCGGCCGATGCATCCAGTCGCGGTTCGGCCAGGCGAATGGAGTTTTCACGGACACCAGCGTGCGAATCGGAAAGCCCTGACGCGATTATCGGATCTTTCAACGCCGCTAATCCCTGCAACGACCAGAGCGCGTTTATCCGTGCAGCCGGGGAATCACTTTGCGCCGCGATCTTTTCGAGCGCCGGGACGGCGGACTTGTCCTGACGTTCGTAGAGCAACCGATGGGCGGTGTCGCGCCACCAGCCGTGCGGGCTTTCCAGCGCCGCCACGAGCTCCGCAGTCGTCGCGCGACTCAGCCGCGGCGGCGGCGGTGAACGAAAACCCTCCGGCGCGATCCGATAGATGCGCCCTTGGTCGCGAGTGGTGAGATCCATGTGCCGCTCGATGTCCGGCGGGATGTTGATGCTCTCGGAATACTCTCGCGACATGTCCAGGCAGTAGAGTGTACCGTCGGGTGCGTTGACGAAATTCACCGGGCGAAACCAGAGGTCGGAGGAGCGCACGAACTCGATGTTCGTGTCGGCGCGTTCGCTCTTGAACGTGGCTCCGTGCGGCACGAGGACGCGGCGGTGGACCAGATTGCTCACGCTGTCGCCGATAAACACGTTGCCATAATACTCTTTCGGATACGCCCCGCCGCGATAAATCGTGATGCCGGCGCAGGCATCGACGACATGATGGCTCACGCCGGCGACGTCCTTGACTGGCAGCTCGCTGGCGGCGACGGCCCGGCTGCTCTGCAGAAATCGCCAACGCTCCACCGGGCTGATCCGATAAAGCGGCGTCGGCACGGGAGTGGTACTGGCAATCGTCTGGCGCGGCGTGAAGTGCGGGTTGCGCTCGAGGTAGTGGAGCGGAAGCACGACGTGTAAACACGGGGCGTTTTGCGTGCAGAGGAAACGGTTGCCCCAATCGTCGAACGTCATGCCGAACTGCCGCGAGCCCGTCACGCGCTCGATCCGAGTTGATTCCGGCGCGAAGCGAAAGTCGTAGCCCGCCAGCGGCACCGCAGTCGCGCCCGGAGCATTGCCGGGCCGGATTTCGCCGCCATTCCCACCTGTCGATCCGTAGATCAGGTGATCGAGGCCGAATTGCAGGTTGTTGAGCATGGCCTGCTGATTGCGCGTGCCGAAGCCGGTGAAGACTTTCTCACTAACGTCGGCCTTCCCGTCGCCATCGGTGTCCTTGAGATACCAGATGTCGGGCGGCGCGGTGACGAACACACCACCTTTCCACGGTACGATGCCGCAGACCCATAACAAGCCGTCGGCAAAAACGGTCGCCTGATCGAAAACACCGTCGCCGTCAGTGTCGCGGAGCAGCCGCACCGAGCCGAGCGGCTTGTCGCCGGGTTTGGTTGGCGGATGTTTTCCCGCGACGGGCTTCTGATACTGATCCTCGGCGTAATTATCGCCGGACCAGCGCGGGTTGTGCGCGGATTGTTTCGCGCCGGGATACGGATAATCGCGCATCTCGCCGACGTAGAGCTGACCGTCTTCGTCGAAGGCCGCGGCGACCGGATCGTAGACCATCGGCTCCGCCGCCACCAATTCGAGATGGAAGCCGCGCGCGGTCTCGAAAGTCTTCAGCGCCTCCGCCGGAGTCTTGCGCGGCTCGGGAATTAGAAACGATTTCAGTTCCTCGTCGGTCGGCTTCGCAAGATTACGAATCACCCCAGCGGCAGAAATGGGTTCGGCCGCGAGGGCGAAAGCAGCCCCAACCAGAAATACCAACGCCGATCCGACGTGGATTGCCGCGGTCGGCAAGCCTCTCTCGCAATGACAATCCGGAGTGTTCATCAGGAACGTAGCGAAGAATCCAGTACGATGTTCGCCAGCGGGAAATTGCTAGGAAACTGGGTTTGCGTCGGGGAGGGGTTTAAGGGGAGGGGCATGGCGGGATGGGGGTTAGGTGGTGGAAAATGAACTGGTTTCGAGATGACGGCGGGTTCGGCTGAGGCCGACGACTTGGGGCGCGGAACTCATGCGATGGAAAGGGGGCGGTCGGGCGCGGACTTCGGGTCAACTGGCAGCTTTTATTTTCGGGGGGGAGGGGTTTATTGCGCGCAATGGCGAACAGCAACGCCTTCACGCAACGGATGGGACCGTTCTCCCGCGCCCGCAGGAGTCGCAGGTAGGGCTCCTGCAACAGATCATCGGGCATCGACCCCGGCGGGAGCAGCGATGCGCAAATAGGCACGAAGCGAAGCGTCGTGCGGTTGCACTTCGGCTGTGAACCAACGCGCACCTTCGGGGGTTTGGGGTGGCATCGCGCGAAGGGGAGGGTGACTTCTCGCCTGATCGTTTACTCCTTCGGTAAAAACACTCGGTTCGCCGGCGCGGTTTCCTGAAGGACCACCCACGCAACTGTGCGCAAATGGGCCGCGAAATCCGGAGCAAGCCCGGGGGGAATATAAGCCAGTCTTTCCGGCGACTCGTTGAACAAAATGCCATACCAGACCAGCGCGCCGAGGTATTCTCCCGCCACATTGGCGTGAGTCGCATCCTTGCCTAGTTTCCCGTTCGCGCCCCAACGATAGCCCACGTGAAGGGAATGGGTCTGGTTCGGAAGCGCCGGTTTCTCAGCCTGCTTGAAGTCAAAATTAACGTCAGGCAGGTAGGTCCATTTCGGATCGGAATTGACGCGCCAGAACGCGTCGCCGGTTGGAATCACGCGCAGGCCGAGTTCCCTCGCGATCTCGTGGTAAGCCGCCCGCGAGTTCTCCCACATCTCCTGGTTGTTCGCCGCGTTCCGGCCCGCCTTGATCTGGCCGAATCTCGGCGCGTCCACACGATAGGCCCAGGTTTGGTGGAGGACGATTTCGGCCCCGGGCCGCGCCGCATGCAGGTGATCAAAGAGCTTTTTCGCGAACGGCCGGTAGGACCCCACATCCGAAGAGAGTAAAGAATACTGCTGCATCGTGATCACGTCCCACGGTTCCTGACCGAGAATTTCGCGCAGCGATTTCCCGCTGTAGATTTTACCGCTCACATCGCCCGGATTGGTCAGATCGGCCTCGACCGCCTTCCAGTGCCGCTCAAACGAACATGCTCCGGTCTGCGCCCGGGCCATGATCAACTCATGACCGCCTTCCTTCGCGAGGTCCGGCAGGTAGTGCGTCGCGTTTTGGGAAAAACTATTTCCCACGACGAAGAGCCGCAGCGGACGCGCCCACACCACCGAGGCGCCGAGCACGAGTGCAAGGGCCGCCAGGTAAAAATGCCGGAAGAATTTTATAAGATAAAAGTAACTGCTCAAGGTGGAAAAAGCTGACGGTGAACGCGCACGTTACGCGAAGAAAGCAGAATTTTAGGCTGAACTCGGACTGCGGAGGGAGGGTCGCCTTCGTCCAAGGAGGAAAGCAGGGTGATCCAAGGCCGGGCGTTGGGTGGGGGGGACCTCGCGTTGATCCGGACTTTGCCGACCGCGCCTAGCGAGTGGGGACGGACGCGACCGCGCTCTCCCACGTCCAAGTGCGAACCTGCCAGCGGCGCTACGAGGCCATCCTCGAGGACGCCTACCGCCAAAATTCTCTGGCCCCGTCAGCCCGGGCAAAGCAACGCGGCCCACAGAAAAAATCCAAGCCCAAGAATCTGCTCGAGCGTCTCGACCAGCACCGATCCCAAGGCCAGGCCTTCCTCACCGACTGCAGGTTCCCGTTCGCTATCAACCAAGCCGAGCGCGCTATCAGGATGATGAAGGTCCCGCAGAAAATAGCGGGTCTGTTCTGCGGCGAAGATGGCGCCCAGGTGTTCTGCCGCATCCGCCGCGATAGCTTCACCGCGCACAAGAACGCCGGGGATGTCGGCGCAAGTGGTCACCGAAGTCCGCTGTGCGGAAGGGGCGTCTCCTGACTCAGAGCCGCACAGTGGACTGGGCGGACCCCTTTAGTCACCGCGCCAGAGGTGATAGGTGTTCGTGATGGCCGGGAATCGACCTGAGCAGTTACAGATAAAAACCTGCGCGAGCGGGCCCCGGGGCGCACGGGCCCTCGGAGTGATCGGGCCGCGTTTCACGCCGCGCCCCCGAACTGGTCCGAGGGCTCGACTGGCCGGAGCGGTTTCCCCGCGAGAGTGCGATAACTGTCCGGGAGGTCGAACGTCTTCAAGACGCCCGGCAACATCGCGGCGAGGGGGCACACGTAACTCTCCGTCTCGGCCATCGCCTGATAGCTCGTCAACGCGTGCTTGAGCGTCACCGGCGTGACGGAATCGGCGAGCACCGCGGCAAACGTCGCCGGGAGCGTGCCCCAGCCTTTCGCCGCGAGATGCACGTCGACCTAGCCGTTTGCCTTCAGCCAGTCGATCACCCGCCGCACGTCGTGCGTGCGTTGATCGGCAGAGGGATAATCGAGCATCAGACTGGGTGTGGCGTAGAAATAATCGGATCCGTAGGGGCAAGCACATCACCGCCCGTCGTGTTCGGCTGCGATTCGCCGATCCCACGCACGTCGCACGCGAAGATCGCGCCTCCGGCTCCGCGCCGATCAACTTGGCCACCCACCTGCCGCTTTAGACATCGCAGTTGACCGCGTCGCACCAAGGCCGATGCGCGTCACCATGAACACGCTGGAAACCTCCTTCCCAAATGGATCACTTGGATCAGAGTCCTTATGCGATGTCATGACTCCTCTTAGCTGTCGTCACGCCTAAGCTGGCTAGTGAGAAAGGGAATCTCGTCTTGGACCAGCTGGCTTCCCGGCGGAGTGCACGCGATTGCACCTTCGTCATTCTGTTCGGAATGGGAGGGGGAGTGGCACCAAGACCTGCTATGGTCTCAACACCCTTCTAGGAAAAGTCAGACCAAAATAGAAACCTGTGGCAGAGTGTTCTTCGTTTCTTGCGAAACAACTGTCGCGATGGGTTGGTCAAACATGCGAGGTCAAGCCCATCACTTTTTCTTCGCGTCTCTTTCATCATGCAGTTGAAGCATGTGCTTAGATTGCAGACGCGGGATTTATTGAGCATCGCTGAAAACAATTTCGTATCTTCTGCTACTTTTCATTTTCGCACCGTCGCGGGCGCTGCGAGCCTTTGGAACGTTGACCGAGAGCAAAACCCACAAGGTGGTGGATGTTGCCGTCAATCAAACTTGTGCCCATGCGTCCGCGCCGGGCGAATTCAGGTGTGAGGTATTGCGCGCGTTCGCCCTGCCCGCGCGGATCGAAGATCAGGACCACGTAGCCCTGACGGGCGAGCCCTGGGGCGAACGACGGGTAAGCAGGAGTCGCCTTGCTGATGGCGCTGTGCCCGCCCGCGCCCACGATCGCCGTCATCGGGCACGGACGACCCTTCGGCACGAAAAAATTGGCCGTGACCAGAAAACTAGGCCGGCTCTCAAAGATTACTTTTTCGACGTTGGAGGTGTCACGCTCGAGCACGCCGGTCACGCGGGCATGGGGCGGCGTTTTCTCCGGACAAGGGCCGAACGCATCCTGAATTTTCTTCCGCACGTCGCGCACAGAGGCCTCGGCGCCAGCCTGTGTGCGAAGCCCTGCGCGGCGCGCCTCTCCCGTCTGCTCCACCTCACAGACGCGGTCGGACCATCTACTCCGGCATCATCCGTGGAAACCGATTCAGCGGAACGAGACCGTCGAGCACGCGAAAGCGGCGGCGAAGTTCACCGGCATCATCCGTGGAAACCGATTCAGCGGAACGAGTGCGGACGCTGGGGGCGCGGGCGGCGGGCAGCGCCGGCCGCGCCTGCTGCGAGAATCCCGGCGGACGAAACGCCCACCAGTCCGAGGCCGGCCGGCTTGATCAGGGTGCGGTGCGACAATGGAGAAACTGGCGAAGTACGGCCGGGCATGGGGATTTTTTTATGGAGTCTTCAACGCCGAGATCGTCAGCGGCTCGGCCGGATCGAGGATGAACCAGGGGGGCAAGGCAGCATCGAGCACAATATACACGTCGTCAAAGACGCCCTTCGGCGCCTTCTCGACGACCAGACACCAGTAACCCGCCCACTCGCCACCCGCCTTCGCTGGAGAAATGGTTGAGCGTGCAGTGGGCGCCGTCTGGGTATCGAACGTCTCGACGAGTTTTCCGCTCGGCGCGTAGAGCCGGCTGAGGCTCGTCTCGCCCGGCGCTTCGCTATTGATCGTGAGGGTGAAAGGCGGCGCGCCGGCCGGCACTTGGAAATACATCGGCGTGGCCTTGCCCGAAATATGCACACCACGAGGGGTGGCATTGGCCGCGAGCGCAAAGGGCGCACCTTTCAACTCCAATTCGTAACCCGCCGATCCGCCTTCGACCTCGAGGTAATAAATCTGGCCGGAGGAACCGAGGAACTGCACGGGAACGCCCGGACGCAGAACGCCTCCGGCCACCCTCGCCCCCGAGGCACTGTAGGCATCGCAACGCACGATGCCGCCCTTGGCCGCCCCGCTCTTTCCCGTCACGCGGACCCCCTGATCCGCGTTCGGGAAAATCAGGAATCGGGAACGCCCGCGCAGGGCAAAAGAAGTGACGGAACGCGGATGCGGCAGCGCGGGCGCCCACGCTGCCCGAACGGGAGGAAATAGCTTCTCCGTTCGCTTCATTCCCGGAGCCAGCTCGACGCCGAACCCCGGATGCAGGCGGCCCATCAGCTGGTCGACCTCCGCTTCGGTGCGATCCAACGGCGACGTTTTCTTTTCCGCCATAAACCCGGCCGAGCTCAGCAGCGATTGCATGATCACGAGGTTGTCGCCGAAGAACTCCAGCCGGGCGCGTTGCGCGGCGGTGCCCGCGGCACCGTCCACCGCCGCGCGCGCCTTCAGGAAAAGTTCTTCGATCCGCGGGTAGTTCGCCGCGAGCACTTCGTTCTGGTAGCGCGGTGTCGCCGTGTAGTTCGCCGTGAGATCGCGGTTGTAGAACACCTTCACCGCAGCATCGACCACGCGGTAAATCTCGCGCACGGGTGCGCCCGCCGCCGGCCCGTAGGCGCGCCGATAAAATTCGTCGCACAGGGCGTTCGCATCGAGCGCCGGGTTCCACTCCATTTTTGCCAACACGTAGTTGTTCACCGCGGCCTGGCTCCATTCCGCCGTGCCGTAAATATAAACGCCCTTGATGCCGTATTTCACCAGCCGGGGAAAAGCGAAGTTGAGAATCTCTGGCGCGGGCGGCGTGATCGCGCCGGTGTAGCCCTTCAGCCAGTTGAACAAATCGTAGTAGGCGATCTGCGAAGTCTTCGCCGACCACGCCGAAAGAATCCGCTCCCAATCCTCCTTCACGCCCTCGCGGTAAAGTTGGTAGCCGTAGCTGATGCTCGGGGCGACGACGATGAAGAGATTGGGCTCCATCGGAGGCACGCCCGCGCTCGGCGGATAGAGGTAGCTCGCGTAGATGTAGCCCGCGAGCTTCCGGTCGGGAAATTCTTTGCCCACGATCTTGGCGACGTCGTTGTAGAATTTCAGGACGAGCGATGTGACCGAGAGTTTTCCCTTCGGATCGCGTTCGTAGAGGGCCCTGCTCTCGGCGCTCGCGCTCCAGTTGCCGGAATCGGTGGGCGAAAGGGAGAACACCGTGAGCTTCGGATTTCGCCGAAACGCTTCGATCGCCGCCTGCGCGTAGTGCTGGATGAGCCCGGGATTCGTCGTCTCCACTTTGTAGCGATCGCCGCTGACAGGCGGACGCTTGCCGTCCACTTCGGGAAACCAGTCGGGATGTTGAGCGTGCAATTCTGCCGGAACGACCCGCTGCCAGTTGTGCCCATGCTCGAGCAGCATCGAGAAACCAAGTTTCTGCCGGGCCGACCACTCCTCCACGGCGGGTTTGTTGTTCTGCATCCCGGGCATGCGACGATTGCGGAAGCCCGGTCCCTCCGTGCGATCCACCGCGGGCAGCGTCACGCTCGCGCGCGATGGCACATCCTCGCCCATGGGCCCGGGGAGCAGCCAGCGCACATCAAGATAGTCCTCGATGAAGGTGTAGACACCGTTGCGCGTGCCGGCGCTCGTGCCGCCCTCGGGCGTTTTCTCGCTTCCGACTGTGTCGGGTCCGAGGATGAAAAAATTCTCCCCGCGCCCAACGAGACGATAGCCCTCTAGCGGGACATCCCGCGTTGTGATCCCGGCGGCGCGCGCCGCCGGCGTATCGCCCAACGAAATGAACGGGCTCGTCGCCGGCGCTTCACCAGCGACGATGGGCAGCTTCCCCTGCGTGGACTTCTCGACGTAGCGCTGCAACTCCTGCGCCGCGGTGACGACCGAGGCGGGCGCACCGGC
>CAMDOF010000175.1 GCA_945903465.1 Opitutus sp. GAS368
CCCCATTTTTCGCCCGGGCGACCGCCGGCTCGCGATCGCCGGCTGCTGGGACTGGGCGCTTCGGGTCGACGCGGTGACTCCGCCCGACAAACCAGCCGAGCACAACCACAAGACTCACGAGGAGACCAGCCCCCAGCCTGACTAAACGCGGCGGCCTCATCCGGGCAGCACCTCGGCGCGCGCAACCAAACACCCAACCCATAACTTGCCGCAAGAAAACGAATCGAAACTGAAGGCGCAGGACTTTTCCATTGAACCCATTTTTAGCGAAGGAAACTCATTCGGCGACTGATTTTTCCGTGCCGATAAAAGAAGCTGCCTGCGGCGGCGGGGCTTCCGCGCCCGCACCGTTTGTCGTTGCGAGCAAGGCGACCCATCCCCCGATTCAGCCCTTCTCCGCATGCATCCTCACCATCGAAGTTCCGTCGGCTTACTTTTGGGCGCGGCCCTTTGCTGGAGTTTCGCGGGAGTCTTAATCAAGTACCTTGGAACAACGTGGTCAGGTTTCGCCGTCTCGGGCGGGCGAGGACTGATCGCCGCCGGATTTTTGCTCCTCACGAATCGGGGACTACGATTCCATCTGTCCGGCGCACAGGTAACGGGCGCCATCGCCTACGCCATCTGCACCGCGACCTTCTGCGTTGCCACCACCCTCACCAGCGCGGCGAATGCCATCCTCCTGCAATATACCGCCCCAGTCTGGGTCGCATTACTCGGCGCTTGGTTCGTCGGTGAACGCGCCACGCGGGCCGATTGGTTCACCATTTTCGCCGCGCTCGCCGGCATGGCGCTTTTTTTTCAGGACGGTCTCGCCCTCGGACACCTCGCCGGCGATGCCCTTGCTCTCCTCAGTGGCATTTCGTTCGCCGCCATGACGCTCGCTTTGCGGCGCCAAAAGGACGGCTCACCCATCGAATCCATCATTCTCGGCAACCTGCTTGCTTTCGTGATGGGGCTTCCCTGGCTCTGGCGCGCTCCGCCACTGGCCGTCGAGGGCTGGCTCGCGCTCCTCGTCCTCGGCTCGGTCCAACTCGGCTTTTCCTACTGGCTGTACGCTCGTGCCATTCGCCATGTGACCGCCCTCGAGGGTGTTCTGATTCCCGTCATCGAGCCCGTTCTCAATCCGCTGTGGGTTCTTTGGTTTTTACACGAACAGCCGTCCCGCCAAGCACTCGCTGGCGGCGCCATCGTACTCATCGCCATTACCGCCCGCGCCGTCTTTTCCCTCCGGTCCCGCCCATCCTCGACGTCTTGATTAACTGCCAACGATTGACCCTCGCCGTTAAAAAGCGGGTCGTGGCTCCGCGGTGAGCGCCCGAACAAATATCGGGCGCAATTGCCACGGGTTCACCCATCATCGCCGCGAGCACACCCAGCGGGGCTCACTTCCCGCCACGATGGACGCCGGCCGATCACGCCTAGACATGACCACCCGATTCTTCCAAGTTCGCGAAATGCTCACCCAAGCCCGCCCACAGACCCCTCGCTTCGCCAATTTCCTTCCGACCACTTTCCTCGCAGCCACACTCAGCGCCGCCACCTTTCTCACGGCCACGTTCAGCGCGGCCGGAGCAAATGCCCCAGTATCCCGGACCCAAGTCAGCATCGCCGGAGAAAAATTTCTCATCAACGGCCAGCCCACTTTTGCCGGCCGCACGTGGGCCGGCGTTTCTATCGAGGGCCGGCTGATGAATTCCCGCATGGTGCAGGGCAACTTTGATGATCTCAACCCGGCGACACGGACCCGCTGGACATACCCGGACGGGATGCCGTGGGACCCAGAGCGCAACACGCGCGAGTTCATCGCCGCCATGCCCGAATGGCGTCGCCACGGGCTCAATGCCTTCACGCTCAACCTTCAGGGCGGCAGCCCCGAAGGCTACTCCGCCAAACAGCCGTGGCACAATTCGGCGATCCAAGGCGATGGTTCACTCCGGCCCGATTATCTGGCTCGCACCGGCCGGATCCTCGATCGCGCCAATGAACTCGGCATGGTCGTCGTCCTTGGTATTTTTTACTTTGGCCAAGATGAACGCATCCACGATGAAGCCGCCGTGATTCGCGCGGTCGACGCCACGGTCGACTGGCTTTATCAACGCGGCGATCAGCACGTCCTCATCGAGATCAACAACGAGACCAACGTGAAATACGATCACCCGATCCTCCAACCTGAACGCGTCCACGAGCTCATCGCGCGCGTGCGGGCGCGACGGGCACCGGCCGGCCACCGCTTACTCGTCGGCACCAGTTACGGTGGCGGTAAAATTCCCGGAGAAAACGTTGTTACGGTTTCAGATTTTATCCTCATCCACGGCAACGGCGTCAAAGATCCGGCTCGCATCACCGAAATGGTGGCGCAGACGCGCGCCTTACCCTCTTGGCGGCAGCAGCCGATCGTATTCAATGAGGACGACCACTTTGATTTCGATAAACCCATAAACAATTTCGTCGCAGCCATCCGCGCCGGCGCCTCGTGGGGCTTCTTTGATTTCCGGATGAAAGGGGAGCGCTTCCCGGACGGCTACCAAAGCGTTCCGGTCGACTGGGGTATTCATTCTCCCCGCAAACGGGCCTTTTTTACAAAGCTGCAAGAGATCACGGGCGGCTTGAAATAGACAACCCCACCGCGGTCCAAACCCGGTCACGGAGGCGCAAAATCAATCTGGACGAGACGAAGTTTGGGCCCGAACGCGGCCGAAGGGCCACCCCGGGGTGCAGAAAATTCAGGTTGGCCGGGGCCACCTACCGGCGGCGGCAGGCGAGCCGACCGCGGGCCAGCCGCACTCGGCCGGCTGAGGCTCCCCCCCCCGCTGGGCCCGGCATTAAAGCCCCCGCCGCCTTTAGGCCCACCCATTCCAGGAGGGCCGCCGCCGCCCGAACCGATCATCATGGGCGCATCCACTTCGGTGATACTGTGGTAATCCGCCCCCACCGGCAACACGCGATCGAGCACCTCGAGGGAGCGGGCGAACCAAAACACCGGCTTGCCACCGGCCCAAGCGACCACATCGGCCCAAACCCGCTGCCGACGTTCCACTGGGCGCAGCCCGGCGTAACGTTCCTGCTGAGCTCGATTTTTTCCCCGTTGCATCGGGTTGGGCTCATCGCCTCGGCCCGGGTCGCCCGGCGCTCGCTCGGGCCCATCCGCGGCCGTTGGCGCCCCGTCGACCACGCTGCCGCGGCCGCCCATTTCGCCGGCGGGCCGCGGGCCACCGGGGAACCCAAGGCCACCCCCGCCCATCCCGCCGCCGCCCAGCATCCCGCCCACGACAAAACTTTCCTCCACGAGTCGCCAGCGACCGGTGGCATCGAGACTTTCGGCCAATTGTCGATCGACGATGATCACGCTGTCGGCTGGGATCGCACCCTCCGCCGCGATCCGCGCGCGCGCCGCCGCTCCGAGCGAGGTGTGCGCGGCCGCAAGTACTTGAGAGGAACCCACGAACCCGAGCAGTAATTGCAACGTCGCCACCACCGCGACCACCACGCGGCCATTTCGACCAGAATCAGCCGCGAGCCGCGCTAGCAAACCTACAGCCGCGACCACAAAAAACGGAAACGTCGGAATCAAGAACCGTAGATTGCCTGCCGCCGCCCCGCCACCACCCCCACCACCCCCACCGAAATAATACGCCATGTAAAGAAGCAGGAGCGGGACGACGATGCCGGTGAATAACACGCCTTCGGGCCGCTTCGCTCGGTCCAGCGCGAGCGCGGTGAGTCCCGCTACCCCAAACGCAAATAGCAGAGCGATCCCTTGCCCGCCGAGCGCGTGCAAGTAGGGCAGCGCATGCCCCGCGAGGTATTTAAAACCAAAGCCGGTCTGCTCATGCGTGAGCGCGTACCCCGTTTTCCAAAACGCACCAAAAGCCGCCGCATTATGCACGCCTAACGCGCACAGCGGCAGGGCAGCCCCCACCAACGCCGGCCACACCCGCCACACGGGCCGTACCCGCCAGACTAACCATACCGCAATGACCCCACCCACGATCGCCTCTGGGTAGCGCATCGTCGGCACCGCGCCGAGCAGGAGCCCGGCCAGCAAACCCGACCGCAACGACCCCGCATCGCCAAAGCGCAACAACTCCAGCACACCCGCCACCAGAAAAAAAGTCGCCGCGATATGGGCATCCGCATCGAGCGCGTGCTGATTCACGACGGGGATCACCGCTAAAAATGCCGCCGCGAGGAGCGCGTAACCAGCCGGGACTAAACGTCGCGCGAGAAAAAAAACCAGCAGCACCGTCCCACTCGCCAGGAACGGGTTCACCCACAACGCCGCCTTCAGGCCACCCCGCTGCCAAGCTCCCGCATAGATCACTGGAAGACCCGCCGGATACCGACTAAAAAAGACGCCGCGCTCCGTCTCCAGCCAATGCATGCCGATAAATTGCACCGGCGAGGTGGGCGAAAAAGACGTGCGCCCTTCTTGGGCGAGCAAGCGCGCCTGCACCACATAGCCATTCGCGTCTGGGCTCATGATCGCCGGCGCGAGGTGGGCGGTCACCCAGAGAAAGTGCGCCACGACCAAGCCGCCCAGACTAACTAACGCCGCTGACGGACCACGGCGCCAACCCCGTCGCGGGACAGAACCCGGCACTTCGGGGGGCGTGGCGGAAGTTTCAACGGGGAGGATCACGCAGTGCGTTGGACGCACCGGAAGCCGTCACGGTTGCTAAAATAGAACCGCCGAGTGAAATCGGCCGCGGCACCAGCGCGCCGACTGCACTGATCGCGGGCGGTATTTTCCTCTCCGCCACCCGACTCGGCGATATAACCCGACTCGGCGGGCACGTGCCATTCAGGCTAAAAAGAATTCACTCCCCGATTTCCCGCGGATGGGCGGGCACCGCGAGGGAGCCCCGCCTGAGCGAATCACCGATCACTACGCCCACCTCGCCGGCCCCGCCTGAGTGCGGTTACTTCGACTCGTCGATCGCGAGGTAGCGGCGCTGACCGTTGCGCCAAATGAGCACGAGAACCTTCGGCCCCTTGATCGCTTCGCTCAACTTCACCGCTTCCGAGGCATCGGCGACGGGCTTGCGATCAAGTTCCAAAATGATGTCGCCCTCGCGCAAGCCCTGCTTGGCTCCGGGGCTATCGGCTTCAATACTCGTTATTAACGCACCCTTCACACGCGACGGAATTTGCAGCTGGCTGCGGATTTCCGCCGTAATCTCACCCACCCCGACCCCGTTGAGCACGCCCTCTTCCTTCGCACCGGGAGCACCATCGCTGCGCGCGAGCGCATCTTCATCGCGGCGGGCGAGCTTCGCCGATGCCTTGAGGCGCTGACCATCTCGGAGATACTCGACCACCACCTCCGTTTCCGGCGCGATCTGGCTGATCGTCATCAGAAGGTGGCGCGCATCGCGAATTTCCGTGGCGTTGATCTTGGTGATGACATCGCCGGACTTAATGCCCGCTTTATCGGCTGGACTGCCCTCGGTGACGTCGCTCAGCAACGCGCCTTTTTCAGTGCCAAACTGGGCGGTGAGTTCCTCGGTGAGTTCTTGGGGGCGGACACCGAGGAACCCGCGCTCAACTCGGCCCTGATTGACGATCTGCTCGGCCACCGAACGGACGAGATTGATCGGAATCGCAAAGCCCACGCCGGCAAAGCCACCGCTGCGGCTGAGAATAGCGCTATTGATCCCGATAACACGACCATCCGTGTCGAGGAGGGCACCCCCTGAGTTGCCCGGGTTGATGGCCGCATCCGTTTGGATAAAGTCTTCGAACACGCCCATGCCCATGCCTCGGCTCAGCGCGCTGATGATCCCGCGGCTGACGGACTGACCCACGCCAAACGGGTTGCCGATCGCGAGCACGACATCGCCCACGAGGATCTGGTCACTATCGCCAAAGGAGGCCGGGGAGAGACCGGTCGCATCAATTTTCAACACGGCGAGGTCGGAGCCGGGATCACGCCCGACGACCCGGGCCTCGAAGCGTTTGTTTGATTCGCCGATGGAAACCCGGACGTCATCAGCCCCCTCGACCACATGGTTATTGGTGAGAACGTAGCCGTCGACGGTGATGATCACCCCAGACCCGAGACCCTGTTGCGTTTGATCGGGAGCGCGGCCACCCCGAGGAGCGCTCGGGGCCTTGGGGGTACTGGGTGAGTTGCCGTTGCGATCACCGCGACGGCTGTTGCCGCGATTACCGGGAGCGGGCGCCTCCTCTTCATCACCGCCGTTACCCCCGCCCGGCTGTTCAAAAAAGCGCCGGAAACGGGGGTCGTTAAAAAAGGACGACATGTCGGGAGCGCGCACGGTCTTGCTCGAATAAACATAGACCACACTGAGCGCGGTGCGTTTAACCACGCTCGCATAACTCACGCGATCGGGGGCCTCGCGGTTGATGGGCCGAGAATCGATGCCAATCTTGAGGGGTGCACCTTTCTCCGCGGTCGCCGGTGCGGCCGATTTCTTGTCTGCAGAAGTCGGGGCCGAGCGCTTCGCCTTCCGGTCGGACTTACTATCGGCAGCGGAGAGCGTGAGCCCAGCGGTGCCAGTAAAGGCCACAATAAAGGACAGCACAGGCAACCAAGCACGAAGGGAAAGATGAAATTTCATAACAAAAGTAAATGAAGAGCCCAGCACCGCTGGAACAGCAGCCTGAGTGCACGGACGCCAGACCATTGGATCGATTCGCGGTTTTCTGCAACTTTCAAAATGATTCAAAACGACCAAGGCTGGTTCGGCCGCGCGAGTCCGGCCCGCCAAAACCAAAAAAAACGATCTAATGACCCGCAGCCTTGACCCCACGTGAAACCACCTGATATCCCTCACTTCTTATGTCAGCAGAATCCACCGCCAACGCCACCTCCATGGACGCCATTGTCGCGCTCGCCAAGCGCCGTGGCTTCATTTTTCAGTCATCCGAGATTTACGGCGGCTTTAATGGTTTCTTTGATTATGGTCCGGTGGGGGCAGAATTAAAAAAGAACATCCGGGACTGCTGGTGGGCGGACATGGTCAGGCGCCGGGAAGATATTGTCGGGATCGAGACCTCGATCATCATGCATCCGAAGGTATGGGAAGCCTCCGGGCATGTGGCTGGCTTCACTGATCCGCTGGTGGATTGCAAAGTGAGCAAACAGCGGTTCCGCGCCGACCAGTTATTTTTCGCGGCGGTCGTCGTTAATGACCAGTCGATCGGATACGTGAGCTCGCTCGAAAGCGTCGATACGACCGCGACCCTCCAAGGCATGGCGGAGTCGTTGAAACGGCGGAAGGCGATCCAAGGCGTGCTGGCGCCCATCGTAGCGAAGGATTTTACTGAGGCCACCGCTGAAGAGATCCCGCTGATTCCTTCTCCGGCCACTGGGGAACCGGGCAGCCTGACGGCGCCGCGCGGGTTTAATATGATGTTTCAAACGAACGTCGGTGCGATGACCGATGGCTCTTCGGTCGCGTACCTACGCCCAGAGACGGCGCAAGGCATGTTTGTAGATTTCAAGAACGTCGTCGACACCGGCCGAGTGAAACTCCCGTTCGGCATCGCCCAAATCGGCAAATCGTTTCGTAACGAGATCACGCCGCGCAATTTTATTTTCCGCTCTCGGGAATTCGAGCAAATGGAGATGGAGTATTTTATCTCAGAGGACGCGGACTGGGCCACCGCGCACCGCGAATGGATCGAGTGGTGCAAGCACTGGCTGCTCTCGATTGGTCTGCCGGCCGCGCTCCTGAGCGAGTATGATCACCCGAAGGCCAAGCTCGCGTTTTACTCGAAGGGAACGACCGACATCATGTTCCAATACCCATTTGGGGTGCAGGAACTCTGGGGGATTGCGGCGCGCGGGAATTACGACCTCACCCAGCACGCGACCGCCAGCGGCAAATCCATGGAGTACTTTGACGAAGCCTCGAAGAAGAAGTTTGTACCCCACGTGATTGAACCGGCCGTCGGGGTCGACCGGATTTTCCTTGCCGTACTCTGCGCGGGCTACGCGGAAGAAGAGATCAAAGACGAGAAGGGCAACGTGGAAAAACGCACGGTGCTCCGGCTCTCGCCACGGATCGCTCCAGTGAAAGTGGCCGTCCTGCCGCTACTGAAGAACAAGGAAGCCCTCGTCGGCCGCGCGCGCGACCTCTATAAAAAACTCCAACGCCGCTACGCCGTGTTTTATGACGAGGCCGGCGCGATCGGCCGACGTTATCGGCGCCAAGATGAAATCGGCACGCCCTGGTGCGTGACCATCGACTTTGAAACCATCGAGAAAGATGGGACCTTCACTCTCCGCGAACGCGATTCGATGCAGCAACGACGCATCACGGAAACCGAACTCTTCGCGCTTCTCGAGGACGCTGTTTACTGAGCATCCGCGGCAAAAACGCCGCGGATAATTTATTCAATACTATGTGCGCCCTCCGCGCCCGTCCTACCATTGTCCGTAGCGTCCAAACTCCTGAGGCGCTCGCCGCGCTTCGCCTTTGGCTCGAGGAGCTGTCCACCGAGGCAAAAGAACGCGGCCAAGAACTCTTCGCGAAGAAGCAGGTCCTGCGGATCTGGGCCGCCGCCGACCATTACATCGAAGCCAAAGTCAACGATGCCGAGCTCGGCGGAGTCACGATGTTCCTCACCCGCGGGAAATGGAGCTCGCGCTGCAGTTGCGAACTCAAGGCCAACTGTGAGCACGTCGGCGCAACCGCGCTCGCCTGGATCGCGGAAAATGACCCCAGCAGCAAAACCACCCCCGCGCCACTCGCCGGAACCACCGAGGAAACCCCGCCGCCATCGGCGCCCAGCTTTACGACCCCGACCGATAAAGTCGCTTTCCGCGATCACTGGGCGCCCGTAATCGCGAAGAAACTCGGGCGCGAGTTGAAGGCCCAAGAGGCCGCCGAATTGGAAAATCTCGCCGCGCTCTTCATCGATTTTGCGCAGGCGCACGGCATTCTCTTTCCGGGAACCATCCTGCGCCACGGCTTTGAGCATACCCCGCCGCGGGGAGCACCCCTCTACGCACCCGCCTTTTCCGGCTGGTGGGACCATGCCACCGCCCCCGCCGATCCGTGGGCCCTCTGGCAGTACATCGCCTACGATTACGAGCAAAGCGGGCGATCCATCCCTAGCGTTTTTCATCCCCTCACCAACACTACGGCGATCCGCGCCACGATCGAGGACAGGTTAATCCAAAGCGATCTCAGCGCTTGGCAACGCGCCCTCGCACACGCTAGCCCTGCCTCGGCGAGCCGGTCCCATCCCGCCACCGCCGAGGTCGCCGGTCTCCGTGCCCGCGTGCGACCCGAGGGCGGTCTCCTCATTGAGACCCGCTCTGCCCCCAGCAAACCATGGCGGACTCCGCCCCAAAAATGGTTTGCCCTGCTCGCCAACGCTCGGCCCGTTGATTTCGACCACCTCACCCCGCCCGAGGCCGCCCTCGGCGTCGCCCTCGCTGCCGAATGCGCCGCCGGCCTCCAGGCCCCCACGCTCAAACAGCCTTTGCCCCCCGAGGCCACCGCTTATCTTTTCCGGACCCGCGCCGCACGCGACGCCATCGTGCTGCCCGACGGACGGCCTTTTGTCGTGGAACCGGTTTCGCTCGCACTCGAGGCCAGCATATCCACCACCGCGCGGGATCGTCTCGAACTTCGCCTCATCACCGCGGACGGACGCAGCGCGGCTCGTGCCACCCTCATCACCCTGCGCCCCTCCCCCCTTTATTATTTTGAGCACCGCGTCTGGCCGGGACCTCCGCCCACGCCCGCCGCCCTACTCCCGACTGCCGCCCTCAGCGATACCAAGATCATGACGAGCCTGCGCGCGGTGGGCCTTCGCCTGCCGGCTTCCCTGGAAAGCAACGTCCGGCGGGTCTTGCTCCGGCCAATTTTGAAATGCTGGCTCACCCCGATACCAGCAGAAAAGGATGCGATGGAGTTTCACGCGCAGCTCGTCGCCCGCACCGCCGATTATCCCGTGGAACAGCACTGGGTCAAAGCCGGCTGGCAATGGGCCGCCCGCGCCACCCCCGCTCCCCGCCGCGCGTCCGATCCTCTCTTGGAATTCGACTTGGGCCAGGCGCAAATCGCCAGCAGCCGCCTCGCCGATTTCAACCTTTCCTGGCACGAGCCCACCGGCTCTTGGAGCCGCACGGTCGATGGAGATTTTCCCGACGAATTCATCGCTTGGCACTCCACCCTCCCTTCCAGTCTCACCGTCGACGCCGCCCCTAATCTTGCCCACCTGCTCGGACCACCTCTGCAAGCCCATGTCGAATTTTCGGCCGCGCCCGCCGAGGCCGCCGGCCGCGACTGGTTCAACCTCACCGTCAACCTACGAGTCTCCGATACCACCCTCACGGCCGACGAAATCGCCCTCTTGATGAAGGCGCGCGGCAAATGGGTCAGCCTCGGGCAAAACGGCTGGAAGCGACTCGAACTCGTCACCGCGGGTACCGGCGAATCACCCGATGCCACCTTGGATCGCCTCGGACTCGATGCCGCCGATGTCCTCACCGACGGTCGGCCACGCACCCACCGCGTACACATGCTCCAGCTCGCCGCGGAGGCCGATCTCCTCGAGGCCCGCGACGCGAAACTCGCCGCCGCTCTCCGCCAACGCGCCCAGGTGCTCGCCGCCTTGCCCGCACCGGCACTGCCTGCGGGCTTGAGCGCCACGCTCCGGCCGTATCAGCAAGAAGGATACCATTTCCTTGCTCACCTTTCCGCCCTCGGTCTCGGCGGCGTCCTCGCCGATGACATGGGCCTCGGCAAGACCGTCCAAACGCTCGCTTGGTTACTCCACATCAACGAAATTCGCACGGCTGATGCCCCGCCACAACGCATCCTCGTCGTTTGCCCAAAGAGCGTCACGCACGGCTGGCTGGTAGAAACCAACCGCTTCGCCCCCTCGCTTCGCGCCGTCATTTTCAGTCCAGACCGCTCCATCCTGAAGCCTGGCTCGGCCGAGCCGGCGGGGCCGCAACTCCTCATCGCGAATTACACTCAGCTCCGGCTCAACGCCGCGTGGTTTCAGGCCCAAAATTGGGACGCCGTCATCCTCGATGAGGGCCAGTTTATCAAAAACCCCGGCAGTCAGGTCGCCGGCGTCGTCCGCGCCTTGCCCTCCCGCCATCGCCTCGTCCTCACCGGCACTCCGATCGAGAACCGGTTGACCGATCTTTGGAGCCTTTTCGCCTTTGCCCAACCCGGCTTACTCGGCACCCAAACCGCGTTTCGTCGACACTACGACGAAACGGATCCCGCCGCCCTCATTCGCCTCCACCGCCGCGTAAAACATTTTCTCCTGCGGCGCACCAAGGCCCAGGCGGCCCCGGATCTGCCATCCCGCACCGAAGACGATCTCATCGTCGAACTCGACGGCGAGCAACGCCGGCTTTACGACGCCGAACTTAAACGCGCACGCGCCCAGCTCCTCGGCGTCGACAGCAATAAAGCGCTCGCCTCGGTCCGCTTCAACGTACTCTCAAGTCTCCTCCGGCTTCGGCAAATCTGTTGCCATCCCGGCTTGATCGATCCCGCCCATCGCGACCTGCCGAGCGCCAAGCTCGACGCGCTCCTCGAACGGCTGGAAGAACTCCGCGACGAAGGTCATCAGGTCCTCGTCTTCAGCCAGTTTGTCGAGATGTTAGAAATCATCCGCGGAAGACTGAAAACGGAAGCCATCGGCCATCTCATGTTGACCGGCCAGACCGAGAATCGCGCCGAACTCGTCGAAGAGTTTCAGCGCGACCGAACCAAGACCGTGTTTCTTCTCTCGCTGAAAGCCGCGGGCTTCGGTCTCAACCTCACCGCGGCGAGCTATGTTATCCTCTACGATCCCTGGTGGAATCCCGCGGCCGAGGCCCAAGCCATCGACCGTACGCACCGCATCGGCCAGACCCAACCCGTGGTCGCCTATCGTTTGCTCGCGGAAAGTACCGTCGAAGAAAAAATCCGCGCGCTCCAACGCGATAAGGCCGCCCTCGCCAACGCGGTCGTGCAAGAAGAGTCCCTCGCCAACGTCCTCGACCTCGACAGCCTGCGAGAAATTCTCAGCTAAAGCACCGTCACTCGGCTGCCCGGCGCACGACTCGCCACCCATAATTGCGGCGTGCACACTTTTGACGTGACGAGCGTGCGCACGGCGGCCTTCGTCGTGAGGTGGCACTCGCAACACCCGCGTCCTCGGAAGCTCGATCATTGCTCGCAGGCTGGCTAAGTGAATTCCCCCTGCGAGAGCGCGCGCTCGGGCGCGAGGCGTATGCAGACGGCGGGGTGCGGGATCTCATCGTAACAACGACGGCCCTTCAAACGATCAACGTCTCCGCCCACGTTACCTTCCACCGCACTTATTTTTGCACCATCTCCCACGGCGAGAACCAAGGCTGGCGAGGGAATTGCCCATGCTCCACCAGTGGCCATTGCGAACACCTGTTTGCCACCGGGACCGCCGCGCTCGACTACCTGAACCTTGAAAATAATCTCAGCTTACCCCACCCCTTTCAGAGCCGCCCGCCCGCGCTCCCCGCCGGCCACGCCGCGGAAGCAACCGCGACGAGTCGCCCTAAGAAAAAATCCCTGGAGCTTGAACCAGCACAATCGCCAGAGGAAGCCAGTCTCATCGCTCAGCTGACCGCGGCCAACGGCGTCGCCCCCAATAACAAGCAACAGCACTTTCTACGTAATTTGCTCATACTATTCGCAAATATCGGCCATCCGCGCGGTTACCGTTTGGCCGCGCAGGCCCTGCAAAATCTCACGCCCAACAGCCACTACCACGGATTTTTCTACCAATACCAGAGCCCCTTCGAAAACCGTTGGAGCGAGCCACCTAAGACCTCCTTGGAACTTTGGTCGCACCTCGCCCTCCTGTTTGTCGAAAAAAATATCCCGATACCGCCCTTCATGAGTAAGGTCACCGATATCGCTTGGGCCCGCTCGATCCTCGCCGCTCATCTGCGAGCGCGGGAAATTGCCAGCTGGCGCCACCGTTTTGCCCAACTCGAAAAAACCTACACCAGCGCCCCCATCGAGACCCCTACCGCTAGCCTCCGCGCCCTCCGCCTTCGCCTCGCCCACCCCCGAGTTATTTGGGAACTCTCCGAGCCCAGCGGATCACCTGCGAGCCCGCCCATTTTCAACGCTCTTTCCACTCAAGAATTAAAAAACATTGTTGAGAACCCCGAAAAATCCACCGCCACCCTCGAGCCCGCCTCCACTAGCTTGGCGACCATGCTCTACGCCTATTTAAGTTATAACGGCCAAAACACCTCCTTCAAATTCATCAGCCTCAACGACCGTAAGCTCCTGGGTCGTCTCCTCAATCACCCCAACGCCCGAACTTGCATCGTCAACGCGGCCGGAGAACCCCTCATCCGCGATCCCCGCCGCCTCATCTGGCAATTTAATGATCACCCGGAAGATCCCCTCCTCGCCCACGTCGAACTCGGCTTCGCCGATGGTACCCCAGCCCCTTTCCCGTTGATCCGCCTCCCCGGGCCCACCGATCTCTACCTGCACCACGACACCGTGTTCACCGGAATGGCACCTCCTTCCGAGCAGGAAAATGCCACCACTAAAATCACCGTCCCCCGCGCGGCCCTCAGCCTGCCCGAAGCGGGCCGTTTCGCCGCCCAGGCCGGCCTGAAACTACCCGGCAATATCGAAAACCGCTTCCGTACTGAAACCCTCCGCGCTCGACTCCGCGCCCAACTCAGCTCGCGCCACCCCAGCCTCAAAACACCTCAAGACGAAATCGTCATCTTAGAACTCGCCGCCATCGATGCCCGTGGCGCCGTTCACGCGATCTACGAAACTGGCACTTGGCGCACGCAGGGACCCGGCATCACCCCCTCCCTCGCCGACCGTGCCTTTGTTATTCTCGACTTCAAACCCACCCTGGGTGCCGTCGAGCTTCTTTATCGATCGCCCGCTATGATGGAGCCATCGCTCCACGGCGGAAACCGCGCCATCATTAACTTCAGCGACCGTTATTTTATCGAACAATTTCCCGCTTGGCTCGCCGGCTTTCCCCCTGAAACCCTCATCGAGCTGGCACCCGAGCTTACCGCTTTCGCGCAAACCCCCACGCGCGCTCACTTCAGTATCGACCTCACCCCAGATACGACCTCCGGCATCGACTGGTTTGATGTCCACGTCACCCTCCGCGCCGAGGATACCACCCTCACCCCCGAAGATATCGCCATCCTCCTGAGCGCCCGCGGCCGCTTTGTTCGCCTCGAAGGTCGCGGCTGGCGTCGTCTCATCGTGGAAGATTCACCCGCCACCAAAGAAAAACTCGCGCGCCTCGGTCTCAACCCAAACCAAGCCGAGACCAGCACCCACGAGCCGCTCCGCCTCCACGCCCTCCAACTCGCCGACGAAGCCCTCCGCGACGCCTTGCCCGAGAAACTGTGGGCCCAGGTCCGCGACCGCTCCGCCGCCCTCCGCTCCTCCCCGCCGCCGCCCTTGCCCACCGGCCTCGTCGCCGATCTCCGCCCCTACCAGCAAGAAGGTTTTCACT
>CAMDOF010000176.1 GCA_945903465.1 Opitutus sp. GAS368
TGGAAAAGGTGAACCACGCGAACTTCGGCATCTGGTATGACCCGGGCAACGTCCTCTTCTACACCGGCAAGGATTCGCTCGCCGAACTGGAGCCAGTCGTGAAGCACGTCTCGGCGTTCGTGGGCAAGGACTGCGTCGCACAGAACGGCGACGCCATGATTCAGTTTGGCCAGGGCAAGGTGGACTTCGCCGGCATCCTTCGCCGACTGAAGCGCGCCGATTTCAAGGGCCCGATCTGGATCGAGACCTGTGCCATCGGCGAGACTCCGGCGGCGACAACGACAAACGCCAAAGCGAACCGCGAGTTTCTCGAGCGCGCCCTCGCGACGATTTGAAACCCCTCCCGGATCCGATTCCCCTGAGAATCCAGTTTCCGAGCAGCCCCCGCCCCAGAATCGGATTCTGGCCGTGACAGAAAGAAACAGGGTCAACGTTGCGCCCAAGCGATTAACAAAGGGTGTTTCGTCGGAGCTTAAGTAACACCGCCGCTGTCGGCCCCACGGTTCCACCGCCGTATGGCCCGACTCGGACTCACGCAGAGCAGCAGCCCTCGCGCATCCGCAACCCCAACCGACCATGCCACCGTTTCTACAAACCCCAACCACTTCGCGCCTCACTCCGGCCGCCACACTTGCGTTTTGTTTTCAATTCGCCGCCTTCGGTTCCGCTTTCGCGCAAACGCTCCCCACAACCCCACCGCCGGCTTCAGCCGAGCCCTTGAAGCTCTCCGTCTTTGAAGTTACCGCCGAGCAGGACCGCGGCTACGCGGCGTCCTCAGCCATGTCCGGCACGCAGACCAACGAGAAATTGGAAAACCTGCCGAACTCGATTTCGGTGATGAACGCCGACTTTCTCGCCGACATCGCCGCCCTCGATTTCTTCGACGCCGCGGACTACGCGGTCGGCACGGAGAACGTCGTCAACGACCAGGGCACACAAGGTGCCGCCATCGGCACGCGCAGCGGCAACCAACTCACGTTTCGCGGCCTCCCCTCGGCCCGGCAGCTCCGCGACGGTTTTCCGTGGTATATGCCTCAGGATATTTTCAACACCGAGCGCATCGAGTTCAGCCGAGGCCCCGGCGGACTCGCCTATGGTGACGTCGATGCCGGCGGCATCATCAACATCGGCACCAAGCGCGCGATCTTCGGCCGTCGCGGACTTACGTTGCAGACGCGGTTCGACCAATGGGGCACGAAGCGCGCATCGGTGGACATCCAGCAACCCATCGTGAAGGACAAAGTCGCGATGCGTTTCAACATCGTCAAAGGCCACCACGACAACTGGCACCAGCGCGACGACACGGAACTCGGAGGCTACGCTGCCTCGCTGCGCTGGCGGATCGCACCGAAGACCGAACTCGCCGTGATGGGCGAACGCGGCTTCCAGGATCGCGGCATCTCGCACCTCTCGCTCACCGACATGACCGCCGCCTATGTCCGCGGCACCGGCACCAACGCCCTCGACGGCGATCCGGTCACCGCCGGCGTGCAGGCCGACGGCGTGGGCATGTTTCGCACCCAGGCCGCCGGCAACGTCCATCGTTGGAATGTCATCAGCGGCACCCTCTACAATCTCGAGTCCACGACGACCGCCGTGTTCCGCAACTCCCGCGTGCAAGAGGGGAACAATCCGCTCACCAATCCCAAAGGGGTGCCCCGCCGACCGATCTCGGAATCCATCGTGCCGCGCGACGAAGACTGGGGCGGCCCGCAGCAGAGCGCGCAAGCCAACTGGTTTACCTACACGGTGGAGCTGAAGCACGAGTTTTCCCGGAAGTTCAACATCCTGCTCGCGCACAACTCGCAACGAGACCGCACCGCCCGGCCACTCGTTTTTCAGGGTAACAACCAGGACACCTTTGGCGGGCGCGGTGTGTTCATCGACGCCAGCCCCAGCCTGCCCAATCCCAACGGCACCGCGACCCTCGTCCCGAATCCGCGCTACGAACAATACTACATCATGCACGAGATGGGACCGGCCAACGACGGCCACGAGATCCGCGCCACGCGCGGCGTCGCCGTTTACGATTTGGATCTGCCGTGGGGTATCTCGCAGCGGCTCGTCGGCAGCGCGACGTATCGCGCGGAGGATTTTTTTCGCGACACCTACGCCGAGACGCTCACCGCCGCCGAAATTGCCCGGCGCGGTCTCATAGGCGCGGCGGCGTTTCTCTCCAACAATCTCGTCTATCGCTATCACTACCTCGCCGACGGCAACTCCGACCAGACGCTCACCGAGACACTGATCCCGGGGGTCACCCAACTGACGCGCAATAATCTCAACGGCACCACCGCGCGTTTCCAGCAGAGCCTGACGACGGTCGCGGTAAACGCACTCGGTGCGTATTTCAAGGGCCGCCTGCACACCAGCCTCGGGCTCAGCCGCGACCGTTTTCACCAAAAATCCGGCGCGACGGGCAATCTCCCCGGCACGAACGAGCTCACGTTTCTCGACGCCAACGGCGCGCTGCTTCCGCCAGACACGAAGTATTTCCCGGTTTTTGAATTCAGCAAGCAGTGGGCCACCACGCATACCTTCGGCGGAGTGTTCAAGGTGACGCCGTGGCTCTCGCTCTCCGGTGCCTACCTCCAGTCGTCGCAGTTCACCGACAATCTTTTCAACGACATCTACGGCGGCCCGCTCGGTCCCCTGCGCGGCAAGGGCCACGATCTCGGTGCGCGCTTCACGCTGCTGAACGGCAAGGTTTCGATCGCCTATACGCACTACGACACCATCGGCAGCAATTTTCGTGTCACCGTCTCCAATGCCGTCCGCGACGAGCTCAACCTCTTGTTGCCGGTTAACCGCCGCATCGCACTCGCGGGCAACAGCGATTCGCGCAGCCGCCAGACGATCGGCGATGAGCTCGAGATTTTCCTCTCACCCACGAAAAACCTGACCGGCCGCATCGCCTACTCGACGGCCAACGTTCAAAACTACGAACCGTTTCCCTTGCTGAGCGGCGCGATTGCCGAAGCCAAAATTGCCGCGAAAGAGCTCCGCCTAGACCCGGCGAACGCGACCTTGCTTTCCGAACAGCTCATCGTTGGCGACCTCGCCGCCGCCGCCACGGCCCGCGCCACCGCCAGTTTCACGACGCGCTACTCGTTCACCGAAAGCGCCGCCAAAGGCTTGGCTCTCGGCGTCTCCGCGCGCTTCGCCCGCGGCACTCCCCGCGTCGCACAGACCATCAACAACGTCGTTGTGCTCCCGGCCGGACTCACACCCGACGACTACGTGTTCAATCCCTTCGTCTCCTACCGCCGCAAATTCGGCCGCGTCGCGTGGACCGGCCAGATCAACGCCAACAATGTTTTCAACCGGGTGACCGAACAGGGCACCGCCTACCGTTTTGCTCGCTACACCAACCCGCGCCAGATCATCCTCACCAACACGTTTTCCTTCTAGGTCACGCTTCCCCATCCGCTTCGACCTTCCGATATGTTCTCTCTCACCTCTGCCTCGCGCCTCGCCCTTTCGGTCCTCACGTTCGACCTCGCCCTACCACTCGCGTCTCACGGGGCCGTGACCGCTAAGCGGCCCAATATCCTCTTCATCATCGCTGACGACCAATCACCCTTCGATCTCCGCGCCTACGATCCGGCCTCCAAACTGGAAACACCCAACATCGACCGGCTCGCCGCGCAGGGCATGACGCTCGATGGCGCGTATCACATGGGCGCGTTCGTCGGCGGCGTCTGCACGCCGTCGCGCCACATGATCATGAGCGGTCGCACGCTCTGGCACCTGCCCGCGAGCCTCACCTCGCGCACGTTTGCCAACTATCCCGCCGAGCTGTGTCCCCCCGGCCTGGAGCAGTTCACCATTCCTGCCGTCTTCAACCGCGCCGGCTACGACACGATGCGCACATGCAAGATTGGGAACAGCTACGAGGCCGCCAACGCGCTCTTCACCGTGCGGAAGGATCGCTCGAACTACGGCCCCACCGACGACAAAGGCAGTGCCTGGCACGCCGAGCAGGTCCTGGATTTCCTTTCGCAACGCACCGCGACTCAGGACGCCGATCCGTTCTTCATCTATTTCGGTTTCACTCACCCGCACGATCCGCGCTACGGGAAACCCGAGCTGCTGGAAAAATACGGTGCCACCAACCACACCGATCCCGCCACGCTGCCTCCCGCCAACCCCAAGGCTCCGCCGCTGCCCGCCAACTATCTGGCCGCGCATCCGTTTCCTCACGGCCATCCCGGTCTGCGCGACGAGACGACCGTCGAGGGCGTCTGGGAGCGTCGCGACCCCGTCACCATTCGCAACGAGCGCGGCCGCTATTTCGCGTGCAGCGAGGAAATCGACCACCAGATCGGCCGCGTGATCGACCGCCTCGAGCGCATGGGCGAACTGGACAACACCTACATCATTTACACGTCGGACCACGGTATCGCCGTCGGCCGCCACGGCCTGCAGGGGAAACAGAATCTCTACGAACACACCTGGCGCGTGCCCTACATCGTCCGCGGTCCCGGCATCAAGCCCGGCTCCCGCGCACCGGGAAACATCTACCTCATCGACACTCTCGCGACCGTCAGTGACCTCGCGGGCGTCCCCGCCCCGGCCTCCAATGAGGGCCTCAGTTTCCGCTCCGTCCTAGAAGGCAAGCGCGCCACCGTGCGCGACGTCCTTTACGGAGCCTATTGCGGCGGCACCAAACCCGGCATTCGCAGCGTGAAGCGGGGCGATTGGAAGCTCATAAAATACGACGTGCTCGACGGTGCCGTCCGCCAGACCCAGCTCTTCAACCTCGCCGAAAATCCGAACGAATTTCTCCCCGAACATCACGCCGCGAAACCAGGCCAGACCAACCTCGCCGGCGATCCGCGCTACGCGGCCAAGCTGAAGGAAATGGAGGCCCTGCTCCTCGCCGAAGAACGCCGCCTGAACGACCCGTATCGCCTCTGGAACCAGCCCACGGAAAACCTCACCCCGCTTACCGCCGCCGCGCCTCCGGTCAAAAAGGGCAAGGCCAAGTCCGAGTAGCGCGACCGGAGCCGTCGAGCGGGTCGGTGACCCGCCCTATTTCGCGTTGAGTATTCGCAAACCCCTCCCGGACCCGATTCCCCTGAAAATCCAGTTTCATATCAGCCCCCGCCCCAAAATCGGATTTTGGCCGTGACCGCAAGAAACAGGGTCAACATTGCGCCCAAGCGATTAACAAATGCAGTTTTTTAGGAGCTATTTCCCCTTCGCACCGATGAAAACATCTTCCTCCTTTCTCGCATGCTGGGTGGCGTGCCTCTTCGCCTGCTTTTTTTCCAGCCCGCTCTGGGCGCAATCGAGCGCGGGCGGTACGGTTGAAGGCCGCGTGGCCAATGATGCGCTCGGCACGTATCTCACCAACGCACGCGTCACGCTGGCGTCGGGCCACCAGACCTTCACCGATGAGTTCGGCTATTATCGTCTCACCGGCGTGCCGGCGGGCGAAGCGCGCGTGCGCGTCTTTTATACGGGCATGCCGACGCAGGACCGCACGCTCACGGTAGCCGCGGGGCAAAGTGTCCGGCAGGATTTCGGGCTGGGCGCAGACAACGCCGCCGCCGATCCCAACGCGGCGGTCAAGCTCGACTCATTTGTCGTCGCGGCCTCGCGCGACATGACGGCGGCCGCGCTGGCGGTTAACGAGCAGCGCTTCACGCAGAATATCAAGACGGTGGTCTCGACCGATTCCTTCGGGGACATCGCGGACGGCAACGTGGGCGAATTCGTGAAGTTCATGCCGGGCGTCAGCCTCGGCTTTAGCGGCGGGCACGCCGCCTCCATTTCAGTGGGCGGGATGCCGCCCGAGTCGACGCCGATCATGATCGACGGCAATCGCGTCGCGAGCGCCACGGCGGAAACGCGGCAGGTGCAGCTCGACCAGATCTCGATCAACAACATGGCGCGCGTGGAAGTCATCCGCTCGCAGAACCCCGATAGTCCCGCGAGCGGCATCGGCGGCTCGGTAAATCTGATTCCCAAGAGCGCCTTCGAGCGCCGCACGGCCACCTACACGCTGAAAGCCTACGGTGTGTTCCGCGACCACGCTTTGAAAAGCGGCGGCCCCTACAAAGTCATCCCGAGCTACGAGGCGACGGCGGTCGTGCCGGTCAACGCGCGGTTCGGTTTCGCGATCAATGCCACGAGCTCCGAGACGCAGTCCGCGCAATACGCCTCGACGCCGATCTGGGTGCCGACCGCGAGCGCGACTTCGGCGAACCTGCCGGCGACCACGCCCCAGCTGCCCTACCTCGCGCGCTACGAGTTCGCCGATTCGCCGAAAGGCACCATCCGCCAGTCGGTCGGTTTCTCCGCCGACTGGCGGATTGCCGACAACGATGTCATTTCGGTCGGATTCCAATACGGTTTTTTCAACGAAATCCTCAACAGCCTCCCGCGCGATCGCATCATCATCAATCCGGGTCGCGTGGTGGCGTGGGGGCCGGATTTCACGCAGGGCGCGGTCGGCGCCGGGTTCGCGCAGCTCAACTATTCGACCCGCGATGTGACCGGGACGACCTACCAGCCCAACGCGCGCTGGCGGCACAGCGGCCCAATCTGGAAAATGGAAATCGGCGGCGCGTTCTCCCGCTCGAGCTACCACGATCGCAATGTCGACAAGGGCTTCTGGGGCCCGCTCGACGCCTACATGCGCAACGTCACGGTCCGGTTCGATCACCACAATTATCTCCGGCCCGGCGGAATCACGGTGACCGATGCGGCCGGCCGGCCGGTCGACACGTTCAAGCTGGCCGGCTACCGGCTGGAGACGGTGGGCTCGAGTCCGGTCGATCGGTTCGACTTCGTGCGCAGCGCCAATGCCCACGTGCGGCGCGAAATCGATTTCGGGATACCCGTCATGGTGAAGGCTGGCATCGACTTTGGCGCGCAGACGCGCGACCTGAAGAGCGGCGCCGTGAACTACACGCATGTCGGCGCCGATGGGCTGCCCCAGACCGCGGACGATGAAGTCAACCGCTGGTTTTCGGAGCGTTACGTCAACCGCCACGCGCCGTGGGGCCTCCCGATCCAGGAAGGCATTAGCTCGGTCGCGGTTTACGGCAGTTACAAGGCGAACCCGAGCCACTTCCAGCTCACGGCGGCGAACGAGGTCACCGGTTTCCGCAATCGCGTCAACGCCTCGAAGCGGATGACCGAGTCGATCTATGGGCCGTATGTGCGCTTCGACCTCAATTCACTCCTCGACCGTCGGCTATCGATCACCGGCGGCGTGCGGTTTGAGCAGACGGAATTCAAGGGCGTCGGCCCGTCGATCAACCCAGCGGCGATTTATCAACGCGACGCGGCCGGCAACATCGTGCGCAACGCCGCGGGTCAGCCCGTCGTGATTGTGGCGCTCGCCACGCTCGCTGGCACGCAGCTCGCTTACCGCGAGCGGGGTTCGAGCACCGAGCGCTCTTACGGCAATCTCTACCCGAGCTTCAACGCGTCATTTAATTTCCGGCCCGATCTGATCGGTCGCGTCTCCTACGCGAAGTCGATCTCCCGGCCGAATCTCAACCACATCCTGCCGTCGTTGAACCTGCCCGACGAGACCGCGGTGGCACGGACGGTCACCTTGACGAATCCGAACCTGAAGCCGTGGGAAGCCGACAGCTACGGCGTGGCGCTGGAATATTACTTCAGCGAGAAAACGGCCGGCCTGCTCTCGGCCCGCGGCTATCTTCGCGTCATCACGGATTTCTGGGGCGCGGTCACCTCGCCGATCACGGCGGAACTCATCGATATCTACGGTCTCGATCCGAACATCTACGGGGCGGAGCGCGGCTACGTGGTGAGCACGCGGCAGAATGTGGGCGATGCCCGCGTGAGCGGCGCCGAGTTCGACTACCGCCAGAACCTCACCTTCCTGCCCCGCTGGGCAGCTGGCATCGGCGTGTTCGCCAACCTGACGATGCAGCATCTTGAGGGCGGCACGACGGCCGATTTTACGAGCCTCGTCCAGAAGACCATCAACTACGGCGTGACGTTCAACCGCGCGCGCTTCACCGGCCGCGTCAGTGTGAACGAACGTGGCCGCGAGCGCCGCGCGATCTTCACCGGCGCGGGCGTGGAGCCGGGCACCTATGAATACATGGCGCCGCTCACAACCGTGAACCTGTCGGCGGAGTATCGCATTACCCGATACTTCACCGCCTACACCACCGTGCGAAATCTGTTCAACGCCCCGGAGAACCTGGAGCGCTACGGCCCGAACACGCCCGGCTACGCGAAATTGCGCCAGCGGACGGATTTTCGCCCGCTCTGGACGGTCGGTTTAAAGGCGACGTTTTGATAAACACCAGCGAACGCGAGAGTCCGAGGGTAAGGCGAACCGTCCTCGATGAGCCCACACTCGGTTCGCCGACGAAGATCGCGAGGTGCTTCGCCCACGCTTTCCAGGACCGAGCCATAGCAGGGGTCAAGGTCAGCCGAATTCAGGTTTTACCTGCGCTGACCCTTTTTGCCTACTCGTAAAAACGCTGGCTCCTTGACTCCGAGCGATTCGGAGCACTGCATCCGCCCATCGCCCACCCGCGATGATTGCCCCCCAAAAAACGGCAAGCCGCGCCTCGATTCGCGCCCGCAATCCCCCTTTCCGTCGCCGCCGTTCCCCACCCCAAGTCCCCCGCCTCATCCGAACCCGCCGCCCTCTCAAAATGGACTGATTTACGGCTAACTCATCCCAATCCCACCAAACCCATCCCGGATCCGATCCCCCTGAAAATCCAGTTTCCTAGCAGCCCCCGCCCCAAAATCGGATTTTGGCCGTGACAGAGAAAACAAAAGCAACCCTTCACACCAACGCTTAACAAATGGTGTTTTTCAGGAAACCCGTAGCAACAAGCCCAACCTCGGATTTAAATGACAATGAATCTTCCTTACTCGATACTTCCTTCGTCCCACCGCCGCGTTTTTCGACTGGTGGGATGTTTTTTTGCCCTTGCCTCGTCCTGCTTCGGGGCGTCCGAAGCGGGTTCAATCACCGGAACGGTGAGCAATCGGGCGACCGGAGATCTGCTGGCGGGTGCCACTCTCCTGGCTGTTCCCTCAGGCCGAACCGTGCTCACTGACGACACCGGCCGCTACGTCATCCACGATCTGGCGGCGGGCACGTATGAGATAGTCGCATCGTACGCGGGCCTTGACCCGGTGACCGATCGCGTCGCCATCCAACCGGGAGTCGTGACCCGGCGCAATTTCGACCTCTCGAACCGGGTGTATCTGCTCGATGCATACAAGGTCGCCGGTGAGCGGGAGGGCGGCGCGGCCGCGATCACGGCTCAGCGGAACGCCGACAACGTGAAACAGGTCGTGGCGATGGATTCCTACGGCAATCTCCCCAATATGAGCGTCGGCGAGATGGCGGCGCTCCTGCCCGGGGTCTCAGGCGCGATCGGCCACGATGGCGTCATCATCGGCATTCAGATCCGCGGCATGGCCCCGGGCTTGAATCGGGTCACGGTGGATGGCGGTCTCCCCGCCGGCGGTGGCTTGGGGCGCGCGTTCACGCCGGAGCGTTACCCGGGGGCGAAATTCGATCAGCTCGAACTGACCAAGGGACACACCCCGGACAACGGCGTCGATGGGCTTGGTGGCACGATTAACCTCAAGAGCCGCTCGCCGTTGAGCATGCGGGAGAAACGCCGGGTGAACTACATGTTCTCCACCCGCTACGCCGCGCCGTTCACCGAGCAGATCAAGTGGCGCGAACAGCACCGGGCCCATCCGGTGCTCAATGTCGCGTACCAGGAAATCTTCGACGTGGCCGGTGGGGAGCGAAACCTCGGCCTCGCCGTCAACGCCTTCTACAGCGAAAATGTCAACGGGACGTTCGGCACCGTGCGGGATTTTGAAAACACCACCGCCACGCCGGCTTACCTCTGGAGCTACCAGACCTATGAGCGCTACAACAGCCGCAAGCTGGCCAACCTATCGACCATCGTGGACTATCGCCTCTCGCCGACCGCGAAGCTTAGATTGAAGGCCGGCTACGCCGACGCCAACGAGCCGTTCGTGCGGCACTACGATATCACCGCCGCCACCACGCAGGCGGTCGGTACCATCGGAACCGCCGGCATCATTCCCGGCTACACCGACCGCATCACGCAGGTGCGGGCGGCCGCGGGTTCGACGATCACCCTGAACGCCCAGGGCCTGAGCGTGTTCAATCGAAACGCAGAATTCAGCCTCGGGGCGGAACACGACTTCCCCCGGCTGAAGCTGGATTATACCGCCGGCTACAACCGGGTGGAAAACAACACCGCCAACGGCAAATCGGGGGCCACTCTTGCGACGCGGATCAGCGGCGTCGGCTGGACCCTGGATCGCACCTCGTCTGATCTCTACCCGCGCTTCGTCCAGACGGCCGGACCGGACATCACCAACCCCGCCAATTACCGGCCGGTGGCAAACGGACTCACGACGTTAGACAACGACATCGACGAGGCCGTCAAGGAACTGCGGGGCAACGCCCGATACCAACCGCTCGAAGCGCTACCGGTTTTCGTGAAGGCCGGGTTCCGGTGGCGAGGGGTGAAGGTCGATTCGTTCAACCGCAACCGGCGGTACAACTATCTCGGGACGACCGCCCTGCCGACAGATCCTAACCTCGTCTTCTGGGACACCACACGGCTCGGTCGCAACATCCCGCAATGGGAACCGTCGATGTTTTACCGTGAGCGCAAACTCGTTTCGCCGGAGCTGTGGCGGGAGGACGATTACTTTCGCGAGCAAACCAAATTCACCGGCCTAAGGGGCGTCACGGAAACGATCACCGCCGGCTATCTTATGAGCGACGGACAACTGGGACGGGGCGGTTTCCTCGGCGGCACGCACTACATTGTCGGCCTCAGAACCGAAAAAACCGAAACCGGGGGCTGGGGTTGGACGCGGGCGCGCATCGTCAGCACCGCCGCCCAGCAACTGGCCGATCCGGTGGCCGCCGCCACCCGCGACTACGCCGGCAACTGGCGGCAAACATCGGGTAGCTACACCAAGTCGTTTCCCAGCGTGCACCTCGCGCAAAATTTAGGAGCCAACTTCAAGGGGCGCGTGAGCTGGTCCACGAGCATGGGCCGGCCGAACCTGACCAACTCCCAGCCGAACGAAACCGTCAGCGAGATCAATCAGACCCTGACCCTCAACAACCCCAGCCTCCTGCCGCAGCTGGCGTCGAATTGGGACGCCACGCTCGACTACTATTTCGAGCCAGCCGGCAATATTTCCGTCGGCTGGTTTCACAAGACCATCAAGGACTTCATCGTCAACGGCAGCCAGGTGGGCACGGTCCCGTTCGACACCAACAACGGCTTCGGGGGCGAATACGGTGGCTTCACTGTGCTGACCAACACCAATGGCGGCACGGCGTACGTGCAGGGCTGGGAGTTTTCGTACCAGCAGCAGTTCACGTTCCTACCGGATCTCTTCAAGGGGCTCGGCGTGGTGGCGAATTTCACGATCTTGGACACGCACGGCGACTTCGGCGGCACGGCGCGGCTGCGCGCGGGGGAGGTCGCCGGATTCATCCCGCGGACCGGCAACCTGATTTTCTCGTGGCGCCACCGGCGGCTCAGCGCGCGCTGGAGGATCAACTACACCGGCGATTTCATCACGGCCTACACCGCCGGCAGCCCGGCGCGTAATCTTTACGTCGAGGGCCGCACCATGGTCAGCCCGGGCGTCGCGTATGATATCCGGCCCTACCTGACCCTGACCTGCGATATCACCAATCTGTTCAACGCCCACCAGGTGCAGTACCGCGGCATCCCCGCTCAGATGGCGGTCAACCGCAACAACGGCACGCCGATCACCGTCGGCGTCAACGGCCGCTTTTGACCGGCCGGCTCAGACCGAGGGTACGCCGCCTGAGTGCAACGCGGTCGCACGGCCGTGATTCGTTGCGCTGATCGCAACGTTGCCTTTTCGGAAAGAGCCACTGCTTGGAGCGTGGCCGCAAGCGGGCTGGTCAGGCTCCGAAAAAATCTCCGGCCAACAAAATTTTCCGACCTCAAATTCAGGGGCTCGGGGCCGAGGTCTTCCACCCGTTCAATTCCCTCCGCCCGGCACAGCTCAACCGTTTTTCCGATTAGCTCCTAAGAAAAAGCACTCGCAAAACGCCCCTAATTAACATGCAAGTGGTTTTTTTCGGTCACGGCTAAAATCGCTAATAGGAAACTGGAATTCAGGGTGATCAGATCTAGGGACGGTTTGCCAAGTCTCGACTTCATTCCGCCTACTTCGCTGGCTTGACCTTGGCCTTCGGGGCTGGCGCCGGCGGGACGGGGACGAGGCGGTCGGCTTCGTCGTAGAGCTGCCTGAGACGGGCGATGATTTCAGGATGCTGCGCGGCCACATTCTTCTGCTCGCCGGGATCGGTCTGGAGGTCGAAGAGCTGCAGGGGCTGCGGGGCGTCGCCGGTGCGCAGGCCGGGATGTTCGCTGGGCTGGTATTGCTCGTAGGGAGCGAGAATCGTCACGCCGTCGGGGCCGCGCGGGTCAATCCACCGATCTCCGGGCTTGTGCAGTGCGGCCATGCCGTCGCGCGGAGCGAGGACGTGAAGTTTCCACCGGGCATCGCGGGCGGTAGCAAGCAGTAGTCCTTGGTGGCCGAAGATGGCCGCGTGCGGGCTGGGCGCGGCGGAGGTGAACAGTGGTAGAATGTCGCGTCCATCAATCACGCGGTCTGGAGGCGGCGCGATGCTCGCGGCCTTCAGCGCCGTGGCGAAGAGGTCCATCATCACGCCGGGCGCGTGGCTAACGTGGCCGGAGGGAATCTTGCCGGGCCAGCGCGCGATGCACGGCACGCGGTAGCCACCCTCGTAGGAGCTGCCCTTCATCCCGCGCAAGCCGCCCGTGCTGCCGCCAAACCACGGGCCATTGTCGCTGCTGAACAGGATAAGTGTGCGTTCATCGAGCCCGAGGGCTTTCACTTTCGCGAGAACTTCGCCGGCGCTCGTGTCGAGGTCAGAGATCACGTCACCGTAAAGGCCCGCACCGCTCTGCTTGTAAAACTTCTCCGTCGTGGCCAGCGGCTTGTGCGGCATGGTTTCGGCGAAGTACAAGAAGAACGGTTTGGCCTTGTTCCGCTCGATGAAGTTCACGGCGCGCTCGGTGTAGCGGCGCGTGAGGTTGGCCTGCACGAGCGGATACTCCGGCGGCTTGTTGCCGTCCATAAGTTGCACCGGCCTCATGTCGTTGCTGTAAAGGATGCCAAGATACTCGTCGAAGCCGCGACCGGTGGGCATCTGCTCGGGTCGTTTGTGGCCGAGGTGCCACTTGCCTACCATGCCGGTGGCGTAGCCCGCCTGCTTGAAGAGTTGCGCGAGGGTGATTTCCGAAGCTGGCAACGCGAGTGCGTCCGCGATCAGTCCGCCGTCCGGTGCGGGGTTTGCCATCATGCCGCAGCGGAAGGGATAGCGGCCCGTCATCAGCGAGGCGCGGGTCGGGGCGCAGAACGGCGCGGGTGTGTTGAACTGCGTCAGGCGCGCCCCCTCGGCGGCCATGCGGTCGAGGTTCGGCGTCTTGAACTTCGGGTGGCCGTAACAGCCCAGGTCGCCGTAGCCCAAGTCGTCGGCGAGGATGATGATGACGTTGGGTCGGAGCGCGGCGGCGGGGAGAGCGCAGTTCAGCCCAGCTAGAAGCCAAGCGAACAGGATTGCAGAGCTGAGGCGCGCGACTCCTAAGAAATAGCATTCGTAAAACGCTCGAGAGCAACATGCAGGCAGCTTCTTTCTGTCACGGCCAAAATCCGGTTTTGGGGCGGGGGCTGATGGGAAACTGGATTTGCGGGGGGACGGGCTTGATAGGAGGGGCATGGTGAGAGCTGGATGAATTAGCCGTAAATGAGTCGATTTTGAGAACGCGGCGGGTTCGGCTGAGGCTGGGGAATTGGGGTGGGGAACGGCTGCGACGGAAAGGGGGATTTCGGGCGCTAATCGAGGCTCGGCTTGCCGTTTTTGGGGCAATCAACACGGTGCGAGAATTGATGATGCAGTGCTCCGAATCTCTCGAGGTCAAGTCGCCAGCGTTTTTTTAAATTGCCCCACCTTGCGGCCATGATTTGCATGCGCCTCGGAGATTGCGCCGTGTGTCACGAGTCAGTACGCGACCCTTTTGGCTCGGCCCGGCTCGGCCGAGGTCGTAACATGAAAGCATTACGAACTGCCCCACTCTGCTTGGCCTCCCCTGCTGGCCCCACTTTGCGGCCATGACTTGCATACGCCCCGGAGATTGCGCCGTATGTCAAGAGTCAATACGCGACCCCTTCGGCTCGGCCCCGGGTGGTCTGCGGGGATTAAGCAGGAGGAGCTTCTTTGACTCAGCGAATTCACGAGAAAAATCAATTCCAGCGTCGATGCTTGGATCAATCAGCTGCATCCCCGAATACATTAACGCGACTAG
>CAMDOF010000177.1 GCA_945903465.1 Opitutus sp. GAS368
CTGACTCTTATCCACCAATAACCTGCGAGAAATATTCTTAACCCAACCGGGTTGACGGGTAGCTGTGTGGTCGCATCCGAGGACAGGAGCCGAAGAGCTTGCCGCAGGAAGCGACCAAACAGCGGAGGATACGGGGTCGACCGGTTTGGGCAGCACGAAAGGCCAACTATGAACCAGCCAGCACGAAAAGGGACCGGGGCAACGCCCCGACGCAAGTTCGACGAAACCTACAAACGCCACGCGGTGGAATTGACGCTCCACGGCGACCGCACGGTGATCGCCGTCGCGAAGGAATTGGAGCTGCCCCCGTGGCAGCTGTATGAGTGGCGCAAGTTTTATGCACCGCGCCCGGGTGCGGCGGGTCCGGCGCCGCAGACGCTGGAGGACGCGGTGCAGGAGAATGCCCGCTTGCGCGCCGAACTTATCCGGATGCGCGAAAGGGAGAGTGTGCTAAAAAAATCGTTGGGCATCCTCTCCGAAACGCCCGAGAGCGGTATGCCCAGGTTGAAGCGATGAAGGGCGAACACCCAGTCCAATTGCTGTGCGCACTGCTGGACGTGGCGCCCAGCGGTTATTACCGTTGGCGGCGGGGCGACCCGAGCCAGCGGCAGCGTGAGGATGCGGCCATTGCCGCACAGATCGTGGTCGCGCACGAAGCCAGTCGTGGCACCTATGGGGTGCCACGTATCCTCGATGATTTGCGCGACGTGGGCACCCGCACGAGCAAACGTCGGTGTGGTCGGCTCATGCGGGCGGCGGGCCTACGCGGCCGCAAGAAGCACGCTCGTCAGCCTCAGACCACCGACAGCCGCCATGCTCAACCTGTCGCGCCCAATCTCATCGCCGAGCGTCCTGCTCCCACCGGCCCCAATCAGTGTTGGCTGACCGACATCACCTACCTGAAAACGGCCGAAGGCTGGCTTTATCTGGCGGCCATCCTCGATTTATGGAGCCGCAAAATCGTCGGCTGGGCCTGTGCGCCCACCTTGCATACCAGTCTCGTCTTGGCCGCCCTCACCAATGCCCTGCAACGTCGGCAACCCACCGCAGGACTCCTCCATCACTCGGATCGCGGCAGCCAGTATGTCGACGGCGACTACATCGACGCGCTCCACGCCGCTGGCATTGAACGGAGCATGAGCCGCGCTGGTAATTGCTACGACAACGCGGCGATGGAATCGTTCTGGAGCACTCTGAAGACCGACACCGGACTGGATGAGGCGATTCCGGACAGTCGCCGTCACACTGAGCTTGCCGTCTTCGATTACATCGAGACGTTCTACAACCCGACGAGACGCCACAGCTCGCTCGGCAATATATCCCCTGTGGTATTCGAAAAACAAAATACACTAAACAAAAACAAAGCCGCCTAAATTAGTGTCCATTTTTTCGAGGTAAGCCCAATTTGGCGCCGCCAGTGCCGCCAGCCGGTCCAACTCGTCGATCAACGTGCGGTCCCGACCTGCGGGGGGCGCCCCAATGGCCGACGGCAGCGCGGTGGGAGCGCACCGTACGGAGGTCTCCGCAACACCTATGAGTCGGTCGAACTTAGTCGATTGAAGGCGTTTGTGGCTCAGTATTCGACGTTTTATCAACTCAAACCCGCCCATAAGGTTCTTCGCTTCCAGAGGCCTTTTTTTCTAAGTCCGACAGGCGGCTAGCGGCAGGAATCTTTTGCATACCTGCGCAACGACACCGCGGCCGCCCACGGGACCCGAGGAGCTTACGCTCCAGCTTTAGGACCCTTGATGTCGAGCAGCCTCAGGTGCTTCGAGGCAAGCGCGCGGTAGCATTCGGGGAGATCAAATGTTTTCAGTACATCTGGGATGAACGACGATAGCGGCCAATCGTAATCCTCCGCCTCGGCGACGTCGCCATAGCTCGAGAGCGCGTGCTTGAGCGTCACGCGGTTTACATGCGGGCTGAGTAACGCCGCAAAAGTCGCGGGGATCGTGCCCCAGCCTTTGGCCACAAGATGTACTTGATCGTGACCGTGGGCCTTGAGCCAATCGACCAGCCGCAGAAGATCGAAGGTCCGCTGACCGGGGTAGGGTTGGTCGAACATAATCCCGTAGATCGCATAGAAATAATCGCTGCCGTACGGCTCCGTGAAGGTCTTTCCCGTGGTGTTGGGCTGCGATTCGCCAATGCCTCGGACGTCGCACGCAAACACCGCCGCCTCCGAATCGGCAGTCATCAGCTCGCGAATAAGCGGTTCATCCCGTAACTCGGCGTCGGCCGAACGGTGTGAAACGTAGAGAATCGCCCGTTTGGGTCCGCGCGGCACTCGAAAGGATAGGGGGGAGTCACCGAGCCGATAGACCATCGCGAGAATCCCCGGCTCGGTCTCGACCGCGTAATGGCCCGCGGCCCGCTTCGGGTAGCGCCGATCGGAGCCGGCCGGAAGTATCCGGTAATCGGGTACACCGGAGCGAGGCGGCAACCGCAGCACCTCGGTGATGGCGCGGTTTAGGGCGTCGCCAGTGAGGGTCTGGCGCCCTGCTCGGAGCCGCTGCGACGCTTCACGTGTGAACGACAGTATGGTGTTGGGCTTAAGGTCAGCCACCTGCCCGCGCGGCGTGCACCAAAGCGTCTCGTCTTTCTCCATCGTCAGCTTCGGCTCGGTACTGGTCGCGGCACCCGCGCTGACCCGGTTGAACCAACCGTACATCGCCTCGCGGTTAGGCTGAGAGTAGCCATGATAGTCTGGTCCAATAAAGAGCTCTAGCTGACCGGTTTTACCGAGTAACTCGTACACTCGCCTAAGTCGCGCATGTGACTGCTCGAGACCGCGGACATCGAACATGTCCTTCTCTTGGCCGAGCAGAATCAGGTGCCGCGGGATGAAGGGCACGAGTAGCTCTGCGTGATCGAGGCCGCGCGCCAGCGTCTGGGGCGGGCACTGCTCGGTGTCGGCTGGTTGCTCGCTTTCAAACATGCGGCGGAGCGTGTTGATGAAACAGCTGGGCGCGGCCGCGAGGAAACGCGGCTCGAGTGCGCAGCACCACGACGTGATCGTGCCGCCGCCCGAGTTGCCCGTTATCATAATGCGCTGTCCATCGACTTCCGGTCTGGTCTGCAGATAGTCGAAAGCGCGGATCGCATCCCATGCCTGCCACGTGCCGAAGAATTCTCCGACGAGGAACTGCGGGTTGCCCACATAAAGATGCTCGCGGACGTTGCCGCCCTGCACCGGCTGCAGCGTTGCATCAACGTACTGGTAGCGCTCGCCCTGCCCGGCTGGATCGATGATGAGCACGATGTAGCCGAGCCGCGCCAGCCCCTGGGCAAACGATTGGTAGGTCCCGCCGGCCTTGCCGTTCTGCGAGTGTCCGCAGACGCCGACGACGGCGGGGATCTGGCCTCGACGCTGCCTCGGCAGATAAAGATTTCCTGTGACTGGAAAGTTTGGCCGACTTTCGAAGATGACATTCTCGATGGTGTAGGTTTCCCGTTCGATCGTGTGGGTCACTCGAGCATTGAGAGGGGTTTTCTCCGGCAGTGGGCCAAAGCATTGCTTCACCTTGGTCGTCGTTTCATTCACGTAAGCCTCCGCGTCGGCGTAATTGCGGAGCGCGGCGACTTTTGCCTCAGCTGCCTGTTCGCGCTCGCGTAGGCGCGGCATAAAATAGTCATGCATCATTCGTGGGAACCGGTTCAGGGGGACCCACTCCGTCGTGGATGTGGCCCCGGCCTTTTTCTTGGTCGACGCTTTTTCATCGGAGGCACGTAAGGGTGGTACGACGTGCGTCAGCGCGGAAGCGCCGAGCAGTCCGAGTCCAGCTTTTTGGAGCAGATCGCGACGACTAAGTGGAAAGGAAGGATGGGAATTTGGGGCGTTCATGAGCGGGATAGATTTGTGGGTGGCGGTGGCTAAGCTGGCCTCGCTTAGAGAAGATTTTTCTGAGGAGAGTTTCCGTTTATCCAGAAAGTTTATTTGGAAGGTGACTCTGTTAAAGCCACCCCAAATTCAAGGGGTCGGCGCAGCCCAGATCGCGACGCCCATGTGGTATCGTTCGTGATTCTCGACGCGCTTCGCGTAGTAGGCCGTCAGAATTTTTCCGTCGGCCTGCTGGACGCTGCTCGGGTAACCGCAGTCTTGTTCAAGGCTTGTGGCGAGGCGCACGGGTGTACCCCAGGTCCGGCCCGCGTCGTGGCTCAGCTTGGCGAGGACGCCGAATTGACCGCTTACGCGGTTGCCATAGCTCAGGAGCAGTTGGCCGTCTTGCAGTTGGGCGAGATGGCCGTTGATTTCGTTGCGCTCGGTGACGCGTTGCCCTTCGCCCCACGTCTGACCGTCGTCACTTGAACGGAATAAATCCATCGCTTCGTGGCGGGAGGCTGCGAGCCAGTGGCGGCCTCCCAAGTGGAAGATCGCCGTCTCATTATGGTTTGCGCCGATCACCGAGGTTTGGCGCCAGGTGCGACCGTCGTCGTCGCTGCGGAAATGCCAAGCTCGCCAACTCTTCGTGCGCGTGCTCTTTGAAGAATCGGCGAACTCGCCCGCGTAGCACGACACGTGGAGGGCTCCGTCGGCGCCGACCAGAATCGGTCCGAAGGGAATGAATGGCATCCAGCCGCGCTCATTCTCTGGAAACTGTTTTAGTTGCTTCCACGAGCGGCCACCGTCGGCCGAGCGGCAGACCCAAATGGGCAGGACCGCGTCGCGAAAGGCGGACTGCTTAGGCCGATCCGACTGCTTCTCGTCGGTCCAACCAGAGCACAGCACAAGGATATCCCCGTTACGTGCGAGCCCCGCGGCGATGTTCATGCGGACGGTGTTGGGATCGTTGGGCGCCGGGTGGCCACGTTTCTCCCAGAGCGCACCATCGCGGCTCGCCCAACTTTCGACGTCGCCCTCCATCTGGCCGTGGCTCGGACGATTGTGGATGATTGTAATAATGGTGCCGTCTCGGAGCGTGACCAGCATCGGCCACGCGCACACGTTATCGATCGCCACGTAGCGGGAGATCGAGGTTGGGCTGGTTTCGGCCGCAAGGGCGGTGGCCACTCCTAAAAGAGCGAGGTAGCCGAATGCGACAAGGGCGGGGGCAAGCAGTGCACGTTTCATGGGAAATTAGGTGTGATCGGCTCGAGGGGCTTGGTCCTTAATGTCGGAATTTTCGTCAGGGTAGGTGGTCGGCCTGCCGGAAAAGCACGGCTCTGAATACGCTTTGGTGGCGAGATGGGGCCCGCCACCCGCGTTCGGGCGGACCGCGGCAATAACGGGCTGCGCTCCGCAAATTGGTTGCATCGGAAATCGCCTTTTAACCCCACCGTGAACGCTGCTGTGGGCTGCTGGAGAATATCGATTCGCGCATAAACCGGCGTATCGGGCGCCCACGTGCCTCGGCGTTGTAGCGTGCCGGATAGGTTCCGCGGATCGAAATAAAGAGCATAGCGGCGGCTGAACATATCGAATACAGTAGCGTCGAATTTCACTTGGGGCGCGAAGTATTTGGAGCTATCCGGCCTGATCGTGGCAATCGCCGCGCTCGCGGAGTTGCGGCGCCACTTGTTTTGATTGCCGTTCACGCGGGCAGAGGACTTCTGCTGCGCGTAGCTGGTGCCCCATTGCATCGTGTGTGGCGAAAGACCGGACCGGCCAGTGGCATTCCGGTCACTCACGTCCAAGAGTGTGCGATTGCCGAAAACGCGGCAGCCGTTGGCCCACGGGCTTAATGCTCCGAACGATTGTTGGTTGCTTAACTCCGCGCCTCGGCTGGTCGGATCGCCCTCGTTGCGTTTGGTCACAATATCGTAGTCTCGGTAATTTTCGGAAAAGCCGAACGCGCCAAAGTGCCAATCGTGGCGGGCGCGTGGGTCGAACCAAAGAAGTTTTTTTAAGCTTTTCCAGATAGACTATCGGTCGGTCCGTCGACCCTCACTTCATACACTTCGAAGCTCAAGTCGTAATTGTCCGCCGACCACGGCTGCAATGCACTATTGATCACGGTGATGATCTTGTTCGCGGCGATGGCATCGGGATCGCTCTCAGCTACGCTGGGAGTAATCTCGGGGAAGTTGGGCCGGCCGATCTTCCGCGTGCAGGCGGCGCGCGCGACGAGGTGCGGCGTCCGCGAGAAACTCGCGTTCATGCTTGGATAAAAACCGCCGTCGCTTCTTTTTAGAGGGGTTCCCTTTTAAGGTATACTTTAGCCGCGCCTGTTGCATCGATTCCGTTGTAATCGGAATCAGCCGGCCAGCGGAGTCGCCCACCAGATCGCCGTTCGCCGCTTGCACGTAGGTGTTGCGGATGTCGTTAAGCGGGTCCGCGCCTTCGTCCGCGGTGCGCTCTTAGCGGACCTCGGACACAATCCACAAACGGTTGCCGCAGCGTTTCTCATCCGCCCGAACATGGCCCACGCTGATGGCCTCTTCGATCGTCTTAGTGAGCTTATTCTCGCTGGCAGACGTCACGGGCTCGGCTGAGGACGAACCAACTGGGGTGGGCGGCGTAGCGTTCGTAAACTTTCGGAGGCTGATCCATCTGTTGTTAACTTCGCGATCGTGGGCATCGACAAAGTGACTGCGTAGCGAAAATATTGGGGCCATGAGATCGTAATGATAAGCTAACGTCGCGGCGGTGCCGGCGGTCGGGCGAAGGGCTAGCGGTTTGAGCCCGCAATCGTAACGTTCGTCCTTTGATTCACGATCGCCCCCACCTTGATTTTCAGCGAGCGGCCCTCGTACTCGCGGATCACCTTAAGCCTGCGCTCGGCGGCATTCATCAGGCATGTTTTGGGATGCGCTGCCCAGGCTGACTAGGCTGAGACCATTCCCACCCCCATAAATGTTCAACTCGGCGCCGGCTCGGTCCGTTACTGCGGCCAATTTGGGGACGACAACCTGAGCGATGCCTTCGTGGCGCAGCGCATTCCCGCGTAGCTGTGGCCGGCGGCGATCGCCGTGGCGCGGGTCCACGGGATCAATCCCACGGTGGCGGCGTTAAAACTCAATTATTACGATCTGCCACGTCGGCTGCCCAGCGGCTCTGCGCGCCGAGGCGGGCGTGCGGCCGCGCCTGTTTCCAAGCTGGGTTTCGTCGAGCTGGCGCCGAGAGCGATGTCCGGCGGCGCGTCTGGCGGCGGCGGGGAGCGCGGCATGGTCGAGTGGATCCACCCCGGGGGCGCCCGGCTCATCGTGCACCGTGGGGCCGCCGGGTCCGACGAGCTGCGCGCAGTGGTGAAGCTGTTTCTGCGGCACGGCCGATGATTCAGATCACCCCGCAAATGCGGATTCTCGTGGCGGTCGAGCCGGTCGATTTTCGAAAAGGCATCGATGGCCCGGCCGCGCTCTGCCGGCAGGTGCTGGCCAGCGACCCATTGGGCGGCACGCTGTTTGTATTCTGTTCGCGGTGGCGTCACGCGATCAAGTTTTTGACCTACGACGGGCAGGGTCTCTGGCTCTGCCAAAAACGACTCTCGCAGGGCCGCTTCCAGCACCGGCCGCAAGCCGACGCGACGGGAGCCGTGCGCCTCGATCCCCACTAACTGCACCTGTTGTTGTGGAATGGCGATCCGGCGCCGGCCGGCACCGCGCCGCTGTGGCGGCCGGTGATCCCGCGCGAACCGGCCTGAAAGATTTAAAAAAAAGGCAACGTTCCAGAGGTTTTTCGTTTCTGCTCGGCCGCATGTCCGAGGTGCTGCTGAGTTCTCGGGGTCGTCAAATCCAGGAAACCGACGTCGTGTTCCTGGCGAACTCATCGCGCAAAAATCAGCGCTGGACTACCGGCTCGACGACACGCTCGACGAAGACGAGAGCGGGGGGTGCCGTGGCGGTGCCGCGCGCATCCTCGGCAGGTGCCGGCGATTCGTCGTGGGCTTCGCGTGTGGGTGTCCCCGATATTACTTCCGTATGCGATCACCAGCGGTGTCCGCGACTCGTCGTGGCTGCGCGTGGGCGTGGCTGCGCGTGGGCGTGGCTGCGCACCGCGAAAGGGCGCAAGAAAAATTGCCGCAAGAGCAACCCCGACTTTCAGGATCACCTCACCGCGTGCGGCTTCGCGTGCGCCGGGCGCGCGGGTTTATTCTGCGCGATCTAATCGCCTTTGCGTGCGCCTTCGCGTGCGCCTTCGCGTGCGCCTTCGGGTTGGTCACCGCGACCACTCCTTCCGGGTGGCTCCCGAATTAGGGAAAATCGGCCCTCTGGCGCCGGAGAGCTGGCCGGCGTGCCGGATTTCGTATCTGGAGGCGACGGACGAAGCTATCGGCGTCTATCATTATCCCGCCGCGGCCGAGTTCGCGGTTAAATCGCATTCCTTGCGTGGCCTCTTGTACCGCGTTTTTCTGGGCTGAAGCAGTGCGCGTTGACGGTTCAATTTTTACCTCATGAGAACTTACGTCTTCGTCGCACTCCTTGTTGCGGCGTCCTTGGCGACGCTGCGGGGCGCCACCCTCAATGTCCGAGATTTTGGTGCCTTGGCCGACGACCACACCAACGAAGTCCCGGACTTTAAAAAGGCGATCTCCGCCGCCCAGAAGGACGGACCAGCGCCACCGTATTCGTTCTTGCGGGAGGTTCGCGGCTCGAGTCGAGCCCGGAACGTAACCACCGCCACCGGGCATGGTCGAAGGTGACCGGGGTCACGCTGGCCGGCGTGCCGGATAAGGTGCTCATCGCATCTGATCCGACGTGCGCATTCATCAGCAACGAGGATTCGGCCGATGTCACAGTCCGTAGTCTCCACCTCGATCGCCATCCACTCGTCTTCACGCAGGGCCGGATTGACCGCGCCGATGTCACCAATAGGCGAATTGAGATTACGATTGACGATGGCTCCGACGAGCCAGACTCGAAATAGACCGAGCGGCAGAGGCTTACGCTGGTAACACCGGATGGAAGCGGTGGCGGATTTTAGCGAGGAGACCTCAGGCACCCACGCGTGGGAGGATGATTTCGCCAGCGGCGAGGCGATGCAGGCAAAGTGCGACCACTTGGGCGCGTTGAGCGATCGTCGGCACGATGACGAATTCGCGGGGGCTGTGGAGTTGATCGCCGATAGGACCGACGCCGTCCAAGCTGGGCAGACCGGCGGCGGCCAGAAAATTGCCATCGGACGCCCCGCCCGTGTGAACCCAAGTAAAGGGGGCCAGGCCGAGATCCTGGGCGGCCCGTTGCCATTCTGGGAAAAGTAGCTCCTCGGCCGGCAGGCATTCCTTGGGTGGACGATTGAAGCGAACGTCGACGGCGAGATGGTAACCGGCGCGCGCGTTGATCGGCGAGGCGAGGGCGTTGAGCCGATCGGTGAGGAGTGCGCGGTCGGTGAATTGAGTGATGCGAAGATCTAGTTCGGATTGGGCGAAATCAGGGACTACGTTGGTCGCAGGTCCGCCGCCGCGAATGTTAGCGACGGTGAGGAGGACGCCGGGGAGCTCGGCGGGAATTTTCTGAGCGGCGAGGAGAAATTCGGCGAGGGCGAGAATCGCGTTGCAGCCGTCGTTGGGGACTTTGGCGACGTGAGCGGCGCGCCCGTGGCAAGTGATGATGGCGCCACCGGTGCCCATGCGCGACTGCACGATATTTCCGTTGGGGCGAGCCGGTTCGAAGACCAAGCCAAAATGCACGCGGGATGGTGCCGTGCGGAAGAGGTGGGCACTACCGTGCGAGCCAGTTTCTTCATCGGGGGTGAGGAGGACATCCCAGCCAATGGTGTCCGCGTGGGGGGTGGCTTCGAACGATTGCAAGGCGGCGAGGAGGGTGACCAAGCCTCCCTTCATATCGGCTACGCCGGGCCCGTTGAGGCGTTCGGAATCGAGCCAACGGCAATGTTGAAACGGATCGTTGGCCTCGTAGACCGTGTCAAAATGGCCGCTGAGTAGAATGCGAAATTTTGCGGCGGGGCGGATGCTGATCCGCAACGCGGCGGCGGTGCCTGCGCAGGGGAGTTCCTCGATGATGACGCCGGGGATCGAACTGAACGCGGAGCGGAGAGCGGCGCGCATTCGATCGAGACCGGCGAGGTGGCCAGACCCTGAATTAATTTCGGCCCAAGTCATGAGCAGCGCCCCGAGTTCGGTGGTTCGCTCGGGCAGTCGAGTGATGGCGGTGGGAATGGGCATTTTAAAGAGGAAGGCGGGCGGCGCTGAGGAAGAGCGATGCCGAGCGCTCGGGGGGTTGTCGAGGTTGCTTAAATGCAAAAGCTGCGCGGTCTTCGTTGAGGGGCTAACGGGGAGCCACGTGGCTGAGCGCGCGCCATTTTTTGGCGTGATCTTCCCGAGGAGGCCGGAGCTTCCTCGGGGTGGTAATGAAGGCTCTCAGCTGCGGCACGGCCGCCGATTTATCCTTCAGGAGATGGGCAAGGGCTGAAGTGAGTCGCCGTCTTTTGACATGAGGAGAGGAGGTTCTCTGCGTTCCCCTGGCTGGTTTTGGGAGGTTAAACAAAAAAACGCCGGCGGGTGAGGCCGGCGTGGATGCCGTCGGAGGATTGGCCGGCGGAACGCGTGTGGTCCCGCTTAATTTTGACCAATCGTGACTTGTTTCTTCGATTTGCTTTCGACGAACTCGCGAATGATGGCCATGCGTTCGCCCGCGCGACGTTCCTCGGCAATTTCCTCGGTAGTGCGGACGGCCTCGTGCTCGGCCATCGCCTTGCGCATTTTTGAGAGGGCGAGGTATTCGAGCTGGCGGATGCGTTCACGGGTGACGTGGAACATTCGGCCGACCTCTTCGAGGGTGTGTTCGTCGCGGCCCTCGAGACCGAAGCGGAACTTGATAATTTCGGCCTCCCGTTTTTCGAGCGAGTTGACCATTTCGGAGAGATCGTTACTGAGATTTTTTTCGCGGAGCCCATCGAAGGGGCTGACGGCGTTTTCGTCGCTCACGATTTCCCCAAACGTAGAGGTTGAACCCTCCTCGCCGATGGGGGCATCGAGGGAGGCGGGCCGGACGCTCACGGACTTGAGATGGGCCACTTTTGACGTGGGGATTTGGAGCTCCATCGCGAGCTCCTCGTCGCTGGGTTCGCGTCCGAGTTGCTCGGTTAGCATCATGGCGCAGCGTCGCATTTTCGAGATCTTATCAACGAGATGGACCGGTAAGCGGATGGTCTTACTCTGATTAGCGAGGGCCCGTTTGATGGACTGTTTGATCCACCACGCGGCGTAGGTGGAGAGTTTCCCGCCCTTGCGCGGATCGAAACGTTCGACGGCTTTGATGAGACCGAGATTGCCCTCGCTGATGAGATCGAGGAGCGGGAGACCGTAGTCCTTGTAGTCCATGGCGATCTTCACCACGAGCCGCAGATTGGCGGAGATCATATGATCGCGGGCGGCCTTGTCCCCGCGGCGAATCCGGCGGGCCAAGGTGATCTCCTCTTTAATGGTGAGCAGGGGAGTTTTAACGATCTCCTGGAGGTAGAGCTGCAGGTGACTGCGTTCGCCGTGGGCGATGGGGGCATCGGCGGCGGCAGGTTCAGGTTTTTCAAGAAAGGAAGGAGGGGCGTGACCGGAGGTGGCCGACAAAGTGGCCATCGATGAATCGATCGACATCGTACCGTCGGATGAATGGGAACGGCGGATCAGCTTTGATTTAGCGGGCATAGTTGACGTCCTTTTAAAGGTGAATTGGTGCGCGGGAACGGATTCCCATAAGCGGAAAGTGTTCCAATTGTCTCGTACGGCTGAATCCGACTGAAAGATGCGTTGAACGTTCCGGAAATACTAAAATCGGGCGCACCCGACTGTGCCACGGTGGCGCAACCGAGCCGGGCGTGTCTCAAGCGCCCTTCGCTTAGGGCGAGCCGTGCGGATGGTTCGGTGGCGGTGCACGCTTCGGCTGCTTGGGTGAGGTGGGGCCGCGCCCCCTTTCGGTCTTAGCGCTTACTCTCAATCAAGCTCAAGGGTAGACTCCCTGAGCGCTAACTCAGCGGGGCGCGCCAGGCTTCTTTGGTAGCCACGAGCGTGAGCGAGCGGAAAGTTCGGTTAAGTTAGCGCCGACGGGGTAACCTTCCAGGATCGATTCGAGGGAAAGGCGGGGTCCCTTCATGAAGGAAAGCGCTTTTTCGAGGGCGCCGCTCAAGGGACGTTCGATTATCCCATCTGCGGCAAAGCATCATGGATCACGACGCTAATCTCGTTATTATGGATCATCGTAGACGGGCCTCCCCTGAAGCTCCGGAACGATCGGAGTCTGGCTTGGCGGCCCGCCCACAACTGCGGGATTTTTTTCTGGTCCTGGCTGCCCCCGCGTCAAAGCCAACGGGATGGCTTGCATTGAGCAGCGCCTAAAAGGGGAGTGAAGCGTGACAAAAGCGGGAGCGGGCCGAGGACCAAGACGGTTTGCTTGGATTCGGCGTCAGGCGAATAGACACGAGTTAGTATTCGGGCGGCGGATGACGCTTCCGCCGCTTTTCTGGCCCAAGGCGGCCGGGACAGAGGCGCGCGAGGCGCGGTTGCGCTGCGCGCGAGGCGCGGTTGCGCTGCGCGCCGAGGCGCGGTTGCGCTGCGCGCGAGGGTGTTTAGGAAAGCGTGACACCCTTGGCTTGGGCGGCGCGGAGGAGGGCATCGGCCATATCGCTGGGCGTGATGGCGACCTCGATGCCGCACTCTTTAAAGACGGCGATCTTGGCCGCGGCGGTATCTTCCGCGCCGCCGACGATGGCGCCGGCGTGGCCCATGCGCCGACCCGCGGGAGCGGTGGCGCCGGCAATGAAGCCGGCGACGGGCTTGTGGCAGTGGGCCTTGATCCAGCGGGCGGCCTCGACCTCGGCGTTCCCGCCGATCTCGCCAATCATGATGATGCCGTGAGTTTCTGGGTCTTCGTTGAAAAGTTTGATCACATCAAGATGCGAGGTGCCGTTAACGGGATCGCCGCCGATGCCAACGCACGTCGTCTGGCCAATGTTTTTTGACGTGAGCTGAAAGACCGCCTCATAGGTCAAGGTGCCCGAGCGCGAGACCACGCCGACGTGACCCTTTTTGTGAATATAGCCGGGTGCGATGCCGATGCGGCAACCGCCCTTCGATCCCTCGCCGCTGCCAGGGGTGACGATGCCAGGGCAATTGGGCCCGAGGAGCCGGGTTTGGCGACCCTGCATGGCGCGTTTAACGCGGATCATATCCTTGACCGGGATACCCTCGGTGATGGCGACAGCGAGGTCGAGGCCGGCATCGACGCCCTCGAGAATTGCGTCACCGGCGAACGGCGGTGGTACGAAGATTGCGGATACGGTGGCGCCGGTCGCCCGGGCGGCCTCGGCGACGGAATTGAAAATGGGGACCCTCTGGCCGGCGTGTTCGAAAAATTGCCCCCCCTTACCGGGGGTGACACCAGCGACGACCTGGGTGCCGTAGTCGAGGGAGAGTTTGGTATGTCGGGCGCCGAATTCACCGGTGATGCCCTGGATGAGAATCTTGGTTTCGGAGGAGATGAGAATGGCCATGGACGAAAAAAATTAAAGAGGGAGAGCGGAGCTGGCGGAGAGGTCGCGTGATTCGCTGACGGGGTGGGGGCGGATCACCGCGGGTGAGCGGAATGAGGGGAAGTTTAAGCGACGAGGGCGACGATTTTTTGGGCGGCGTCGGCCATGGTATCGCCCGAGACGAGTTTGAGGCCCGAGGCGTTGAGGGTGGCCTTGCCGGTGGCGACATTGTTGCCCTCGAGGCGGACGACGAGGGGGAGTTTGAGCCCGACCTCCTTGACCGCCTCGACGATGCCCAAGGCGATGACGTTGCAGTCCATGATACCGCCGAAGATATTAACGAGGATGCCCTTCACGTTGGGATCGCCGAGGATGATTTTGAAGGCGGCGATGACTTGATCCTTGGAAGCGCCGCCGCCGACGTCGAGGAAGTTGGCGGGGGTGCCGCCGAAGTGTTTAATGATATCCATCGTACTCATCGCGAGGCCGGCGCCGTTGACCAGGCAGGCGATGTTACCGTCGAGGGCGATGTAGCTGAGGGAGTACTTGGATGCCTCGATTTCCTTCGAGTCTTCCTCGTTGAGATCGCGAAGGGCGACGATTTCTGGGTGACGGTAAAGGGCGTTGGCGTCGAAGGAGACCTTGGCGTCGAGGGCGAGGACGTCCCCGGTTGGGGTGGTGATGAGTGGGTTGACTTCGACCATTGCGGCGTCGGTTTCCCAGAACATGGTGTAAAGATTGCGGATGAGCTTGGCGGCATTTTTACCCTCGGCGCCGGTGAGACCCAGTTGGAAAACGAGTTCGCGAACTTGGAATTCGGCGAGGCCGTAGGCGGGATCGACGATGACCTTATGGATTGTCTCTGGGGTATCGTGGGCCACTTTCTCGATTACGACTCCGCCCTCGGTGGAGGCGACGATGACGGGGCGGGACGACGCGCGATCGAGGAGGATCGCGAGGTA
>CAMDOF010000178.1 GCA_945903465.1 Opitutus sp. GAS368
TGCAATATTATATCAAATATATTCCGATTCAGATCCGCAGACGATCCGCGAAAATGCCACAGGCATTTTCATTTAGCAGCCTGTCGGTTCCGTTCGTCCTGCATTTCTTCACCAACAATCGGACTTCCTAAGTCCGACAGGCTGCTAGGCTTGGGCGGCCCGGTTGCTGATGTCCGGTCTGGAGAAACGTCACCGCCGGGTCGTGATTGATCGCCTCTGTGTTCATTGAGCGGATGAAGCAAAGCTCATCGACGATGCCTGCCGTGTGCGGCAGCAACTCGCTGACCCATGCCCCGCTTTTCCCATGCTGGGCAAAGTTGAAAATCGAAGAGGTGACTGGAAATGTCTTTTGGCCGCTGGTCATGCCGGTCAGCCGCTGGCTGCCGCGCACCGATTCCGGCAAATCTTTGCCGTGCCACGCTCGCAGGCCCGGCTTGTGGTCAAAGAGGTCGAGTTGCGACGGTCCGCCGTGCATGAAAAGATAAATGACGCGCTTCGCCTTTGGTGGGAAGTGGGGCTTGCCCAGCACGTCAGCCCCCGGACTCGTTCCGAGTAACGAGGGGCCCAGCAATGAACCCAGCGCGGCCGCGCCGATGCCGGTGGCCGTACTCCGGAAAAACTGCCGGCGGGTGATCGCCATTTCTAGTGAATCAGCGGGTGGCAATTTCATGCTCAGCGTCGGGTGATGGTTTCATCGAGGTTAAAAAGCGCCTGGCTCACCGCGGTCCAAGCGGCGGTCTCGACGGGTGCGCGGTCCCGGCCAATGGGGGCGGCACCCACGCTGAGAAGATTTTTCGCCGCCGTGAGATTGGCGGAAAAGCGGGCCCGCTGCCGATCGAGGAGTTGCTCGAGAATCGAAAGTTCGCTTGTCGCCGGCGTCCGTGCGGTGACCCGGCGAAAGGCGAAAGTGAGCTGGTCCTTCGTCGTGCGGCCGCCGTGCGCTAAAGTCAGGGCGGCCAGCCCGCGCGCGGCCTCGACGAAAGTATCGTCGTTCAGCAGTGCGAGGGCTTGCATCGGCGAGTTCGTGCGGGCCCGCTGCATGATGCAGGTTTCGCGGGTGGGCCCGTCGAAGACGAGCATGCCCGGAGGTGGCGCCTGGCGCTTCCAAAATGTGTAAAGGCTGCGCCGCCACAACGATTCCCCGTGCGCTTGCTGGTAAGCCACCTCGCCATCGTAGGTCACCGTTTCCCACAAGCCAGCCGGCTGATAAGGCAGCACACTCGGGCCACCGACGCGCGCAACGAGCAGGCCCGCCGCCGCCAGCGCTTGGTCCCGAATGAACTCGGCCGCCAGCCGGAAACGAGGGCCGCGCCCAAGGAGCCGATTATCGGGATCGTGGGCGAGCAACTCAGGCGAGGGCGCCGAGGTCTGCCGATAAACGGCACTCGTAACGATGAGCCGCAGGGTCTCTTTCACATCCCAGCCACTCTGCACGAACTGCACCGCCAGCCAGTCGAGTAGTTCCGGGTGCGTCGGCGGTTCGCCCTGTGATCCAAAGTCATTTACGGTGCGGACGAGTCCCTCCCCAAAACATTGCATCCACAAGCGGTTCACTTGCACGCGGGCCGTTAGTGGATGGTCGGGCGAGATGAGCCAGCGCGCCAGCCCGAGGCGATTCCTGGGCCATCCCGCGGAAAATGGCGGCAGGCTGGCGGGGACGTCTGCCTGCACCTCTTCGCCGGGTTGATCGTATTGACCCCGCTTCAAGAGGTGGGTCGCGCGCCGATCCGGCCGATCCTGCATGACGAGCGTCTTCGGTAACTGCGTGAGAAAAGCCGCCTCGGCGGCGCGCGCTGCGGCCATCGCTCGATGCGCCACCTTGATCGGTTCGCTCGCGTGCCGGCTCACGTAATACTCGGTGAGTTGCCGCTGCGCCTCCTCACCGCGTTGGCCAGCTTCCATCGCAAGGACACCGCGTATCCGGTCGCCCCAGTACCACGCCTGCGCGGTGTTCTCGTCCACCGCGCGCCGCAGCCATCTCAGCTCGTCGAGTTCACCGTAGAAGCCCAGCCCGCCGTCGCGCCGGCCCACGCGCAAGGGTTCCGCGTTGTCCACCGATCCCGATAACGTGTCGCGCGCAATGTTAAGGGCCACGCGGACGCCATTCACATACACGCGCAGGCCCGCCGATTTCTGCGATCCGTCGTAGCTGATAATGACTTGCTGCCAGTCGCGACTGACCGCGGCGTCCCGCGTCACCACTTCGATCGCATCGACGCCCCAGCGATGGACAAGGTTGACTTGAAACCGGCCCTTCTTCCACACAATCTCGAAACCGCGCCGGTCACCCGCCGGCTCGATTTTCGAGAGGACGCCGCTCAAGGATCCGGTCGGCTTCAGCCACACTCCGATGCTCCAGGCCTGAGTTCCGCTGAAGCCCGAATCCCCTGCCACCTCAAGATGTTGCATCCCGTCGAAAGTGCCGGCGGCGCCGATCAGGCCCGCGCCGTATTTGACGTTGCCCTTCTCCAGGACGCCGGCCGGCTCCGGCTCAAAAGCCAAGTGCAGCGCGAGGTCGGCCTCGGGCGGTGCCAGCTCGCGAGCCGACTGGGATTCCCACTCTTTCATCGGCGCACGCAGGTCCGCGGCCATCCTGCCGAAGATCGCTTCGGCTGCACGTTTCTCTTTCGTTAAATTTTCCAGTTCCGCTCGCTGGGCCGGTGTCGCGACCTCGATCGAGGGTGGCGGATCGTCCTTTGCAATCAGTCCTTTCTCCGGTGAATTGTTAAAAAAAGCGAAAAGCTGATAGAACTCCCGTTGGGAGATCGGATCGTATTTGTGATCGTGGCACCGCGCGCATCCCAGGGTCAGGCCGAGCCAGACGGTGCCGGTGGTTTCGAGCCGTTCGGCGGCATACTCGATACGGTACTCCTCGTCGATCGCGCCACTTTCATTATTCGCCATGCTGTTCCGGTTGAAGCCAGTGGCGATCAACTGGTCCCTCGTCGGCGTGGGTAGTAAATCGCCGGCGAGCTGTTCAATGGTAAACTGATCAAACCGTACATTGCGGTTAAAAGCGTTGATCACCCAGTCCCGCCAAGGCCAGACCTGCCGGGTGGTGTCGCTGAAATAACCGTTGGTGTCCGCGTAGCGCGCGGCATCGAGCCAACCGACCGCCATCCGCTCTCCATAGGCGGGCGCGGCCAGGATTCGTGCGACCGCCTGCTCATAGGCATTTGGCGACGGGTCGGCGAGAAAGGCATCCAGCTCAGCCAGGGTGGGCGGTAACCCAGTGAGATCGTGGGTCACCCGACGCAGCAAGGTCGCACGGTCGGCTTCGGCCGAGAGCGTCAGATTTTCCGGCCGCAATCGTGCCAAGACAAAATTGTCGATCGGATTGCGGATACCCCGGGAAGCTTCGACGACCGGAATCGGCGGTTTCACGGGTGGGGTGAAGGACCAGTGATCCTGCCATTTCGCCCCTTCGGAAATCCATTGGCGCAAGCGGTCGATCTGCCCCGGCGTCAGTCCATTGGGGTTTTTATCCGCCGGCGGCATTCTTTCTTCTGGATCGTTCGAGGTGACGCGGAGGAGGAGTTCGCTTTCGGCTGGCTGGCCCGGCACCACCGCGCGGATCCCGTTCCGTTCTCGGAGTGCGCCCTCTCTCGTATCAAGCCGGAGTTTGGCCTCCCGCGCGACCTCATCGGGTCCGTGACATTTAAAACAGGCGTCGGCGAGGATGGGCCGGATGTCTCGTTGAAAATCTACTGGGCCGGTGGGGCGCGCGTGTGTCGGGGTCGCCCAAATCAGCGCGCATGCCAAACACCACGCGAGCGGAGTCCAGGTAAGGGATAGGCGCCGATGGGTGGTGATGGCACCAGCCCAGGGAAATGAAAATGAGCGAAATTTGCTCGGCAAGATGCGGTTAGTTGCTTGCAGCCATGGCCAAGGTCGAAGACCGGATTCTCGGCCCCTGAGTAACGAGGATTCGCCTCCCCTTGGACTGATTAAAAGCGGTTGGCGGAGCTTTCGGACCGGCGGCCTCGCGCGGTTTTGGCTCTCACGGCTTTGGCCAGTTCCGAGGCTGCCCGTAAAAAAGCCCGCGATCTGTGGGGAAATCCAAAAGCATAAATTGACCAGTTTCCGCGGAGGCTCTCGGAGGATTGAGGGAGCGTTTATCAAGGGGCGACGGTAATTTCGTACCCAGTGGCCCCGACTTCCTGTTGTCAACGAACAACTCGCTCCCAGGCATGCGCTCGCGGCGGATTTTAGCACGGGAACGGGTGGCACGAAAGGGTGGACCGTGCGCTCCGCGCCCGGTTAGTTTGTTGCCGGCAGCAGCAAGCGCCCGGAGCGCACGTTTCACCCTCTGAGCCGGTCCGGGCAAAAATCCCCGAGCCATTCGCTCCGGCGGTCTCGCGGGTCGCGCGGGTGAGTTCCCCCGGGGCGGGTGCCGCCAGGGCCGCGGAGCGTCGCAGGAGGAGGAAACGTTCAGCGCGCGGGCTCCTGACGCTGATGCCGCCGCCGCGTTCGCGCGGAGCGGAGGGGTTCTCCGCAGAAAGCGGTCGCTCTAAATTTATCTGTTTATTTTTTGTAACTGCTCAGGGTGGACAAAGCTGTCGGCGAAAGTGGTCCGCACAGTCCCCTGTGCGGAAGGGGCGTCTCCTGACTCAGAGCCGCACAGTGGACTGGGCGGACCCCTGTGGTAACCGAAGCGGTGCGGTCAATCCATCGGGTTAAGCGGGTCGCCGCACAGTGGACTGTGCGGACCACTTTGGTCACCGCGCGCAAGAACGCCGGGGACGTCGGCGAAAGTGGTCACTGCACCAGAGTTGATAGGTGCTCGTAATTGCCGAGAATCGACCTGAGCAGTTACTATTTTTTCGCCGGCAGAATGGTCGATGGCGGTCCTGGATCGCTCGCGCCGCACCGATGGATCATTGTTCTTTGGATACATTTGAAAAAATTGGCGGCAGGCGTTCGTCGCTTGAGAGAGCGTCGGCCACGTTGATGCGCTCCCTGACTCACGGCAAAGATCGGAAACCCGGGAGCAGGTTTTTCGATAGAAAGATCCGCTCCTCGGGAGTCGCGACCGGCTGGATCCGCTAGGCGCTACCGGTGGCGGCTGGCTTTCGGCTGAACGTGCCCGGCTGATGCCGCGAGGAAATCAGCTCGCTCCAGCGGAGGCGTGATCGCCGGGCCGCGCCGATGGCGGACCCTGAGTGCGCCCGGACGAGGGATAGCAACGCGTCCACGCGTGATCGGCCGGGCCGCACCGATGGCGGACCCTGAGTGCGCCCGGACGTTGGCGGCGAGCCGCCCTGCGACCGCTCGTGGCAGCGGCGGTGCGGCCAGCTTCAGAGAAACCGCTTCACTCCGCGGCGCCGGTCCGCACCTCAGTTTTTAGCTGGTTCGGAAAACGTCCACGCGACCTGTCCATGGCGGAGAGACGCCACCGCGAAGCGCGCCCGGATGGGTGCGGCTTGGCCAGCGCGGGGGAAGGCGAGCGTGCCAGTGTCGAGTGCGCACAAGACGTAATCCGTGCCGATCGCCGTGGTGATGACTAAACCGTCGTTGGTTGCGGTGCGCTCCACGTTGCGGACAAACGGCTCCGCGCCGGCGTGCGCGGCCCACACGGTTAAAAAGGTTTGGATCTCAGCGCTTTCTGTTCGGCGCACAATATAAGGCAGCGTCGCGCCGACATCCGTATTTTTCCACTCCCGCTGACCCCAACCGTCCGCCACAAAGGCTCGCTCCCCCACCTGAGGGAGGCTCCACGCGACCGCGGTTTGCGGACCCGCTGGCCACGTGGCGCGCCAAACGCCGGCGGAGGTGAGCGCGCGCACTCGGTCCAGATCGTAGAGTTTTATCGGGCTGGGTGTGACCGTGGCCCCGAGGATCGTGCACTCCGGCGCCGAGCCATGAAAGACGTAGTCCTGGCGCCGCCCGCCTTGCACGCGAAAGCAGTCGACCACATAGGTCTGGCCTTCCCCGTGATCGATGACGGCGGCGGTCCGCCGGTAGAGTGTCGCGGCCGCGTAGGCACGGGAGGAGGCCTCCATAACTTTCACGTGCGGAGAGGTCCGGAAAAAAACGACATCGCCGCCACGGTCTTTGGTGGCTTGGTCCTTTTCGTCAATCAGCACCGTATTGTGCGCAAGGGTCCGCGCGGTCTGGTGTTTCCGTGGGTGATCCCAGAGGTAACCGAGGTCGGAGAGAATTTCCTCGCCTTGTTTCCAGTAGGTCAGGTTCAGGCTATCGAGGTGATGATGCCCTCCCCAATGGCTTGCGCTGAGCAGGAGCAGGCTTTCACGGCCGGTCGCGCCGGTGCGCATGTGGCCGATTCTTAAATCGGGGCCGATCCAATCAGGTAAAACGAGGGGAGCGGGATGCTTCGTCTCGAGGCCGGGTTCGCGAAAATACAGGGCCACGGGCGTTGGGCTTTGGCTGAGGTCGGGGCCTCCGTGCTCTTTGAGGAGGGCAAGATATTCGCTGCGTTCAGGATAATTGGCAGCCAAGAGTTCGACAAAATGCGCAGATAGCGAAGAGGTCCGGTACGAGTCCGCAAACGCGGGAAAGCGCAAATCGCCGCGCAGTCCCTTGCACAGGTTTTCCCAGACGCGTTCGTAAGCGGTGGCGTGATAAAGATCCACCGCCACTCGGCGCCGCCGATCCGGCCCCGTGTAGTCCGCTGGTTCGGAGTAGCCGCGCAGAGCTTGGGGAAGTTCCCAGATATTGCTCAGCGTCATGATGGCATAGGCCGGAGACTCCGAGGTCGTGCCATCGGGGAGAAACCAATCGTCCACCGTTTGTTGAAAACCATCCCACCCGAAACGGACCAGCCCGGGGTGCCCGACGCATAATCCGACCAGAGCCGCCGCCGTGCGGTTGCCGACCGATTTATTATTAATGGGTTTATCGCAGACGAGTAACAGGGTGCTTTCGAGCAGTAGATCGCGCTCGATGGTGCGGCGCTCAGCATCCGTGAAGACGGGGGCGCCAGTCGGGTGCGTGGCGGTGCAAGTGAAGTCGAACGCTTCCACGAGGCTGCGGACGAACCCCGATTCCTGACCGCCCCCAGTCGCGCGTCCCGCCGTCCAGTAACCCGTATGCAGGCGGTAATCGGGCTGGTTGGGCGGAACGCAGAGCTCCGGTTCTGGCAGTTGCAGGATGAACTGGCTGGCGGTGCGCGGGTCGAGGTCAGCGTATTCTCCGTAGCCCGTATGCACGAGCCAGTGAGGGTAACATTCAGCAAAGCGCAGCAAGATAAGGCGAGCGGCGCTGGCGTATTCAGTTTTACCGGTCAGCAGATAGGCTTCGGCGAGGCCCCGGCAGAGATCGGCCATATGCCGGACTTTGCGGGCGCGGATATTTGCGGTGAAACTGGGTCGCCCCGTGCGGTATCCGAAGATGACGAAAGGGTCTCCCGCGTAAAAAGACAGGGTCTGCGACCGTCCCCACTTAGTGGTGAGTGTGATGGTTTCGGGGTGGTTTTCGTTGGGGAAAACGGTGTGGCAAACCTCGCACGTGAGTTGCTCCGGTGCTGCTTCCCGCCAGGTCCACTGCCCGTGCGGATGGATCGGCTTGGCCTGTTCGCGGCAGGCGGGACAGGGCGTGAACTTCGGGTCGCCCGGCGTGGTCGTGGGAATCATCGTCGTGACCATGGCGGGCGTGAGTCGCGCCAGGGTCGAGCGCGCGGCGCGTTCAATATTTTCCGCGTAGGTGCGCGCCCACGGGTAGCGGCGAAGATTCTCCCGGGCGCGGACCACGTCGGCCGCTTTCAAAACACCGCTGGGATGCGCGACCCCGCTCCGGTACTTCTCCCACTCGGACCAATCAAAGAGTGGCTCGGAGACAGCGGCGCCTACGGGCAGCCCACTCAGCGTGATGAGAAAAAATAAGACTCGGAGGCGGGCATAAATAAGCATCGGTCGATTGGGCGGCTAGTCTGTGGGACTTGGCCGCTTGAAGGCGTTTATGGCTCAATATTCGAATTTTTATGAACGCAACGTCCCCGAAAATTGATTCCAGAGGTTTTTGTTTTCTAAGTCCGACAGGCTACTAGGCAATTAATTTGCAGCGGCGGTTTGAAAACGCCGCTCCGAGACCGCGCACGTTTTGTTTTGGGTTAAAGGCGATGGGGGCTAAGGTGACCTCCTTTCTATGAACTCATTCCCTCGTTCCATTATCGCCGCCGGCTTGCTCGGCGTTCTGGGTGCGCTCAACACCCGCGCCCAGATCGACACTGTACAGACCATCGCACCCGGCGTTTATTTTCACCAAGGCGACCTCCGCCGCGGCCACAGCAATAACGGCTGGATCGTCCTCGAGGATTACGTGCTCGTGATCGAGGCGAATTTTCCGTCGGGCGCGAAAGTCGTAATGCCGAAAATCAAAGACACCTCCGCCAAGCCGGTGCGCTTCGCCTTCAACACTCATCACCACGGCGACCACGCCTACGGCAGCCAGATTTGGGCCGACGCGGGCGTGACCATCGTCTCCAGCCAGGGCGCGCTCGATGAAACGAAGTCGGCCGAGACCGGCTATTACGGCGGTGCGCCGGGGCGCTGGGAAGACGCGGCGAAGAGGCGACCGGATGTCGCCGAGTCGAAACTGAAACCGCCGTCGCTGGTATTTCCGCGGGAGATGGCGTTCGACGATGGCAAGCGGCGCGTCGAACTGAAGTGGCTCGGCGTGGCGCACACGAAGGGCGACGGTTTCGTCTGGCTGCCGAAGGAGAAAATTCTCTTCACCGGCGACGCCTGCGTGAACGGCGCCCACAACTATCTCGGCGATGCCACCGTGACCGAGTGGATCAAGACGTTGGAAGCCGCGAAGAAACTCGGCGCGGAAAAAGTCGTGCCCGGCCACGGCCCGATGGGCGGCCCCGAGGTGCTCGTCGATCAACAGGCGTATTTCGTCGAGCTGACGCGGCGGTTGCAGGCGATGGTGACGGCAAAGAAATCTCCGGCGGCCGTGAAGGCCGCGCTTCCCGGCGTCGCGACGGAGCTGAAGGTGATGGCCAACATCGCGCGATTTGTGCCCGGCTCGCTGACCGCGCACGCGGAAAAGATTTTTGTCGAACTCGGCGGTGCGGCTTTTCCGAAATGAAATGGGGTTCCTCGAGGTTTCCCTTGGGTAGAACCCAAGCCACTGGCCACAAAAACCACCAAATGACACAAAAAAGAGCCCGCCGCGTCCACGAATTCATCCGGAAATTCCCCACCTGATTTAGCCGCAAAAAAGCTCAGGAGTCGCAAAACAGCCCCGCTTAGCGGATCTCAGTTTTTAGGTTTCGGCCTTCTGGTCGCGCTCGCGTCGCTTGCTCGCGCCGCTTCCCCGATCGCCCCCGCAGACTTCCACGACTCGAGGCATCATTGGCGCAACCTCATCCAGCTCGAGCGGTTCATGCTGGCGACGTGCCCGGACCAGCCGGCGCAAAATCGATTTTCCGAGCCATCATGACGACGGCTTGGCGAGAGCCTACGATGTTCTTGCATCGGGAATTCCGCCGGGAGTTCACGTGCCGATGGCGCTCAACTATTTTGACCCACCGCTGCTCAGTTAAACTGATCCACCGGTGATCTGCCTCCTTTTCCAAGGAGTTCCGGTTTTTGCCAGGTGTTCAGAGCAGGAAAGAGCGTTCATGCGCATGAACGAGGGTCAATTTATGTGAGCAGGTTTTTTGGAGGTGGGTCAATTTATGTGAGCAGAAGTGGAACAGTTTAAGTGAGCGACATCGCGTTCACCGAGAGGGGCGAGAAGGGGGCATAAGTTTCCTTTTTAACGCGTGCCGGCGAACCGGTTCTGCTGGAGGCGAGCATCTTCTCGTTCAGTGCAGCCAATGCCACGGGGAGTTGAGAGGCGGAAATTCCCAACGGGGATTTCGAAGGCGTCCGCAGGGTGCGCTCGCGGAATGGAATCGCGTCCTGGGGGGCAGCGAAGTGAGCGGCGAAACCCGGCGATCAGCGTCTCCTGATTTCGAGTTATGGTGGTCCGTAGTGATGAAGGGACTACGTGGGCGTGGCGTGGGGTTGGCGATTTTCCACCGAGATTGTCCGATGTGTTTGGCAGGACTGGCAAACAGATGAACGGTCCAACACCTTCATCGTCACGATGGGTTCTTCATCCGACGTGGATTCGTCGGGCGACGGGGACGGTCTAAGCCGGCAAGAGTTTCCGGGCGACTTGGGAACTCTGATTCGCTTGGCCCAACATCGCGGTCCCCGCTTGGACAAGAATGTTGAACCGCGCCAGCTGCGTTGATTCCTCCGCGACATCAACGTCGGTGATGCGACTGTTTGCCTGTTCGAGGGTGGTCTGATGGGTTGTTACCAACTCGGACGCGAACTACCACCGACTTTGTTAGGCTCCGTTTTGTGCCCGGTCGGTGGTTCCGCCGCGGCCTCTTCTCTGGTCTTAAAGTTGCGACGTAGGCGGTTGCCGTTGAGGTAGGCGTCGACGAGAAATGAGAAAACGCCATTCCGTTTTTTGAACCGGCTGACGGAAAACGAACTTTCGTGCCGCATGCTTAGGTTGCCGCGTCAACTGGTAAACCTAGCTTCCAGGTTTCTCCCTTCAAAGGAGAAAATGGCGGAACATCTGCGATTTTAACCAGAACATCCGCGGCACTAATAACTGCAGATGAGTTCGAGTTATGCCGGTTTGGCGAGCGCGCTTTTTTGTCCCGACTGCACTGGGCAACTGCCATACGCCGCTGTCGAAATCGTGTCTGACCTTGCCGGCGGTTTCGCGTGCAGTAGCTTTCGATTCATGAGCACCCTGCAAGAGATTGAAGCTGCTATCCTCCGTCTACCGGAGAATGAGCGGCTCCACCTTGCTGACACGCTCTTGGGGAGCCTTCCCCTGCCGCCAGCCGCTCACGAACCGGACGAGATTATTGCCGAGGCACTCCGTCGGGATGCGGAGCTTGAAAGCGGCCGCGTGCAGCCGCTGAGCGAAGAGCAATTCTGGGCAAGGGGTGCGGCGCCCACGTGGATGACGCTGGAGTTTCATCCGGCCGTTCAGCAGGACTTCAACGCGGCGATTGGTTATTATGCCGCGGGCGGTGGCGGGCACTTGGCCGATCGGTCCGAGGCTGAGTTACGGGACTGTCTGGCGGTGATCAAGTCCGGGCCGCGGCAGTATGCTTTTACCAAGGCAGCACCGCGCTCCGGCGTATTCGACTCCGCAGTTTTCCTTACCTTGTCGTCCTTCGCGACAAACTGGACGTCGTGAGGGTTACAATTCGCAAGCACGAGAAACGCCATCCCCGTCTCGGGATGAAGCGGTGGTGACACGCTTCGCCGCGTCGGGCATTTTAACGATTGGCGAGATTCCGTCGGAAAAGGTCTGGCAAGTTCTGATTTCCGTACCACTCGCCCGATGTCGGCCGGTGGGAAGAAGCGCACACCGTAAGTATCCACGATGCTCCGTTGTTGCCGGGCCGCTTCCCAAAGAGCTTGGCTGAGAATGGAAAATCAGAGTGCGGCGAAATCAGATTCGCGCTTGGGTTTCCATCGGCCTGCCAGTCGTAGGCTCGGTGAAAACGGCGGAGCGTCTGCGATTTTAACAAGAACATCCGCAGCGCTAATTGTTTCGGTTGAAGCCAAACCGCACAGCGCCAATCTTCTCGAGTCTTCGGACGGCGTCGGACGCTTGAAACTGTCGCTTGAAACCGGCAGCAATGTGGGCAGCTTTGAAAATGTGAGCACCGTTTCTGAAATCGAGCATGCCATCGAACGCCTACCGGACACTGAGGTGGTGCGACTGGCCGCGTGGCTAGCAGAGCACCGCCGGAGCCGACAGCCCTCGACGACGGCTGAGCACCACGACTTGGATTCCCTAATCGGCACTTGGCGGGAGGACCCTGCATTCGATGCTGCGATTCGCGCATTTGAGCAGGTCGACGCCGAGGTTTGGAAATAGATGAACGTCGCGCTCGACACGAACGCCTACAGTGACTTTCTGCGGGGCGAAACGAGCCGAGTCGACATCGTGCGTCGGGCGACTCGGCTTTATCTGCCTCTGATCGTGATTGGGGAATTGCGGGCCGGATTCGCCGCCGGCAGCCGGGAGGCTGCTAATCAGGCGGGGCTCAAGCAATTCCTCGCCAGCCCTCGGGTGAGCGTGCTTTCCCCAGATGAGGAAACCACGGAGCATTACGCCCGGATTTTCCTGCAACTGCGAAAACAAGGTGCGGCCATTCCGACGAATGACCTCTGGATTGCCGCGCTTGCCGTCCAGCACGTCGTCGAGCTTTGTACTTCCGATGCTCATTTCCGTCACGTGGCAGGATTAACCGTCTGCTGAACCGGGCAGGCGTTTTAACGGTTGGACGGTTTGGGCTCGAATTCACCCGGAAAGTTCTGGTTTTCATACCACTCGCTTGGCGGCGTTTGCTGGAGGAGAACGTCCGTCTTGAGAATGCCAGATGATCGATATCAACGCTGACCGTTGCACAACCTCTTGGTAGAACGCCGCAAATTGCTGAGACTCGCCGATAGACGATCCAGTCTGCGCGACGGGCGAAACAGTACACCGTACCGCCGGGAAAAACTGGCGGAGGGGGAGGGATTCGAACCGCCGGTGCCCTTGCGGACACGTCTGGTTTCGAGTCAAGTGCGAGAGACCACTCTGCCACCTCTCCGTTGAGGGACGGCAAGAAGTAGGGTGCGGGGCGAAAAACGAAAGGCGAAAATGAAGTTCATCGGGAACGAGTTGGCTGGGGTTGGGTTGGACAGGGAGTGGCGTGGCTTGGAGCGGTGACTTTCTTGCGTGGAAACGGCCGAAAATAGCGACTGATTTGGAGCGGAGGTGCTTGGCAGAAGTGCCAAACAGGTGAGTCGTCCAACACCGTCAAAATCACGATGGGTTCGTCATCCGACGTGGACTCGTGAGACGACGTGACGGACGCCGCCACGCGAGCTGACGGTCTCTATCGGCTGGACGCCGACGGCTGGAAGTGGTGACTTCCGACCCTCGCCGTCTCCATCGATGCAATCCAACCTCCGACGTTTTTGGCTCACTTTCCTCGTCGTTCTTTTCGGGTCGTGCTTGAGAGCGGAGTTAGAGTTTTCGGGGTTTAGCATCTCGCCAACGTTTCAGCTCTTTATTGTCCGTGATACAGAAGCGGATAAAACATCCGGATTGTTAAAGATGGGGCAATCGTTTCGTGGATATACACTGAAATCGTTCGACAAGAATCGGGAAGTACTAACGGTCCAAAAGGACGGACGGGATTTTGAAATCCGACTGAAGGAATCCAAAATCAAGGACGGAAAACTCACCGTCGAAGGAACGGTCACCGTGGTAAACGGTCAAAAAGTAGAAGGGGTCCGCACAGCACTTTTTCTCGGAGAAGAGAGTGTCATGCCTCTTTCTGAATCGGTGCGGCTTGCCATCACACCGACTCGGATGGCGGATGGAAATATGAAATATGCGGCAAAGTTCATCATCATAACCGGAGGCAAAGAGGTGATTTTGACATCGCCTACCGTCGTAGCTTTGCCAGGCAATCCCTTTGCTGTTCAGGTTGGAGAATATGGCTACATGTTCGTTCCCCAACCGTGACCGATCCATCGAGACGACGGTGGTGTGAAGTTTAGGTTTCACACCCTAATAAAGCGACCGCATCCGTAAAAGCACTACATCGGAAATCGCCGCAAACCGCCCTTTTTGAGCTGGCCATCGGCTTACAACGTTTATCTTCCAAGATAGATAATTAAAGCATACGCCTACGCCAGAGTATCTACCCAAGGCCAAAAGAACGACGGAGTGTCGCCTGACCATCAACAAGACCGCATCGCCGCTTGGTGCAAGGCCAACGGCCACGACCTTGCGAAAGTTTATCTTGAGACCGGCAGTGGAGGCAGGGCTGACAATCGGACCGAACTCCCAAAGGCAATGACCGCCGTGTGCAAATCCCGTGGCATCTTGGTGGTCTATTCCGCACGAGCGAACCAATGAAGGAGGTCGGGATGAGAGGGGAGGGGCGCAATCGGTCAGAAAATCCCGGTTTCTAGCAGCTAGTGCTTAATTGCATAGATTAACGATAGTATTCCGAAGTTGAGCGCCTTTGACTTCACGTTTTCGCCATTTGAACGGCTTGGCGGTTGGATTGTAGGCCGCGATGAAAGCGTCGATGGCCTGACCCAATTCCTCGACGGTCTTGA
>CAMDOF010000179.1 GCA_945903465.1 Opitutus sp. GAS368
ACTCGCGCTGCAAATTACTCGCGCTGCAAATACTCGCGCTGCAAATCAACCTTGCCAATGCGCCGAGGCGCTCCGTGGATGCGGATGCTTTGCTCAAGCCAGCCTTTTAACTGGCCCCGCCTTTTAACGTTAGTTTCGCTAGCTCTTGCCCGCACCTCTCCCCATGAAAATTTCCTCCGCGCTCTGCTGCGCTGTACTTACTGTCACGAGCCTGCCTGCCGCCGCGCAAAACGGCAAACCCGACTCCGAGGGTTACATTCGCGACTGGCTCGTCTTGGCCCCCCTTTCGATCGGCGAAAGCTCCGGCGCCGATGAGCTCGAGAAAAAACAGTTTGCCGAAGAGGCCCAGCCCGCCGCTCTCGAGGGTGGCGTCCAAAAAGTCGCCGGCAAAGAACTCACTTGGGAAAAGACCGCGACGAAGGATTTTTATATCGATTTCAAGGAGCTTCATCCCAGCCAAAGTGAACACGTCGTCGCTTGGGCCGTAGCCTACCTGGTTGCTTCCGAAGAAAAAACCGGCCTGACGCTCAAGATGAACAGTAACGATCAAGGGAAGGTCTATCTCAACGGCAAAGAACTCGTGAAGTTCACCGACACGCGGAGCCTTGAAAAAGATGCGGACGACGCGGCGACCAACGTTACGCTGAAGAAGGGCGTCAATGTACTCGTACTGAAAGTCGTCAACGAGGAGAACAACTGGCAAGGGAGCGTCCGTATTTTGAATCAGGCGGGGAAGGCCGTGACGGATCTCAAGGTCGCCACTCGGCCGTAGGCTGCAGCAGAGATGCAACCGCGGCGCGTGAGCGAACTCTTTCGGCGGCGGCAGATCTCGGCTTGACCTGAAAAATCCACCAAGACCTCCGATTGTTTTAACCGCACACCCCGCAAAATCGTTATCTCGACCGCTCCTCTTTTACCCGCCACGAAGCTAATCCTCCCCGCCACGAAGCTCATCCTCCCCGCCACGAAGCTAATCCTCCCCAGCATAAAGCTACTCCTCCCCGCCACGAAGCGAATCCTCCCCAGCATGAATTTAATCCTCCCCAGCATGAATTTAATCGGTAACCGCCGCCGCCTTGGCTTTGGCACTCTCCTCAGCATCCTCGCGCTGGTCGCGAGCCAAGTCGGCTCGGCCGCCACTCAACCCAACCTAGTCATCTTTTATGCCGACGATCTCGGCTGGGGCGAACTGGGCTGCCAGGGCGATGCCGAGATCCCGACGCCCCACATTGATTCAATCGCCAAAAACGGCATCCGTTTTACCAATGGCTATGTTGCGGCCACTTATTGCAGCCCCTCGCGGGCTGGGTTGATGACGGGACGTTACCCCACGCGTTTTGGTCATGAGTTCAACAGCGTCGCGAACGTCACCGGGCTCCGGCTCGACCAGACGACCTTGGCGAACCGCCTAAAAACCCTTGGCTACGCCACCGCCGCCATCGGCAAATGGCACTTGGGTGGCGGGCCCGAGTATCGCCCCACGCGCCGAGGGTTCGATGAGTTTTTCGGCACCCTCGCCAACACGCCTTTTTTCCACCCCACCAACTTCGTCGACTCACGCGTCTCCAACGACGTCAAGGCGATCACCGATCCCACCTTTTACACCACCGACGCCTACGCCGAACGCGCCCTCGACTGGATGAAGAAGAACGCATCGAAGCCGTATTTTCTCTACCTGCCCTTCAACGCGCAACACGCCCCATTGCAGGCACCCAAAAAATACCTCGAGCGTTTCCCCAAGATCACCGACGAGAAGCGCCAGCTCTTCGCGGCGATGATGGCCGCGATGGATGACGCCATCGGCCGCGTGCTCGCTCAGGTTCGCGCGATGGGTCAGGAAGAAAATACGATCTTCTTTTTCATCTCCGACAACGGTGGACCGACCAGCAGCACCACCTCAAAAAATGGACCGCTCCGCGGTTTCAAGATGACGACATACGAAGGCGGACCACGCATCCCCTACTTGATGCAATGGAAAGGAAAAATTCCCGCGGGTAAAACGTACGATTTTCCCGTGATGAACCTCGACGTATTGCCCACGGCGATCACGGCGGCGGGTGGCAAGGTCGATTCCGCGTGGAAGCTTGATGGCGTCGACCTCATACCCTACCTGACGGGCGCCAACGCGGCGCGTCCTCACCCGACGCTTTATTGGCGCTACGGTCCGCAGTGGGCGATCCGCCACGGCGACATGAAACTCGTCGTTTCGAAGGGTGGCAGCGGTCAGCCCGAGCTCTACAATCTCGCCACCGACATCGGTGAGGCGAAGGATTTGGCGAGCGCGCAGCCGGCCAAGGTTAAGGAACTCCAGGCCCTCTGGGATAAATGGAGCGCGGAGCAAGCACCCGCGAGCGCACCCGATGGTCCCGCCGGGGGCAAGGGCACGAAAAAGGGAAAAAAGAAAGCGGGGGAATAAGCCGAGGCTAAATGCGACGGCGCCGGCGGCGCGCGCGGCGCCAACGGAGAGCGCGGACTCAACGGTGAATCCGCGCTGCTGCGGTCGGCGCTGCTGCGGTCCGCGCCGATCCGGTGGCGACACTCGCGCCGTCACCTCTTAGGCGCGCCTGAACGGAGCGTACTAACAGGGTGCTTTAAAAAAAACGGCCCCAACCGGTACGCCGCGCTTGCTTCCGCCCGCCGCCGCGGCCATCAAAAAAAATATGTCCACGCTGCCTGATCAATTCGCCGGGGTCACCGTTCAGACCAAAGCCAACGTCTACTTCGACGGTAACGTCGTGAGCCACACCGTGCTCTTCGCCGATCAATCGAAGAAAACCCTCGGCCTCATCCGTCCGGGCTCCTACCACTTTGGGACCGCCGCCGCGGAGCGGATGGAAATCGTCGCGGGTGATTGCGTCGTGGCTCTGGACGGAAGCACGCAAACAAACGCCTACGGTCCCGGCACCTTTTTCGACGTCCCCGCCAAGAGCGGCTTCACGATCTCCGTGAAGGCGGGCCTCTGCGAATACATCTGCTCGTTCCTGGCCTGAAGGCAGCGGCCGCGCTCAACCGCGCTCAACCGCGCCGAGGACTCGCGCCGGAGCGCACGGGCCCGGTGGCAAAGGGCGCGGCGCGCGAGCTCGCGGCGGCGCTCTCATCATCAAAGTAGGCGACTGGATCGGAAACGCGTTCAAAGATTCATTGTCGCCCCGCGCTGACAGGCCCAAGTTCTCAGCCCATGCGGAGATTCCTCCTTTCCCTCCTGCTCGGTTTGGTCAGCGCGGGCTGCACGACCGTGGCGCTCTCCGACCGCACGGCACGCGAGCGCGACGCGGCCACCTTGGCGGCAAAGAAACGGGATCCGACGCAACCTCTGCCCGCCGGGCTGTATGCGGAGATCAGCACACCGCACGGCATCATCACGGCGGAACTTTTTTTTGAAAAAATGCCGCTCACGGTGGCGAGCTTTGTCGGGCTGGCCGAGGGCGCGCTCGGACCGGCCCCGCGCCAACCGTTTTTCAACGGACTTACCTTTCACCGAGTCGTCCCAGACTTCGTGATCCAAGGCGGCGATCCCACTGGCACGGGCCGGGGTGATGCGGCCTACCGTTTCCCGGACGAATTCGCCGCCGGTCTTCGCCACGACCGGCCGGGTCGCCTGTCGATGGCCAACAGCGGTCCGGATACCAACGGCTCGCAGTTCTTCATCACGCTGGGGGCGGCGCGGCACCTCGATTTTGTTCACGCGATCTTCGGCGAAGTTATCCGGGGAGGAGAAATCCCCGCGCGTATCAGCCGTGGCGATACGATGAAGGTGCGCATTCTCCGGCTCGGCCACACCGCCCGCGCGTTCCGGACTGACGAGAAAACCTTCCAGGAGCGCCTGGCCCGCGCGCCCCGTTGGCAGCCGCCCGCCTTCGAAGACCGCACCCGCCTCAATGTCGGCCCGGCGGCCTGGCAGGCGAAATATCTCGAAATGCGACTCGCGAACCTCGCCCGCTTCACCTCCCGGCAGATCTTTGTGCGACTGGCCGACCACTTTGATTCCGAAGATAGTGCGAACACGCCCGCTGAGGCGGCCGAGCACCTGCGCACGCGTTTCAACATACCGCCAGGCGCCATCCTCGCATGCTACGCACTCAACGATGATCGCTGGCTCATTTCTGGCGGACCGGCGGGACTCAAGGGCCCTCCGGCGCAAGCCGCCGGCCAAGACGGCGCGGCCGGCTCGCGCCAAAATCAACTCTACACGACCGTGGGTGAAGTCGTTTCCAGCCTCATCGATCAAACGGATTCTCCATGACGCCCCGCTCCGGTTCACTCAATCGGCATCTCGACGGCACCGACCGCAAGTGCGATGGTCTCCGCGGCCCCCAGTCGGTGGTCCGCGGGATGGCCTGCTCGTTCACTTGGGCCCTCGTGCTCACGCTGCCGTTCACCGTGACGCCCAAAATCGGTGCAGCCAGCGCGCCGCGGGCGCACCCCGACACCCCGCGCGCGGCGGCCGAGACGACGACGTCCAACGCGAACCTCCCCGCCGGACTTTATGCGGAGTTCACCACCCCCCGCGGCATCATCACCGCAGAACTTTTCTATACCCGAGCGCCCTTAATGTGCGCCAATTTTACCGGGCTCGCCGAGGGTTCCCTCGCACCCGGAAAGGGCCGCCCTTTTTACACGGGCCTGACCTGGTATCGCGTCGTGCCGGGCTTTGTCCTCCAAAGCGGCAACCCTGGGCACAAGGATACGGACGACGAAAAAAAACCGATCCCGCATCACTTCGCGGACGAATTCGCGCGGGGGCTCGGCCACGACGCCGCGGGAATTCTCTCCATGGCCAATGCGGGCCCGGATACCAATAGCTGCGAATTCTTTCTGACGCTGGCGGCCACTCGGCGGCTCAACTACCTGCACAGCGTCTTCGGTCGGGTCGTCCGCGGGCTGGAAGTGCTCGCGCAAATCAAAGCGAACGATCCTGTCGCCATCAGAATTATCCGGGTGGGGGCGGCGGCGCGGGCTTTCGACGCGGGAGCGGCGAACTTCGTCGCCCTCGACCAAGCCACCCGGGCGGCCAGTGCGGGGCGGGAGCGGCCCACGCGCCCGCATTTTGAGGACCCTGAAAATCTACTCCCCAACGAGCCGCCACGGGCAAAAAAATTCAACGACAAGCTCGCCAATCTTGAGCGAGCCACTGGGCTGAGAATGATGGCTCGGCTGCAAAAAGCCTCACCACGGGCGGAGGAAGATGCGGTGCCCGGGGCTTTCATGCGGAACCTCGCCACGCAACTGGGCACCGCCCAACGCGGCGCACTCGCGGTCTACTTCGCGGACGAAGCGGAGTGGCGCGTCTGGATCGGCGACGAACTGACCGCGCAGTTTGTGGGCCAACCGGGGACCGCGCGCGGATTCACCGAAAGCGGAGCCATGCACGAGGCGAAGGAACCCTTTCTCCAAGCGGCGAAAGCCACCGCCGAGGCTGAGTTTGCCCAGCAACAAGCCGCGCGCACCGCCGCCCGGCAACCGCCGCTCCCAGCCGCCCAACGATTAAAGCTGCACACCGATGAGATCTTGGACGGATTAATTTTACGCTTAGAACCCAAATGAAAATACCCTTCGTCGCCAACGCCCCGACCGCCCTGCTGGCCGCCATTCTCGCCGGCCCGCTCCCCGCCGCCGATGGCGGTCTCCGCGAAAAAGTCGCCGATCAAATCGCGACGGAATACCCGTCACTAGAAAAACTGTATCACACCTTACACGCCCACCCGGAGCTTTCGCTTTTGGAAGAAAAGACCGCGGCGCGAATGGCGGCCGAGCTACGCGCGGCGGGCTTTACCGTCACCGAAAAAATCGGCGGTCACGGAGTGGTCGGCGTCTTGAAAAACGGCGAAGGGCCCACCCTCTTGATCCGGACCGATCTTGATGGGTTGCCGGTCGAGGAAGAGACGGGGCTACCCTACGCGAGCAAGGCCCGCATGAAGGATCTGACCGGACGCGAGGTCGCCACGATGCACGCCTGCGGGCACGATATCCACATGACATGTTTCGTCGGGGCCGCGCGGGGCCTGAGCGCTTTACGCGCCCATTGGGCGGGGACATTGGTCTTTGTCGGCCAGCCCGCGGAGGAGATGGGCGTTGGCGCACGCGCTATGCTCACGGCCGGTTTGTACCGCCAGTTTCCCCGACCGGATTTCGCGATCGCCCTCCATGACAGCGCCACGCTGCCGGCCGGCTCGGTCGGCCTGATCGATGGCTTTGCGATGGCGAATGTCGATAGCGTGGATGTGCTCGTCCGGGGGGTCGGCGGGCATGGCGCTTATCCCGATAAGACCAGGGACCCCGTGGTCCTCGCCGCCCGGATCGTCATGGCGCTGCAAACCATCGTCAGTCGGGAGACGCGGCCAGTGGAGCCAGCGGTGGTCACGGTGGGCTCGATTCACGGCGGCACGAAGCACAACATCATTCCTGACGAAGTGAAACTCCAGCTGACGCTGCGCTCTTATTCCGACGAGGTGCGCGCTCGGTCGTTAGCGGCGGTCCGCCGGATCTGTCGTGGCGAGGCTATCGCCGCCGGGATGCCTGAGGAGCGGATGCCGATCATCACGCTGCTCGATGAGGGGACGCCCGCTCTTCATAACCAACCCGCGCTGACCCGTCGCGTGCGCGCGGAGTTGACGGCATGGCTAGGGGCGGGGCAAGTCCACGCGATTGAGGCAGAAATGGGCGGAGAAGACTTCAGCCGCTACGGGCGCACGACCGAAAACGTGCCGCTCTGCTTGGTGCGCATCGGCGTCGTCGCTCCTGACAAAATGGCCGAAAGCGTTGAAAAAGGCACGGCGTTGCCGTCGTTGCATTCGTCAAAATTTGCGCCGGTGCCAGAACCGACGATCAAGACGGGGATCACGGCGTTGACCGCCACCGCTCTGGATCTTCTCCGAAAAAAACCGGCCACGGCCCCCTGATCGGCACCGAGCCGGTGCGGAGCCGGGCAAGGTCGACCGGATCGGGTGGACCGAGCCCGCAGGCTACTGCTGGGCACGAGTGGACGATCAACGGCGACGGGATCGTGAGGCGCACCGACGGCAGGGTGGTGGTAAAGACGATTAGCCCGTGGGTGGAGCGGGCTGCGGCCCGGCCGGCGACGCCCGCACGCCGACTGCGCATGATATGACGCGCTGCTCGCTTGCGGGTTTGCCAAGTGGGCAGAAACCGGATCATAGCTTGGACCCACTCCATGCGAAGTATTTTCATCCTCCTCTTACTCGGTATTATTCTCGGCACGGCCGCGTTGGTGACTCGGTCCGGACTGCTTTCACGCGGCAACCCCGGAAGGCCGATCAATAGCACGATGCGTGAAGCGCTGAACAAGCAGAATCCGCAACTCAGCACAAACGACGAGAACGAGATCAATCAATTATTCAGTACGGCGCGGAAGCTACCGTCCGGTCTGCGCTACCTTTTACGGGCGCCGGGTACAGGCGACGCCACACCCACCGTCGGGTCTGAGGTGATCGCGCATTACGAAGGGCGCCTATTGGACGGCACCTCCTTCGATAGCTCGTACCGCCGCGGAGTCCCGTTTGTCTTTCGCGTCGGCACGGGTGCAGTTATTCGAGGATGGGACGAGGCGTTCGGAGCAATGAAAAAAGGGGAAAAGCGCACCCTCATTATTCCCCACTGGCTGGCGTACGGGGAAAAGGGTCGCCCCGGCAGTATTCCGCCCAAGGCGACGCTCATCTTTGAGGTAGAATTGATCGACTGGCGGTGAAACGGCCGGTGGGCGGGGCGAGCGCCCTTGGCCGATCCCAACGAGGTCGTGCCGGGCGCCGACTGGAAAGCGGTTTTAACTGAGCGCTTGCTTCCAACGCTCAGCAAAGCCGGCGGGGGAAACCGCCCGATAGCCGAGGAGCCCCCCGGTCAGAAATCAATCGCCCGCAGAGTACCGATCTGCACGTCAAAGCGCTCGTCGAAAGGCTTAACATGCTTGATATCCGTGCGCTTTAGCTCGAGCAAACCGCCGATACTCACAAAGAAAACTGAAGCCGAAGCATCCCCATTGATCGAGATCAGGGTGGGCGGATACTTCGGGTTGACCGCGGCAAACTCCAGAACGCCCTCACCCGATTTTACCTTTACGATTAACTTGGAGCGAAACGAGGCGCGCAGCTTGACCGCGATCTGTTCCAAGGCGCGGGTCGCCTTGCCGATGCGCACCAAGACCTGAAATTTCTCGGGGGGAAACCGCACATTCGCGACTTTTTTTAGAGGAACCTCGAAGGTCCAAGCGTCCGCAGTTTCGACCGTGATCGACGCAGTCCGCAGGTCGATGGACTCACCCAACGAAGGCCGCCCGGAACCCTCCCCGGTTTCCTCGCGCTTCTGGGCGCGCTCCCCTTGGCGGCGATATTTTTGTTGATCAGCCGAGGTCGGCGGAAGGCCATTAACAGAGAGCGGCGACCACTGATCCGGATACGGCTTTGAAGGATCATAACGCACGACCACATCGGTCTTCACTTTACCTTTCTCATCCTTCACCACGCGAGATTCCGTGTACGCCCAACGACGTAAATCTTGCGCGGTCCGCTCGAGCGCGTTGCTCAGCATGGCCAACTCCTCGGCCGTCGCTGATCGACCGGGCGCAGACGCTGGCTCGGCGGCTCGAGCGAGCCCAGCACAGAGCACCAGGAGGCTGAAAAGGACAGGGCGAAGGTGAAGAAAAAACATGCTGCGCAAGTTCGTGAGCGGAGGAGCCTTTACTGCGAATCGGCTCGGTGCAAGCATCCGGAGCAAAACAGCCCGAGGCCGGACCCGCGGCACCACGATGCGGGCGGCGCTGGCCAGCTTGGTCGGGCGCCATCGGGACTCGACCGCACCAGCGCAGACCGTGACAGGAGAGTGGTCGCGACGAGGATCCCCTAACCCAAGCAAGTGGGCGAAAACGGCTTGGAGGGACGTTGGCACGCCGGCGGTAAAGGGCCGCGGCACTTCACCTCCGAGAGTGGACGGAAGGTCACGGCGTGCAACTAGCCGGAGGTCGCGGCGATCGCAGCTTCAAAGGCCGCCTCCGTCCCGACGATCGCCGGTTCAAAATCTTGCTCGGTCAAGCCGGCGGCGAGGAGCCGATCCTTCGTGATCTCCCACCAGTGGACTTCGCCCGGAAAAGAGCGACTCACACGATGGGCGAGACCGTTCGCGACATTCAGGAGAGCCGCGAGGGGCCGCGTGAGGTCTTCTGGGCGGGCCATCGAATGACTGCGGATCGCTTGACCGAGCTCCTCTGGAAAGCGCCATTCATCGAGAACCAGCGCCGCCACCTCACAGTGATCAACGCCAAATGAGTGCAACTCCCACGCTGAGTAGCTTGGCCATTCCGCCGGAATGAAATGCCGCCCCGGGGCGAGATAATCGCGCGCCGCCTGATTGAGAATCATCAGCCCGATCGGCCTCAGCAGACCGGCGGTATACGCGACCCGGGCATCGGCGCCAGAAGCCCGCGCCAGAGCCTCGCTCGCAAAGGCTCCGTAGAGGATATTATCTCGGAGGCGCCGAGCGGTAATGCCATAATTTTCCAAGCCCAAGTGGGCAAACCGAGCGGCGGTCGCGGTCCCCACAAGTCGAAGAATCTCGGTGAAGCCAACGCGATTGACGGCATCTTCGACCGAAGCAATCCCGCCACTGGATCCAAACGTCGCGCTATTACTGATCCGCACAATCCGAGCGGCCAACGCGACATCGCCGCGGAGCAAAGTGGCAATGGCGGAGAGTTCACTATTGACGTCCTGCAACATCGTTCCGAGCCGAGCGAGCACTCCGAGATCGGCCGGGAGCAAGCGGGCAATCTGAACGATCGTTTTGGGGGATAAATCAATTCGATCGGCGAACATCTCGCCTAGTAACGGCCGAAATTCAGATAACTTGCGAGCGAGAAACAGGAAAGGAATGAGACATTTTCAGGGAGACCCGTGCACCCCAGAAACCCCGACCGGCAAAGCCCGTGTGAATGGCACCCTAATCTTGGCCGAAAATGATCTCTGATAAATCGAATGGGCGAAGGGCTAAAGACGAGGCGGCGCTCCACCAGCGACTGTCGCCGCCGAACACCCGGCGGTCTCCTCGCAACCGCTCCAGCCTGCTCTGCGGATGAGGGCCCTCGCAAAAAGCGGCCGAGAGGGTCCGGCGATGCTTTCAGAAAAAGCGGCCGAGACGGTTCCGGGCAAGTCTCGGGCTCAGGCCGCGCCCGCTCCCCCAAGAGCGCCAGCAGCACCAACCAACCCGCAGTGGGCCCAATGGCTTTACTTCACCGCCGGGCGCCTCAATTTACCTGCTACCTACTGAAAACAGCGAAGAACCCTTTATGTATCCCAGCAATTACCCTCCGAGCGCATGGGCGCTTTTTTGCCGTCACTTCACCGCGGTCGTCTTGGCCGGACTGGCCCTGATCTTCATTGGGTTGCCGGTATTTTCGGTCGAAGCGCTGGCGCGCGGCACGATTGAGGGCCGGGTGGCGAGCGAGCACCAAGGCGGTTATCTGGAAAAAGTCCACCTGACCCTCGACGGGACCACGTTGGGAACATTCACTGACGCGGACGGCTTTTACCGGCTGCCGAATGTTCCAGCCGGTCCGCGCACCCTGCGGGCGTTTTTCACCGGCCTCCGAGTACAGACGAACGCTGTCACCGTCGCGGCCGGCCAGATCGTCCGCCTCGACATCACGCTCGTGGGCACCGGGGGGCAACTGCCGGCCGGGCGCGGAGGCGACCCGATCACCTTGGACCAATTTGTCGTCGGCGCTTCGCGGGAAATGGAAGGTGCGGCGATCGCCATCAACGAGCAGCGCTTCGCGGCCAACATTCGCAACGTCGTCTCGACCGGGGAATTCGGTCACGTCGCGGAAGGTAATGTGGGAGAGTTCTTGAAGTTCCTGCCGGGTGTGACGGTGGAATACTCTGGAGGGTATGCTCGGGGAATTTCCATCAACGGCGTGCCCTCGGCCAACGTACCGATCACGATCGACGGCTTCACGCTGGCGAGTACGGGTGGGGACAACAACACCGGCCGGTCGGTCCAGGTCGACATGGCCTCGATTAACAACATCGCGCGGATGGAGGTCATGCACTCGCCCACCCCCGAGTCGCAGGGCGCGGCCTTGGCGGGTTCGGTCAACATGGTGCCGCGAAGTTCATTTGAACGATCGCGGCCACTTCTTAACACGACCTTCTCGCTTGTGATGCGCGACAACGCGAAAGATTTGCAGCGGACGGCGGGGCCCCGCGAGCACCCGACGGCGAAGGCCCACCCTAGTTTCGATTTTAACTACATCATGCCGGTCAGTCCGCGCTTTGGGTTCACCCTGGCGGGGGGATCAGCGCGGCAATACACGGCGGAGGATTTCACCCAGAACACATGGCGCGGCGGCAGCGCCGCCACCAACGGGGTGGCGTTTCCGCACACAACCCCCGACCAGCCTTATCTCTCCACCTACGTAGTGCGCGATGCGCCGAAGGATACGACGCGCCGCTCATTTGGCGCGACCATCGAGTACCGGTTGACGCGCAACGATCGACTGGCGCTGTCGTTCCAATATTTTTCATTCAACGCCGACACGACGAATCGCGCGCTCACCTTTAACGTGAATCGCGTGGTCGCAGGAAACTTCAGCACGAGTTTTACGCGAGGGGTGGCCGGCGCCGGCGATTTAGTGCTCGCGCAAGGTGGTCGCGACCGGATCAACCGCACGTACATGCCCACGTTGGTGTGGCGCCACGAAGGGGCGGTCTGGCGGATGGAAGCTGGCGCGGGCCATTCCCACGGCTCCAATCACGTGCGCGACATTGACAAGGCCTTTTTTAATAACACGCAGGCGCGCCGCACGGACGTGACCGTTTCCTTTGAGGATATTTTCTATCTACGCCCGGGACGAATCGTGGTGACGGACGCGGCGGGGGCGGTGGTGGATCCCTTCAAGCTGGGCACCTATGCCCTGACCTCCTCGAATAGCATTCAAAACAGCTCAACGGATTTACAGCGGAGCGTCTACGCCCATGGTCGGCGCGATTTCGCGTGGGCGGTGCCGTTCACGCTTAAAGGTGGACTCGATGGGAGGCACGCCCTGCGCGACCTCCGCGGGGGTACGCACCTTTACTCGTTTGTCGGAGCCGACGGCCGCGCCAGCACGAACCCCCAGGCTGGTGACGACAGTGCGGCGCCCTTCCTCGATCCGAGTTTTTCCGAGCGCACCTTGCCGTTTGGGTTTCCTCAAGCGCAATGGAGTAGCAACGAAAAGCTCTGGGCTCTCGCGCAAGCGCGACCGGCCAACTTCACGACGGATCCGAATGCGTGGTACCGCTCGGAAGTCGGGCTCTCCAAACATGCGGAAGAGCTCATCTCGGCCGCCTATTTACGAGGGGACGTGCAATTTTTTGACCGGCGCTTGCAGCTGGTCGGGGGAGTCCGCGCCGAGCAGACCAATATTAAAGCGGAAGGTCCGCTCACAGATCCGACGCGAAATTACCAGCGCGATACCGCGGGTCGGGTGTTGCTCGGAGCGAGCGGGCGACCGCTCCCGCTCGTGGCCGTGAGCGATGCCCTGGGAGTTTCGAAGCTCACCTATCTCGACCGCGGACTCCACGCCGAAAAAGAATACCTGCGCCTCTTCCCCAGTCTGAATGCGAGCTTCCACCTCCGCGAAAATCTGATCGCCCGCGCGGCTTACTACGAGTCCGTCGGGCGACCGGATTTCGACCAATATGCGAGTGGCCTAACGCTGCCCGACACGGAGAGCCCGCCGAGCGGGTCGAACCGGATCATCGTCAATAACGTCGGGATTAAAGCCTGGCAGGCCCGCACACTGAAGATGCGCATCGAATATTATTTCGAGGGCGTCGGCCAAATTTCGGCCGGAGCGTTTCGCCGCAATTTTGAAAATTTTTTCGGCAGTACCGTCTTCAACGCGACACCGGAATTTCTGAGCCTCTACAATTTAAATTCGACGATGTACGACCCGTACGACGTCGTCACGCAGTACAACCTAGCGAACACGGTCCGGATGGAAGGTTATGAATTTGATTACAAGCAGGCCCTGACCGAATTGCCATCGTGGGCGCGGGGCCTGCAAGTATTTGCCAACGCGAGCTGGCAAAGGGCGGTGAATGATACTGGCGGAAATTTCGCGGGTTTCGTTCCCTTCGCCGCAAGTTGGGGCGCAAGTTTGACCCGCCCGCAGTACAGCGTGCGCCTGAACTGGAATTATCGAGCCAAGCAACGGGGCACGGCGATCGCGGCCGGCAGCAGTATTGAGTCGGGCACCTACAACTGGGCTTTAAAACGATTGAACATCGATCTCCTTGGTGAGTACCGCCTGAGCCGGCATTTCACGCTCTTTGCCAATCTGAGAAATCTCGGACCGGCCAAAGACGACAACGAAGTTTCCGGGCCGAGCACCCCGGCCGTGGCGCAATTTCGCCAACGATTCGACATCGGGTCACTCTGGACTTTCGGCTTGAAGGGGAATTTCTAGCTCCGGCCGAAATTCCGCAAGACTCCCGCGCGCAAATAAATTTCAGGAGCAACGCTGGGCCGGTGGCACGCGACGGCTTGCACAAACCCTATTTTCCCGGAGGGCACGGCACCCTTTTTGGTTGGCGATTTTTCGATGGCTCACTTCGCCAAACTCTCCGCGGACGGAGTGACGTGCGATAAAATATAGGCCTGGGCCAGCGGAACCCTGAACGTGCCGCCAGAGTTGAGACACGGCCGGCCCGGCCCAACCAGCCCCTCCACCGGAAATCCTGTTTTTAGCGGCCGGTTGGACGGAGGAAATCAAGGCCGCTGGAAACAAGTCTTGGGGAGTTTGATTTCAAAAAAAGTCGTAACTGCTGAGGGTGGAAAAAGCTGACGGTGAACGCGCACGTTACGCGAAGAAAGCAGAATGCTGAACGCGGACTGCGGAGGGAGGGTCGCCTTCGTCCAAGGAGGAAAGCAGGTGGAGCGTGTAGCTTCGGCAAGCTTGCGGAAGGTGAAAAAATCTCGGCCGCCCGCGGGCGGGGCGACCGGGGCACCGCGTCTCGAGACGAGGTCACGCCGGCTGGCCGGGCGGATCGTGGTCGGGCGCGGAGGTGGTTTCCGGCTTCGGATAAT
>CAMDOF010000180.1 GCA_945903465.1 Opitutus sp. GAS368
TCGTCCCCCCGCGTTGATTGCCCCCCAACGGCAAGCCGCGCCGCGATTCGCACCCGCAATCCCCCTTTCCGCCGCCGTCGTTCCCCTCCCCAAGTCCCGAGCATCAGCCGTCCCCGCGGCCCTCTCAAAATCGACTCATTTACGGCTAATTCATCCCCATCCCACGATGCCCCTACCCTTAAACCCCTCCCCCCCGCAAATCCAGTTTCCTAGCAATTTGGTGTTGGGTGCGTGGCTTGCCCTCGCGCTTTCGCCGGCGACGAGCGGTTCCGCCGGTGCTCCCGCCGGTGGCGCGGAGGCGGGTCGAATCGAGGGCCGGGTTGAAAACACGATGACCGGCGTCTACTTGAGCAACGCGCGGGTCACCGTGGATGGAACCAAGGCCGAAGCCCTGACGAATTCCGAGGGCGAGTACCGCCTGACCGGAATCACGGCGGGCAAAGTTCAACTCCGCGTTTTCTACACTGGACTCGACGAGCGCACCGCCGAGGTTACGGTGCGCGCCGGCGACGTCGTGGTGCAGAACTTCGGCCTAGCGTCGAAGGGCCGCGGCGAGGGCGAAGCCACCAAGCTCGACCCGTTCATCGTCGCCGCCGAGCGCGTGAAGAACGCGCAGGAAATGGCGGTGAACGAGCGGCGCTTCGCCGCCAACGTCAAGAACGTGGTATCCGGGGATCAGTTCGGCGACGTGAGCGACGGCAATGTCGGCGAATTCCTCAAGTTCCTGCCCGGCGTGTCCGTGGGCTATTCCGCCTGGGATCCAAATTCAGTGTCGCTGCGCGGGATGCCCAGCGCGGCCACCACCGTGACGGTCGACGGCTCCGATGTGTCGAGCGTGTCGTCGGGGAACGACCGCGGCATGAGCCTGTTTGGTCTTTCGATGAACAACGTCTCGCGGATCGAAGTCACGAAGTCGCCCACGCCGGATCTTCCCGCCACGGGGCTGGGCGGATCCGTGAACCTCATTCCCGCCAGCGCCTTTGACCGCAAGACGCCGCAGACCTCCTACCGGATGTACACCAATTTCAACGCGGCGCACGCGACGCTCGACAAAGTGCCGGCGGCCGACCGGCACACCAGCGTGAGGGGATTTCAGCCGGGGTTCGATTTCAAGTCCGTCGTGCCGGTCAACGAGCGGTTCGGGTACACGATCACCGGCCTCTATACCAAGCGCTACGACTCGAACAACGACTACAATCCGAATTGGATCGGGGTGTCAGCCGGCGCGGCCGGCATCACGCCGACCAATCCGTATTTGGGCTCGTTTGCGATGAATCAGGCGGCCGCGCTTTGGACGCGGATCGCGGGCAGCGCATCGTTTGATTGGAAATTCAAACCCACGGACGTGCTGTCCGTTTCGTTTCAGTATGCTTTTGCCGACACCTATCAGCCGACGGCATCGTTCACGGCCAACCCCGGCGCGCCAGTCTCCTACGGCGCTGCTTTCCTCCAGGGTCCCACGACCGCGCAACCGTGGTCCAGCTATCTGCAGGTCCACGACATTCTGATGCGGAATATTTTCGGCAAGGCCACCTACCGGCACACCGGGCCGACGTGGGCCATGTCGGCCGGGACGGCCTACTCGAAGGCTTCCTACAACCGTCAGCCAATCAATCCAGAGGCGGTCGGCCGCGCGAGCTTCCGGATGCGGAATGCGGCGGTGCGCTATGACGAAATCAACCGCGGCGTGCCCAATCTGATTACCGCGAAGACCGCGGCCGGGGTGGCGTTCAACCCGTACGATCAGAACAACCTCTCGATTGAGAGCATCCAGAACCAGCGCGTCGCGACGAGCGATCTCAACTGGAGCGCTGCGGCCGACGCCAAGCGCAGCATCGATTTCATCCTTCCGATCACCCTGAAGACCGGGGCAGATTTTCGGTTGCGCAAGAAAGACCGTCGCGCCCCCACCGACCTCTGGACTTTCGTCGGCCCGGATCGGGTGGCCTTCACCGCGGACGATCTCGCCACCAACTATGCCGTGATGTCCGACTTGGATTTCCATGCCCTGCCCTACGGCTCGAAGGGCGACGCGCGCTGGGCGGATCTTGGCAAGGTGACGGCGCTCTTCAAGAGCCACCCCGAGTACTTTCAGTTCAACGACGTGAACACGATCAGCACATCGGCCGCCTCGTCGGTGATCACCGAGACGCTTACCAGCGGTTACCTGCGGGCAGATGTACCCCTGCTCCAGAACCGGCTCAGGCTCGTGGGCGGAGTCCGCTATGAGCGGACGAAGGACGACGGTTACGGCATCCTCAACGATCTGCGGGCCACGTACCAACAGGACGCCAAGGGGAACCTGATCCTCGGGGCCAACGGCCGGCCAATCCCGGTCACCTCGGATGCCGTGGCGACGGCGCGGCTTCGGTACAAGGATCGCGGAGCGCACGCGTCGCGGGACTACGGCGACTTTTATCCCAGCTTAAACGGCACCTACACGATCACGCCGCAGCTGCTCGCGCGGGGCGCCTACGCCCGGACGATTGGCCGGCCCAATTTCAGCGAGATCACGCCGGGCACAACCATCTCCGATCCCGCGAGCACCGCGATCAAGACGATCACGATCAACAATACCGGGCTGAAGCCCTGGACCGCGAACAGCTACGATCTCTCGCTCGAACTTTACCCGGCCAACGGCACCGTCCTGTCGGTGGGCGCATTCTACAAGAACATCGCGGATTTCTTCGGCGGCACCTCCATGCCGGCGTCCGCCGCGCTGCTGGCCGATCTAGGACTGGGCAGCGAGTACATCGACTACACCGTCAACTCGAAACAGAATGTGGGCGACGCCCACATCTCGGGCGTCGAGGCGGAAATGCGGCTGTTCGTCCCGTTTGTGCCCGCATGGCTGAAGGGACTCCAAATCCACGGCAACGGCACCGCGCAGCATCTCAAGGCGGAGAACCTTGCGGACTTCAGCGAGTATATGTCCCGGTCCGCCAACTGGGGGATCAGTCTATCCCGCCCGCGCTACAACGTGATGCTCAACTGGAATTTTCAGGGACGAATCAAGGGACTGGCGCTCACCGGCGTCGAGCCGGGGTCGTTTCGCTACACCGCGCCCAAGACCTACGTCGACTTGAACGCCGAATACAGGATCACCCAGCGCATCGCGCTCTATGCCGTCTGCAAGAATCTGACCAAGACCTTCGTTCTCGGCGAGCGCTACGGCCCCAACGCGGCGCCCTACGCGCGTACCTTCAGCACGTCGGGATACGGCCGGCAGATGTCGGTCGGCATCAAGGGTACCTTTTAACCCCGCCGCGCCGCGCGATTCTCACGATCTCGTCGACACCAGAACTCCGATCTCCCCGCCATGAAATCTCCCTCGATTACCCGTCGCGCGTTTCTCAAGGCTGCCGGCATCGCCGGCACCACGGCCGCACTGTCTCCGCAGTCGTGGTCGCAGGTTGCCGGAGCGAACGCAGACATTCGCCTTGCGATGGTCGGCCTCAACGGTCGCGGCGGCGGCCTGCTCAAGGCGTTTCGGCAGTTGAAGGGCGTGCGCATCGTCGCGCTGTGCGACGTGAACACCGAGGTGCTCGAGCGCGCGGCGAAAACATTCCGGGATAAAGGCAAATCGGTGCAGACCTTTGTCGATCTGCGCGATATGCTCGCCCGGCCTGACATCGACGCGGTCGTGATCGCGACGCCGCATCACCAGCATGCCCTGCAGGCGATCTGGGCCTGCCAGGCGGGGAAAGATGTCTACGTGGAGAAGCCGGTCTCGCACAACATTTGGGAAGGCCGCCAGCTGGTGGCCGCGGCGCACAAATATAAGCGCGTGGTTCTGCCCGGAATGCAAAGCCGCTCGCGCGGCCCGATCATCGAGGCGGTCGAGTGGGTGCGGGCGGGGAATCTCGGCCGCATTACCTCGGCCCGCGCGCTCTGCTATAAGCGCCGCGCCAGCATCGGCAAGTCGACCGGACCGCAGCCCGTGCCCTCGACGGTGAACTATGATCTTTGGCTGGGTCCGGCGCCCAAGACGCCCCTCCGGCGCAAGAATCTCAATTACGACTGGCACTGGCAATGGGCGACGGGAAATGGCGACTTGGGGAATCAGGGTGTCCACGAAATGGATATTGCCCGGTGGTTTCTCGGGGAACGCGGCATGGCGCCGCAGACGTTGAGTCTAGGCGGAAGACTGGGCTACGAGGACGACGGTGAGACGGCCAACACCCAGGTGCTGGTGCACCAGTATCCCAGCGCGCCGCTCCTGTTCGAGGTGCGGGGTCTGCCCACCAAAGCCGAATCTGAGCAGATGGATGAGTACCGTGGCGCCGCCGTCGGCGTGGTGGTGACAGGCGAAGGCGGCTCGATCGTCGTGGATGCCCGCAAAGTACAAGCCTTCGATCGGGCCGGCCGGCCGGCCCGCGAATTCAAGGCCAGCAAGAAGGATCCCGTGCTGGTCCATTTTCAAAACTTTCTCGATGTCGTCCGCAGTCGCCAAATGAAGGACCTGCCTTGCCAGATCGAAGACGGGCACATTTCCAGTGCGCTGTGCCATGCCGGAAACATTTCGCAGCGGCTGGGCCGGGCCCTCCGTCCGGACGAATTGCGTGAGAAGATCTCGGGCAACCCTTCGCTCGCGGAGGCCTTTGGCCGGATGACCGAGCATCTCGCGGCCAATGGCATCGATCTGATCAAGACGCCGCTGTCGCTCGGCGTTCCGCTCGCGTACGATGCCACCGCCGAACGATTCGTCGACAACGCGGCGGCGAATGCCCTCGGCACGCGTGAATACCGCCAGCCCTTCTTCGTGCCGAAACTGACCTGAGCGGAATTTCAAATCCCGGGCCGCCGGCCGAATGACGGCCCGAAGCTCAAGCCGCGCGCCTCCCACCACCATGAACCACCCGACCAATGCCGCCGATCGGCTCTCTCGTCGCCAGCTGATCAGGCTGATGGGACTGGGCGGGTTGTCGCTGCCGATTCTCGGTCGCGCGAGCGCGGCCTCAGGCGCGGCGGCTTCGTCTGCCAAAACCAAGCCAGCGACCGTGCTGGTCCCGCTGAACCGGTTTCCGCGCATGGTCCACGACTACTTCATCCGGCAGCTGCGTGACATCGAGCACGCCGCCAACGCCCGTCGCGGACGCGTACTCACCAAGGAGGCCGCCGAAGCCTACGGACGCGACGTGAGGGCGAAGATTCAGGAGTCGTTTGGACCGTGGCCCGAGAAGACCCCGCTAAATGCGAAGGTCACCGGTGTGATCGAGTGCGATGGATATAGGATCGAAAAGGTCATCTTCGAAAGTCGCCCGCAATTTTACGTCACCGCGAATCTCTATTTGCCGAAGCTCCCGGACCGGCGTCCGGCCGTGATCGGAACCTGCGGCCACTCGGACAACGGGAAGGCCCACCCGGCCTATCAGTCGTTTTCCCAGGGCCTCGCTCGGCTGGGTTATGTGGTGCTCATTTTCGATCCCATCGGCCAGGGGGAGCGCAGCCAGTATGTCGCTCCGGACGGCAGCGAGCGGATGCGCGTGGGCTCCACCCAGCACATTCGGCTGGGCAAGCAACAACTGCTCGCCGGCGAGTTCTTCGGCTCGTGGCGGGCGTGGGATGGCATCCGGGCGATCGATTATCTGTTGACGCGTCCAGAGGTGGATCCCGCCCACGTCGGGGTTACGGGAAATTCCGGCGGCGGCACGATGACCACATGGCTCTGCGGGCTGGAGCGCCGCGTGACCATGGCCGCGCCCGGCTGTTTTGTGACCACGTTTCGCCGCAACCTGGAAAACGAAGTCGGCGCCGATGACGAGCAGTACCCGCCGAGGATTCTCGCGTTGGGATTGGACGAGTCGGATTTTTTCGCCGCCTTCGCGCCCAACCCGGTAATTCTGCTCGGGCAGGCGAAGGACAATTTTGATCAACGCGGTCTCGCCGAAGCCTTCCGGCGGGTCCAGGCGCTGTATCGCTCGTTGGGGAGCGAGAAAAACGCCGCGCTGCTGATCAATGACGATTACCACGGCTATTCGCAGCCGCTGCGCGAGGCGATGTACACGTTTTTCAACCGGGTGACAAACTCGTCGCAGGAAACGAAGGAACCGGATTTAAAACTCGAGGACGACAAGACGCTCTGGTGCACACCCAACGGGCAGGTGGCGGGGCTGGGATCGCGGCCGGTCTGGTCCTTTACCCGCGAGATCGCGGAAAAGTTCCGGACTACGCGACCGAAACTCAGCGGTGCGGCACTGCAACGGGCGATTGGCGCCGCGCTCAGGTTGCCGCCGCGGACCGGGCGGCCGGAGTTCCGCATCCTGCCGGCCATGAACTCGCGGCGTTATCCGAAGAAATACGCCAACAGTTTCGCCGTCGAAACCGAGCCCGACATCTTTGCCATCGTGTATCAACTGAGCGATGAGGTCGTGATGTCGCAGCCGTACCGCTCGACGCGTCCGGCCCTCCTGTACGTGGCGCACCAATCGACCGACGCCGAGTTGCGGGAGGAGCCGCTTGTGCAGGAGATCCTGCAGGCTGAACCGGGCTCGGCTGTTTTTGGCTGTGACGTCCGCGGCGTGGGGGATTCGCAGCCCAATACATTCGTGCCGGGGCTGGGCGGCGACTACTGCTACACGATGCACAGCGTGATGCTGGACTATCCATATGTGGGACAAAAAACCCACGATCTCCTGCGAGTGATCGAGCGGCTGGCTCAATGGGGGCACCAAGACGTGCATCTGATCGCGAAAGGGTGGGGCACGGTGCCCGCGACGTTTGCCGCGCTGCTCTCGAAAAACGTCACCCGGGTCACCTTGAAACACTCCCTCACGAGCTTTGCCGAAATCGTCGAATCCGAAGAGTCCAAGTGGCCGGTGTCGGTTTTCGTGCCGGGTGGGATCAAAACTTTCGATTTGCCAGAGTGCTACGAGGTTTTGGCCGCGAAGCGGCTGCGCCGGATCGCGTCGTGGGACGCGCAGGCTCGCGTGCGTGGCGGGATTGAATAACTTCTCCTGACTGCGCTCAAGCCACGGCGGACCTGCTCAATAATTCTTTGAACACATCCCTTTTCTCTTTTCGCCATGTGCCGCAGCTCAAGCTTGCTGCGTTCGTATTCGTGCTGCCGTTCTCGCTCTCGGCGGCGCCCGCGGCCCGGAAGGCGCCGCCGCCTCCAGCCGAGAAATACCCGCTGCAAAACTACCTGACCGCGATCGCGGAAGAACAATGGCGGGCGCGAGACGCGCACCTCGCGGCGATCAAGACCCCGGCCGATGTGGCCGCCCGCGCCGATTATGTTCGAACGGAATTCTTGCGCGCCCTTGGCGGCCTGCCGGCGACGCGTACGCCGCTGCACGCGCAGATCACCGGCACGCTGGTACGCGAAGGCTATCGCGTTGAAAAATTGATTTTCGAAAGCCAGCCGGGCTGCTTCGTGACGGCCAACGTCTACGTGCCCACCAAGGGCGCGGGCCCGTTTCCGGCCATTCTCGGCGCGCAAGGCCACAGCATCGAGGGCAAGGCGTATCCGACTTATCAGACCGCGTTCATCACCCTCGCGCTCCACGGTCACATCGTGCTCGCGTTCGATCCGCCGGGACAGGGCGAGCGCTTCGAGCAGCGGGACGCGGCGGGAAAGATGCAATTGCTCGGTCACTTCAGCCCGGGTCTGCAATGCATGCTGACGGGCGGTAATATCGTCCGCTATTTCATGTGGGATGGCATCCGCGCGGTCGATTATCTGCTCACGCGCCCGGATGTGGATCCCAAGCGCATCGGGGCCTGTGGAAATTCCGGCGGCGGGACTCAGTCGGCCTTTCTCGCGGTGCTGGAGCCGCGGATCGCGGTCGCGGCGCCCTCGTGTTATTGGACCTCCTGGCCCGCGCTTTGGGCCAAGGCCGGGCCGCAGGATCCCGAGCAGGTGCTGCATCAGACAATCAAGCGCGGCATCGACTATTCCGACGTGCTGATCGCGTTTGCGCCCAAGCCGATCATCATGCTCACGGCGACGAAGGACTCCTTCCCGATCGCCGGCGCCCACGCCGCGCACGCGGAGGGCAAGCCGATCTACTCCCTGCTGGGAGCCGCGGATCAGCTGGAGTTTTTCGAGTACAACGATCCCCACGGCTGGTCGCAGCCACGGCGGGAAGCAACCTATGCGTGGTTTGATCGCTGGTTCTACGGGCGCAGCGGTCCGGTCCAGGAGCCGACGGTCAAACCGGAGACGATCGAGGCGCTGCAAAGCACCGCCACCGGACAGGTCGTGACCGCGTTGAAGGGAAAGACGATGCAGCAGCTTTCGCTTGAAACCGCGGAGAGACTGTACGCGGCGCGGCGGCTCGCCCAGATGGACAACGCCTCGGACGCCCGCGCGGTCATCGCGGCGCGCCTCGAGATGCCACTCACGCGCGCGAAGCCGACGGTGACGAGTACCGGCACCAGGATGCAGTCCGGCCACAGGATCGAGACGGCGGAGATCGCGCCGGAAAAGGGCATCACGCTCAAGGTCGAGATCATCGGGCCCTCGGCCGCGACGGGCGCCCGCCGTCCGGTGGTGATCATCGCCGCCGACACGGAGAGTCCGGCCGCCCCGGAATGGGACCGGGAACTCGCGAGCTGGATCGAGTCGGGCTATATGGTGGTCGTGGCCCGGCTGCGGGGATTGCTGCCGCCGGACAAGCTGACCGAGTTTGGCTATACGCAGCGCTACCGCACCGCGATGCGGGCGATCACGATCGGCAAGACGATGTCCGGGATGCGTGTGCAGGATCTCCTGGCGGTGTACGACGGCATCGCCGCCAGACCGGACGTAACGGCCAAGGAAATTTCGGTCATCGGCCGCGGGCAGATGGGCCTCATCGCGCTCTATGCGGCCGCGATGGAACCTGGGATCAGGAAGATCGTCGCCGACGGCGCACCGTTGTCGTTCCGCGATGTGACCCGCGCCAAGGCGATTCCGTCGCTCTTCGCGGATTCGATCGTGCCCGGGGTTTTTTTCGACTTCGACCTTCCGGATATTGCGAAGGTCGCCGGCTCCGGGAGAATCGTCCTCGTCAACCCGGTGTCGCTCGCAGATCCGGCGACCGCCGCGAACACGGCCCGGACGGAGTACGGTCGAAATGCGCGCGTGGTGCCCGGCGTGACCAACGTGTCGCCGCGCGACCTCGAGTGATCCCCCTTTAAGACCCATGAAGCCCGTGCCTCGGCTGATCCTCCACGCCCCCTTTTTGATTGGTTTTATTTTTGCGGGCATCGCTCTCGCGGCCCAAGCCGCGGTACCGGCAACGGCACCCGTCGTCGAACTCAGTGCGGCGGGTCAGGCCAAACTCTCTGTGGTCCTCGCGCGCGAGGCCGCGCCGGAAGTGAAGTCCCTGGCGACCGAGTTCGCCGCGGGTCTCAAGCGGATCACAGGCGCGGAGTTCACGATCGTAACTGGACGGGCCGACGGGATCGCGTTCGGCCTCGACGCCGAGTGGCCGGGCAAGCTGCCGGCGCCGTCAGCCGGGCGGTCGGCGGTCCTCGCGCGCGACGACTATCTTCTGCGCACGGAGCCAGGTCGCGTATGGGTGGTCGGCCGCACGCTTTTCGGGCTGCGCAACGCGATGTGGGACTTTTTTCATCGGGCGGGTTTTCGGCAGTATTTCCCCGGACCGCACTGGGAGATCTGGCCCGCGGTGCCGGAGCTGAAGCTGGCGCTGAACACGTTTGAAACGCCGGATTACTACAGCCGGTACCTGTTCATGGGTGGATCGCAGTCGGCGCAGACGAAATCGGCTTATGAGCAGTGGAAGATCCGCAACCGCATGGACTCGGGTTTCAAGCTGCAGACGCAGCATTCCTATGGGGCGATCGTGAAACGGAATCCGGAGTTCTTCGCCGCGCATCCGGAGACGCTGGTGGGACCGCCGGGTGAGAATACCAAACTCGATCCGAGCCATCCCCTCCTGCTGGAGTTGCTGGCCAAGGATGCGGTCGAGCAGTTCAGGCGGAATCCGGATTGGGACTGCATCAGTTGCGATCCGAGCGATGGCGGCGGCTGGAGAAAGGATTCGCCGCTCGGCACGCCCTCGAACCAGGCCCTGACGGTTTCGAACCACGTGGCCCGCGCCATCCAGGCGGAGTTTCCCGGCCGCAGGGTCGGCATGTATGCGTATGCGGAGCACTCGCCACCGCCGGACCTCGTGGTCGATCCGCACGTGATCGTCAGCGTGGCGACGAATTTCCTGCGGCAGGGACACACGGTGGAAAAGCTGCTGGCGGCGTGGCACGGAAAAGGGGCCGAGATGGGAATTCGCGAGTACCTGGGCGTGTGGCCCTGGGATCATGATCTTCCCGGGCGGTCGCGCGCCGCGCGGCTCGACGATATTGCCAAAAGCATTCCGCACTACTATTCGCTCGGCGCCCGGTATTGGACGGCGGAGACCAGCCAGGGCTGGGGCGCGCACGGCCTGGGCAATTATCTCGCCGCGCGGATCCTCTGGAATCTCGACGAGGCGCGGCGCGTGCCGGCGATCCTGGATGATTTTTTTGCCCGCTCCTTTGGCCCGGCGGCGCCGGAGATGCGGGAGTTCTATGAACGCGCGGTGCTGGCCTCGGGCAATCCGCTGATCTCGGAGGATCTCCTTGGCCGGATGTACCGCGGCCTGGAACAAGCGCGCGCGAAGGCCGGCTCCGCGGCGGTGCGGGCCCGGATCGAGGATCTAATCCTGTACACTCGCTTTGCGGAACTGACGTTCGCGTATGAAAACACCGACGGTGCCGCGCATGCCAAAGCCTATGCCGAACTCGCGAACTATGCGTATCGCATTCTCGAAACGAACATGGCCACCGGCTACGGGGTGTTGCGCAGCGAGGCCTGGCGGCACAAGGAACTGAAATCGCCGATCGCCTGGGACGATACGGGCGTCGTCTCGCCGGCGCCAGAAACGTGGCTGACGCCGGACGAGCTGGCCGAACTCCTGCGGCAGGGCGTGGCCCGCAATCCGTTAACCACGTTCGAATCCGTGGCCTTTTCCCGCCAACTGGTGCCGGCGGGCCTGACCGGGGATAGCAAAGCGCCGGGCGCCCTGAAGCTGCGCGGAACAAACAATCTGTATCTCTACGCGGCGAAAGAGGGCGAGGTCTTTGAGTTCACGGTCAGCGGCGGCTTGATTTATGCCGATCGGGGACCGGTCAATCTCCGGCTGTTTTCCGACCGCCACGCGCTGGTCGATACGCCGGTTGATACCGCGAAGGTTCCGGTCGACAAAAAAGATCATGTGATTGTCCTGAAGACACCGCTCGCCGGCTTGCACCGGCTGGAGATTGCCGACGGCGGCGATCTGACTGCGGTGTCGTGGCCGGCTGGGCGGCCGGTGGCGATCCCGGCCTCGCCGGCGGAGCGAACGCGGCTGCATGGCGCTTACTCACTGGTTTTTTTCGTGCCGGCCGATGCGAAGTCGGTCTCGGGTTACTCCGAGCAGGCCAAGGGATCGCTGCGCAACGGCGCGGGCGCGGTGCTGTTCGAGTTCAAGACGCTGAAGCAGGCCGGATATTTTTCCGTGCCGGTGCCGAAGGAGTCTGCGGGGCAGTGGTGGCGCCTGGTGGACGCCAGCGGCGTGAAACTCCTCATGACGGTGCCGCCGTACCTCGCCCGCTCGGCCGAGGAATTGATGTTGCCGGCGGAAACCGTGCGGGCCAACGAACGCCAAAAGTAGCTCGGCGCTTCAGCCCGAGCCACGAATTTTCCCGGGAGGTCCAAGCGCGGGCTGAATATCCGCGCTAAACCTCCCCCCCGCAAATCTAGGTTCCTAGCAATCAATCAATGATCGCTCCGGTGGTTCCCTAAAAGCCGGCCACCGTCAGTCCTTCGGATAAAACTCCGGGCGGTAGCGCTTCGCGTAGAACCCCGTGGCCTTGTTGAGATCCAGGTCGGCGACGAGCAGGCCCTCCTCGCCATAGGGCACCCACTGCAACAGATTGCCGTCGGGATCGATCAGCGACGTGGCGGAATTTTGCCGGCGCATCGCCTCGTTGACGCTCGCGAAGTAAATCGAGTTTTCCTTGGCCCGCAGGATCATCGCCATCTCGTAGTAGGACTTCCCCCACTCCCGTCCGGCTGGCACCGCAGTGCCCGTGTCGCTCCCGGTGACCTGCGGCTGAAAAACGATCTTGGCCCCACGCACGGCCGCCCAGCGTACCGTCTCGGGAAACCGCCAGCCTTCGTGGCAGACGACCACACCAAAGGGGACGCCTTTGACCTGAAACATGCGGCGGGTTCCCTCGGGCACATAATTCCGCTCCTCCCCACCCGGGGTGATCTGTTCCTTCGTCTGGTGGCCGAGGACTTCGCCGCTGGCATCGATCACAAACGCCCGATTTTGCAGGCCACGGGGCGTCACCCACTCCATCCCGACAATGGCGCTGACGCGATACTGCCGGCAGGCCGCCTGCAGGTCGCTCAGGGCACGCTCGAGCACCGGCTGGTCGGGCAAAGGCATGGGGGCGGAACCGCCGCGCAGCCCGGGCAGATAGGTCTCCGAGAAACAAACGATGTCGACCTGCTTCTGGGCGGCGTCGGCGAGTACCGTTTTGATTTTTTCGACCCCGGCCGGGATGTCCTTGCCGAGCTTGAGTGCGGCGAGGCCGATGCGCAGCGAACCAGCCTGAGGCTTAGGCGCGGATTCTGCAGAAATAGCGACCGAAGCGATGAATGACATGACCAGGCAGAAAAATCGTTTCATGGGGCGGGGATCGCGGCTGACTGAAGCCGTGCGACCCTCCCTTGCTGCATGGGAGCCGGAGGAGGGTCAACGCATTTGGCCCGGCGGAACCCCGCCGCCGCACCGCCGCGGACAAAACAAACCATTGACCGGCGTTTCCGCGGAGTCTGCCTTCCCCCCCATCTTCCCGGCCCGCGGAAAGATTTCCGGCCCCGCCCCACTTCCGATTTCGGTATTCCCCGCCACACCTTTTTCGATGATCTCCGGTAGCCGCCGCCGCTTTCTCCAAGGATCGATCGCCACCGCTGCCGCGCTCGCGCTTTTCGCGCATGGACGGGCCTCCGCCATCGCCGCCGGGCCGGCGCCGGCCAACACCCCGGCCGGGGGGATTCTCACCGACGTCAACGTTTACGTCGCCCGCTGGCCGTTTCGCCGGATCACCGGCCGACGAGACCGCTTCGTTGGTCCCGCTCTTGCGCCGTGGTGGCGTTGCACGCGCATGGACCAGCAGCCTCGACGCCCTGCTGCATCGCGATGTCCCGGCAGTAAATAGCCGGCTCGTCGAAATCTGCCGCCAGCAGGGCCAGGGGTTACGGCTGCCCTTTGGATGTGTGAATCCGACTTTGACCGATTGGGAGGAGGATCTGCGGCGCTGCCACGAAGTCCACCGCATGGCCGGCATCCGCCTTCATCCCAACGACCACGGCTACAAACTCGACGATCCCCGTTTTCTCCGCGTCGCCGAAGGCGCGGATCGCCGGGGACTTATTGTCCAAATCGCCACCGAGATGGAGGACCGCCGCACCCAGCATTCCCTCGCTCTTTCCGCCGGTCGAAGTAAGCCCACTGGTCGACCTGGCCAAGCACTTTCCCAATCTGAAGCTGGTGGTGTTGGGTCTCTCCCTCGCCCGCCCGCGGGCCACCCGTCTCGCCGGAGCCGGGCGGGGCCATCTCGACATTTCGCACCACGAAGGACTGCAAGGCCTGAGTCGCGCGCGGAAACCCCTCTCCCCCGCAAATCCAGTTTCCTAGCAACTCTAAAAACGCTGGCTCCTTGACTCCGAGCAATCCGGAGGCCTGCATCCGCGCATCGTCCCCCCGCGTTGATTGCCCCCAACGGCAAGCCGCGCCGCGATTCGCACCCGCAATCCCCCTTTCCGCCGCCGTCGTTCCCCGCCCCAATTCCCCAGCCTCATCCGAGCCCGCCGCCCTCTCAAAATCGACTCATTTACAGCTAACTCATCGCCGTCCCACCATGCCCCTCCCCCCGCAAATCCAATTTCTTAGGAGCAATCCCTGTCGTACCCCATGACTTACTCTTTCACGCCTTCCAGCGTATTCCCGCGCTTTCACCGTGTCGGCTGCTTCCTTGTTTGTTTTCACGCAGTCCGACT
>CAMDOF010000181.1 GCA_945903465.1 Opitutus sp. GAS368
TCCGAAACGCGCCGGTCTCGACGATTGTCTTGACGTATACAGCTATCGTCGCGGTCCGCCTAAAACTTTAAAAAAACACGTCAGAATTATTTTCAAGGTCATCGCCGATTTCCCTAAAGATCAGCGAGCATCGGTCCGGGCATGGTTGGAAATGGAAACGCGCGTAGCGCTCTTCCTCGGTTAAATGAGTATTTATTAATAAACTATAATCCTCGCACGTTGCGGTTTCCGGTTTGCTGTCAGCATCGAAATGGGCGGGCCGGAGAGTGGCTTAGTTCGCGCGAAGCGAGCGGCCCAGGTCGGGTCAAGTCTCGTCGCCTCGGCGGTTACCCGCCCGGTGCGATTGTTTTTATGCCCAGCGATTTACGCAGCGCGCTTTCAGATTAAACAAGGCAAGCCCCTTGGTCACAGCCGTAAAAAACGGGTGAAGATTTTGGAGGGTGGCCGGACTTCGCGCTCGGCGTGAAGGCGGTGTCATTTGGCGGCGAGGCTTCGTCCGTTTGAACGGAAGCGGGGACGAGCCTGCCAGAGTATTTTTGTGAAGCGGCCGATCAGCGGGTGGGGTTGAGCGGGAAGGCGTGGTCGCGGCAACCGCGATGCAGCGTTCAGCGATCGATCTTCAAGCCGGCGGGGCGGGGTGGTGGCTCGAGCAGGCTGGGAAATCGCCGGCCGTGACGCCGCTTCTGCCTAGAACAACTCTGGACAAGTATTCTTGGGTTATAATTCACTATTGACGATCGGCCTGCGCTCGGATGGTTTCGCCGCTTTTACGCCTATTTTTATCAATTTATGAGAGACGATTACATCCGTGAAGCCCTGACGAAAGTGGACGATCCCAACATTCTGATCAATATGGTATCGCGCCGAGTGAAGCAGTTGCGCCAGGGAAACCGTCCGCTGGTCGAGTCGCTCGAGAAAATTTCTCCCGAGGACACGGCCCTTCGTGAAATCATCGAGGGAAAAATTAGTCACGAACTGGCGGTTTGAGGATTTACGGCGTTGGCAACTTTGGGCGGCCCTGTTCTGTTGTGCAGAACTCGGCCGCTTTTTTTGTCACTTCACTGAATCGCCGATCCAAAATTAAATGGCCGCCAAGAAAAAAGATGCCTCCGTGCGATTTACCGAGATTCGCAATTCTAAAGTATTGCGTGACTTTTCCATCGACGAGCGCTTCGAGGCGGGGATTCAGTTGCGGGGCACCGAGGTGAAGTCGATTCGCGCGGGGAAGGCGCAGATCAATGATTCTTTTGCGCGAGTCGAGAAAGGCGAGATCTGGCTTTATAATGCGCACATCGAGCAGTACGCGTTTGGAAATATTAACAACCATGATGCCAAGCGCATCCGGAAGCTCTTGCTGCATCGTCGGCATATTGAGAAAATCCGGATGGCGTTGGATGCGGGTGGGCGCGCCTTGGTGCCACTGCGCATGTATTTCAAGCAGGCGCTCGTGAAGGTGGAAGTTGGGCTGGCGACAGGTAAACAGCTGCACGACCGGCGGGATGATTTGAAAAAGCGGGTCGAGTTGCGCGAGGTTGATCAGGCGATGAAAGCGCATCGGCGTTGAGTTCCTTGTGAGGCTCCCCACCAAAACAAGTTTTGGCCCCGACGTGAAGAAACAGATTTCCAGGCCCACCATCGGCGACAGGAGTGTCGCCGGTCCGTCGGATGGGCGACACTCTTGTCGCCCCTGCTGCATGGGAGGCTCCCCACCAAAACAAGTTTTGGCCCCGACGGGAAGAAACAGATTTCCATGCCCACCATCGGCGACAGGAGTGTCGCCGGTCCGTCGGATGGGCGACACTCTTGTCGCCCTTGGTGCATGGGAGCCTCCCCACCAAAACAAGTTTTGGCACCGACGGGAAGAAACAGCTTTCCAGGCCCACCAACGACTTGAATAACCTGTTTCTTGAGGGTAAGCCAAAATCGACATCGCCCGCCTCCTCCTCGATGGCGGAGCCAAGCCCAATTTCCTCAGTGAGCTCGGCGGCACGGTGCTGCACGAAGCCGCTGCCGGCGCTAGCGCCGCGATGGTACAACTCCTCCTCGAGCGCGGCACCGATCCCTCCATTCGCTCCAAGCCCGGCGTCACCGCCCTCGATCTCGCGCGCGAGTTCAAAAACGCTGCAGCGATCGCGATTCTCGAAAAAGCGCAGAAGTAATCCCAGCGGCTTCCACGACACCTTGATGGTGCCGCCCGCCCCCGATCACAGGAGCTTCTTCCCGACGGCCACCGGTGGTAGGGTCACCCCGAGGAGCGGCGCCAGAGTCGGCGCGATATCGTCCACGCCCACCGACTCGGTGTGCACGCCCGCCTTCACACCCGCCCCGAAAAACACGATCGGGACGTGCGTGTCGTAGTCGTAGGGCGTCGCGTGAGTCGAGCCGCTGGTCGGCTTGATCATAAAATACGGCTTGAGCACAAACACCACGTCGCGCCCGCGCGCGGCATGGTAGCTTCGACGTAGCATCGCCAGCAGCTCATCACCCACCGGCGCGGCGGCGAGAATTTCTTCCCGCGTGAACGACGTGGCCACCGAGGGCACGGTAAGCAGGGCCGCTTTCACCACGGGGCCCACCGCCACGACTGCCAATTTTTTTGCCGCCAAGGCAGCCGGGCGCAGGTGATAGGAAAAGTTATCGCGCACAAACCACCGCTCGCCCGAGGGCAATTCACCAAAGGCCGCGTCCAGCGCCTTATTCACCGCCGCATCGAGGTCCGCGGTTTTCACGCGTGCGCCGCCGCGGGTCACATCGCGCTCGGGCAACGGCGCTACGCCGTGGTCAGACGTGAGCACGATCACGCAGCGCGCGAGACCGACGTCGCGATCGATTTTGTCCAACAAGGCGGCGAGCACGCGATCCAAGCGCAGCATCGAATCCATCACCTCGTGGCTGTCGGGCCCATAATTATGGCCGATCGCATCGACCTGGGAGAAACTCACGCCCAGCAGATCGGTTCCGGCGTGCCGCCCGAGTTGTTCTTCTCCGATCGCACGCTGCACAAATTCACCCAGGGCCTCCGTGCTGAATGGTGAATTTTCGTAGGCCGTGAGAAAGGCCGCCGAAGTAGCGCCGCCTGCAGCCGAGATCCTTTTGGGAAATACTCTGGTCAATCCGCTGCCCTCGTACTCGCCCGCGGCATCGTCCGGCCCCTGCACTTGTTCGTAGATCTCCGGCGCGAGCAATCTGTCCCACGTCTTGCCGAAGGCGCCTTGCGCCCGCTTCTCCGCGTTGAACGCCACGACCCAAGCCGGCAACTCCGCTCGGTAGTGACGGGAGGTGACAAATTTCCCGGCCTCGTCCCAATACGCCGAGTCACCCCATTTTCCGCCGAGCAGAATCGCCGCACGGTCCTTGTTCGACGCCGTAAAGACCTTGGATTTGTCTCCGTAGCGCTGCTTGAGTACGTCGCCCACGGTCACCGCGGAAAAATTTTTGGGCGAACGGCCGGTTTTCGCCGGATTGGCCGCTGCTACCGGCCCCAGCTCCGCCGGGTTGATGCCCACGAGCGGGGATTCGCGATCCTCCACGGAATTGACCTGTTCCCACGTGGCGCGGTCGAGCCAATCGTTGCCGATGACGCCATGGACGTTGGCGTGGACGCCACTGAGCATCAGCGCATGGCCGGGGGCCGTGTGGGTCACCGCGTGGCGGTAGTGTGCATTTCGGAAATCTGCGCCACCTGCGAGCAGGCGCTTGAATCCGCCTTCGCCGAAGTAAGGCCGGAAGCGCACAAGGTAGTCGGCGCGCAGTTGGTCCACCGCGATCACCACGGCGAGCTTGGGAGGCGTGGCCTCGGACGCGCGGGCGCACGAGCAGGCCAGCAGGGCAAGGCCCAGAGAGAGGAAGCGATTGATCACGTTGGAGGAAAAACAGGCGGTTAGCGCAGCGAGACAAGCCTGGCCTAGCGCTGCCACGAAGCTGCTACGCAATTGTCACACGAACGGGACGTGGCCTTAGAAACCCGGACAACACGCCACCGCTACCAGCGTTGCATCCATACATCCCAACCCGGCCCGTGGTGACCGCCGAGTCTCGCCAAGCGCGGCGAGGCGCGCACGGTCGCCTCCATCAGATCCGCGATCACGTCGCCGATATAGCCGAGCGCGCGGCGGTAATGCGCCTTCTCCGCCAGGTCTACCATTTGCGCGTAGGTGAGGCCGGTGCGGCGCCGAATCTCTGCGCTGCACTCGGGCCGGCCATCGGGGCCGGGCGTGAGAGCCACGGCTGCGAGTTCGTCGCGCGCGTGTTGCACGCACCAGCGGCGATTCTCGGCGAGGACAGCGCGGAGCAGCGAGGGCTCCGCCGGATCCCAGAGTTCGGGAAACGTCGCCGCGAGCCGGCCGCGCTTTTCTCCGATGCGCATATAGTGGATCTGGGCGGGCTCGACGGGCGTCGCCGCCAAATCGGCGAGAAGCGCGGGCCAGTTGAGGTGAAACTCCTTGATGCCGATCTCGTGAAACGAAACGAGATCTTGGATCGGGCGGTTGCGCGGCGTGTATTTTCCGTCGAGCAGATGCAGCTCGAGACCGGCGCGCTGCGACTTGATCAGGCTGTCACTCACGACGTGAACCATCCAGCCGAGCACGTAAGCGATCGTGCGCTCGCTCGGGCCGTAAAACTCCAGCGTGTCCTCAAGCGTCGCGGCGAAATACTCCGGCAACCGCTCCCACGCCACGGCATTGGCTTGGGCGGCGCGCGGCCACCCGAAGACGACGTGCGCTCGGCCGTAAAACAGCTCGTGAATTTCCTTCGGCCGGTAATCGCGCCCGCCGTGCGCGAGCGACCACAGTCGCACCGCCCCGCCCGTCAGCGGGCTTTTCTCCAGCGGCACCGTGCCGAAGCCGACCTCGCGGCCGGTATCGACGCACCACGCCTCGGGCATCACCTGGATATCGCTGCCGAGATACGCACCGGCGAGGTAGCTCGGGAAATTTCGCGTCGCGATCGCCGCGAGGCCCACGCCGCGGTGCGCGGCGGCCTTCGCGCCGAGCACCGCATAGAGGGAATGGCCGACGATGCCGCTCATTTCTTCGCCGGCGCCGGCGCGGGGAGAGCGTCATTCGGCTCCGGCCATGGCTCGGACTCACGTTGGATCGTCGCCTTCACCGTCTCGCCGTCGGAGACCACCTGCACGTTGCCGTGCCACGCGGTCACGTAGACGTTCGCACCCAGCGCACCGAAGACCTTGTGCGCGCGCGTGCCCGGCGAGCGGGGATTAGGGGTGTTGGCGTTGCTCGGATAATCCGGCAGACACGAGGCGACCACGATCTCCGCCTGCACCATTTTGGGGAAATTCGTGCCGGGATTGAAACCGTGGTGCGGGGCGGTGAGGACCGTGGTCTTCAGGCGCTCCGGAGCTACCTTAGCCTTGAGGTGCCCCTCGAAGCCGCCGCCGTAACAGTCGCCCGGAAACAGAAACACGTTCTTCCCGTGCTGCACGCGCAGGACGATGGAGTTCTGGTTGAGTAGGCCGTGCTCGGAAATTTTCGCTGGGTCCGTCGTCGTGCCGAGGAACTCCGCCGGCGGCGAGAGCACTTCGACCGTCAGCGCGGGATCCCAGTCGAGCACATCACCTGCCACCACGGCGCGGTAGTTGCCGCCCTCTTTCTGCGCAGCAGTTCGGAGCTCGGCGGACTGGGCCGCGGCTGCCTGATTGAGCAAGTAAACCCCCGCGGTCTGCTGCGCCGTCGTGCGGACTTTCAGGTAACCGTCGGTCTGCCCGCGCCCCCGATAGCCGTTGTCTACGAACGAGCGAACTTTCCAGTTTTCGAGCAGCCACGACGCACCTCCGTAGTGATCGCCGTGCGGATGGCTGACCGAGATGCCCGCAATCTCCGTGTAACCGCGGGCCGTCAGAAATGGCGCGATCGCGTCGCGGCCCGCGTTATAATCTGGCTCACCGCCGGGCTTCGCCGCGCGCGTGCCGCCGGTATCGATGAGCAACACTTTGCCGCCGGGCGTCTCGACCACGACGGCGAGACCGTGGACGGCGAGGTCGAGCCACGTGACGGTGAGTTTACCGGAGCCGGCGGCGTGCGCGCGGGGAACCAGGGCGAGTGCGAGGCCGAGGAGCGCGAGGAGGAATTTGTTCATGGGTCGGGCGGTCGAGGGCGACCGGGGATTCAGAACGAAGATTTCACACCCACGGTCCACAGCGAGTCGTAATCGTTGGTTTGGCGGAGGCGCGCGTGAGCGGGCGTGGACGGATTGGCCGTCTCACGATCCTGCGGCGCGTTGGTGAGATTGCGCACGGTGGCGAAGAGACTGACCCGCTTGAAGAGCTGGTATTCAGCGCTGGCATCGAGCGTGAGAAATTCGTTGCCCCAGTCGTAGGTGTTTTCGGGGATGCCCCGGCCGGCGGCGATCTGCGCCTGGCGGGCGCGCGCGCGGTAGTTCCAGTTCATCCGCACCGTGTAGCCCGGGCGCGCGAGGCTGACGCCCCAACTGCCGCTGCGCGGAACAAATCCGGAGAACTCTGCCGCCGCGGCGCCCACCGCTCGCTGCACACTCGCGTTGGCAAACACCTGCACGCCGCGCGCCCAGCGCGGCAGAAACGTGAGCGCCTGCTTGTAGTTGAATTCATAGCCCTCCATGCGGACGAGGCCCTCGAGGTTATACTGAGTCGCGACGTCGTAGTCGGCGAAGGTGCCGGGATCGAGGGCATACACGGCGAGAAACTCCGGGGTCGCGCGAAACACCGTGCTGCCGAAAAAATTCTCGAAATCGCGGCGGAAGGCACCGACCGAAAACAATCCCACGCCTTCAAAATAATATTCGAGCGAGACCTTGGCGGTTTTCGCGGACCACGCCTTGATCGCGGCGTTGTTCACCGTGATTCGATTGCCGGCACTGGGCAGCGCCTCGACGTTGGGCAAAGTGAGGCCGCCGGCGTATTGGTTAAAATTGGGCCGGCCGACGGAGTAGTAATAGGCAGCGCGGGCCACGAGATTCTCGCGGAGGTTGTAGCTCACATTCAGATTCGGGAACCAGCGGAGATATTCCTTCTTCGCCTGCATGCCGCGCTCGAGGCGCGTGAGTTTCGAAATGCCGAGGGCGTCGGTCGTGATGGTGAGCGGTTGGCCGTTGGCGCCGCGGATCACGCGCCCGCTCGCGTCGCGTTGAAAATTGCGCGTCGGATCCGTCAACGGTCCTTCCGCGGAGAGGTTGGTCTGCTCCACGCGCACTCCGCCCACGAGCTTGAGGCGCCGGTCCAGCCACGCCACGTCGCCGCGCAGATAGGCGGCCGAGATGATCTCGTCGGCGTATTTCGAGTTATTGACGTGATTTTGGTAGGCGGTGTTTTCATTGATGGTGAAAAGCGCCGGCCTCGCCTGGTAAAGATCCCACAGTTTGCGGTCGCTGTGCCACTGCGCAGCGGGAAAGCCGAGCGGGAGCGCCCGCTGCGAGAACACGTCGTCGAACACCACGCCGGCGCCGTCGTCGCTCGTGCCGACCGGGGTGGTGGTCGGGACGCCGTTGGCCCCGACAAAGGTGTAGGGAATGGTGGTTTCGCGCTGGTCGCGCATCTGCTGCTTGAGATCGAGGCCGCCCTTGAGCGTGACCGGCACGCGCCAAGGGAAATCCCGCCGGGCGTTCGCATAAACGCTGCGCTGCACATCCACCGTGCGGTGGTATTTTCCGGTCGTCGTCGAGAGCGCGTAGCTATCGATGTCAAAGGGATCGACCGGCACACCCGTGGCGCCCTCGGTCACGGTGATGCGGCCGGGTCGCAGGTAGCCGATGTCGTCGAACGCCACGGTCACACCGGTGCGGCGCGCGACGGTGGTGTTGAAGTTGCCATCGGAGATGTCGTGAAAGTGCGTGCGCGAGCGCGAGTGGCCGGCCCCGGCATCGAGTTTCCAGACCGGACCGTCGTGCCGGTAAACGAGTGTGGGCATAAACGAAATGCTGTCGCGGTGGCGCGACGTGGTCGTGAGGCGAATCTCGCTCTGGCCGGCCACGCTGCGCGTGAACGTCGGACTGAAATTTCCGGCCGCGACGCTGTTGATGAAATAGGTGAGCGTGTGGTTGCTCGTGAATTGGCCGAAGGTGACGGTCTGAAACGAGAGCGAGACGCGACCGTGCTCGCCGATCCGGTAGTCGAGGGTGGCACCGAGGGAATTGCGCGTGGACGCCTTGGGAAAATCGGTGACGGAGTATTGGGAGAGATAGGGCTTGTCCGGCGTCGTATCCGGAAAGGTCGTGCCCGTGGTGGGGAACGTGGTGCCGCGCCACAACGCCGCGGCGAGGGCGGCCGGCTGAAACTGGGTCGAGGTGCCGCCGGAAAGCGTGAAGCCGAAGCGGCGGTTCACCGGCGCGACGTAGGAAAAGTCGAGACCTGGGTGGACCTTGCGCGTGCGTTCGCGGGAGGCGACGGGGCCGGGGCCAGGCGTCTCCGAAAAATCCAGCGAATGACCGCGCGCGAGCAGGTAGGTACTCACGTTCAGCGCCGGCCTGGTCCGCTCAAACGCGGCGCGGGCCACCATGTTGACGGAGCCGGCGAGCGCCCCGCCGGATGACTCCGGCGTGGGCGAGTGCGCGACCTCGACGCGCGAGAGATTGTTGGTCGAAGCGAAGACGAGTTCGACGTTGCGGTTGGTGTTGCCCTGCGCGCTCGCGAGGCTGAAGCCGTTGACGGTGACCGGCACGTAGTCGGTAGAGACGCCGTTCATCGAAAACGTGCGCGCATCGCCGGCGATGTAGCCGATGGTGATGCCGGGAAGAAATTTCAGCACCTCGCCCACGTCACCATCGACCACTGGGCCGAACTCATCGGCGGCGACGACGTTTTTGATGTTGGCCGCGAAGCGCTGTTCGTTGATCGCGATGGCGGAGGCGTCCATCTCCTTCGAGGTGGCGATGACGAGTTTGTCCAACTGCACGGCGCCGCCGCTCCCAGCCGACCAGCCGCCCGGACCGGTGACGTTGAAATCGAGCGGCACCGTCGCACCAGCGGGCACGGTGACCGCCTCGCGATGCGGACCGAAACCGGTGTAGAAGACGTTTACCTGCACAGTGCCAGCCGAGACCCCGGTGAGGCGGAAGCGCCCCGTGTTGTCGGTCAGCGTCTCGCGCGCGGTACCTTCGATCCACACGCGGGCGTTTTCCAGATACTCGCCGCGGCGCGAATCCAACACGCGGCCCTCGATCGCACCGGTGGCCGGCGCGGCGGCTTTATTTTGATTTTGCCCCGAGCGGTCGCTGATCCCGTTCGGCGCCGCCTGGAGGCCGTTTGGGCCGCCGGACCCTCCGCGGTTGATCGCGAGCGTCCCATCGCCCGCTGTTTCAGTCACGACGAGCCCCGTGTCCGCGAGCAGCTTCACGAGTGCCTCGCGCGGGGCGAAGGTGCCCCTCACGGCCTGGGTCTGCACGCCGCGCACCGCATCGACGGAATACAGGAGCCGGCCCTCGGCCTGCGTGGAAAACTGCTTGAGCGTCGTCAACGCCTCGCCGGCCGGGAGATCGAATCTTTTCGTGGCCGTCTCGGCCGCCGCCCCCGTGGGCGCGAGCAGCCACATGCAGAGGAAACAGCACAGGACGGCGAGGGGTCGGCCGGAGGAGTGGTCGCGAGAGATTGGATTCATGGCTTCATCCTCACAACGCGCCAGCGGTCCCAACTCGCTAGGCGTGCGCCCCGAAGTCACGCAAACGTCACGCGCGCGCTCAGCGCAGCCGCAAAATCGTCTCCCGCTCGCGCCGGTCCGCGACGACGTCGAACGTCTCCTCCAGGACCGGCACGAGCGAGCGGTCGTCGCCGGCGGGAAACGTTCCGCCAAAACGTCGCCGCGCGAGGGCGGCGTCAGCGATCACGAGCCGGTGCTGGTTGTAACGGTTAAAATCCGCGACGATCGCCGAGAGCGGCGCATCAGTGTAGTCGGGCGAGCGCTTTTGCCACGCGAGCGTGACTTGGATTTCACGCGTGGACAACACGGCCATCGCCGCCGCTGCGGGCGCCGCCTCGGCCTTGACCGAGATTACGGCTTTGTCGCCCGGGTTCATCACGGCGGCGGTTCCCCGCGTCGCCGTGACGCCGGCGGGCGTGAGCAACGAGAACCCGCGCGCTGCATCATCGACACGCACCTTGCCCTCGGTGACGAGGACTTCAACCGCGTCCGCGCCCAGGCGCACCAGTTTCCTTTCGATAAGAAGAAGGAACTGAAGACGCAACTCGACGCGGTCATGGCCAAGCTGAACGAGCACAACCAGGCCATGCTGAAGAACTATGGATTCTCACTCGCGCGGAATTACCAGTTGGAGGTCGAGGTTGCGCCCATCTCCATGTTCGTGACGGACGAAGAGGCCGCCCAGATCGAGAAGGCACAAAAGACGCAGGAGAAGAAGGCGCCGGAAAGGAGCGCCAAGAAGTAAGAGCGGAGAGGTCGCGGTCTTGAGTTTGCCGAACGGCCATTTCGAGGTGATTGCTCCCGGCCAGGAGGCATCGAAGACGGTTGAACGATTAATCGTGCGCCAAGTGCTCGAGACCCCCGCGATCCGCGGATAGCAGGCAACCGCCCTTCTCCGACACGAATTCCAGCAAACCGGGTTTGTCCTCTAATGGATGACAAACACCTCTGGGTTCGTTGACCCGTTCGCTATCTCTCCGCCGGCGATTCCTCGGCGATTTTGCGATAAATTGCGCGCGCGGCTTCGTAGGCTTTTTCCGCTTCGCCGCGCTCGGCCTCCGCGATGCGCGAGCCGCGGATCCGCCACAACTGATCGATGCAGCCGATCGCCCATTGCGCGCTCGTACGCGAGGCACGAATTGGGCGGCCGCTCACGAGCACATTGACCGGATTTGTGTGCAACGACGGAAACTGCCGCAACGCCACCCAACTGCTCCGTTCCACCGGCACGCTGAATTCGATCGTGTGCTCGCGGCCGTCGGCGGTGACTTCCTTCGTGCCGACGACCTGTCCGTTAACCACCAACTCGACCTTGCGCACGCCCCGCTGAAAAACCGGATCGAGCGACTGCGTCTCGCGCTTGATTACGGTGTCGCCGACGTGGCGCGGGCCGCCCACGGGAATCACGCCACCGTAGATGGGCTCGAGCGGCGTCTCCGGAGAAAACGCCACGCGCGCGGTCACTTTCACCCTTTGCGGTGATTCGAGCGCGAGCTCGTCGCCGGAGGTCCTGCCGTTCACGCGAAAATCCAGCGCGTGCGCATAACCATCGCTCACATAGCTGCGGCCGCGCGCCACGCCTTCGCACCATTGCGCGTAGTCCACTTTCGCGGTCTTGCCGAGCTGCACATAACTCCGCCCCTGACCCACCCGCGTGCCGCTCATGCACGGAAAATCCGTCTCGCCGCTCGCCTTCACCGGCAGCCCGCAATTCATCAGGTGATACCACGCGTTCCACTCGCGAATCCGATCCGTGTCCATCGCGCTGATGAAATCGCACACGCCATGCGCCGCGGTGACAAAAATCTCCTGCGCGCCCACGCTGTTCAACTCCGGGATCGCCAGGTTCGGCAACTGATCGTCTGCGCGATCGTGGCTCGCCTTCAGCTCCGCCTCGCTCACGAACCCGTTGCCATCGGCATCGATCTTCGCAAATGGCTCCGGCAGCAATCCCGCCGCGGCTTCCTTCGCATCGAGCCGGCCATCCTTGTTGGTGTCGAGTTTTTCGAGCAGCCGTTTCGCTGCGCCCACCGGATCGATTTGCAGTCCACTGCCGGAATGCGCATAGCCCGTCACCCCACCTTGGGCCTTCGTCCACCGCAGCACGGGTAGCGTCCACGTCGGCCAGTTTTTGCTCAGCGTCGCACCGGGATAGATCTGCTCTTTGAGATTGAGCAGGCAAACGTGGCCGAGCGCCTGCGAGCCGAAGCCGCTGACCTCGATGTCGTATTTCATGAGCGTCTGCGCCTCGCTGAGCTTATCCGTCGTCGGATTGAAAAACTGCTGCTGGTGATCGAAGCCGGGGCCCCACGTGAGCACGCTGCCGACATTGAGCGCCTCGCCCTTCACCTGCCGAAACATGTCCGCCGGATCAATGCCTTCGCTCGGTGACGTGTAGTGCGCGCAACCCGACGCGTGGATGTGATGATCGCCGCTGTAGAAACCAGCCGCCGCCGGATCGATCCATCGCTCGAGCTTCACCGCGATCTTTTCGTCCTTCGAGTCGCGCACGGTGATTTCGCGCTTGAGCCACCGATATTCCGGGCCGCGACCGTAATCCATCGTCAAAACACCGGGCGGCAGCAGCACCGTCTCGCCGTCCACCCGATAAATGTGCTTTTGAAAAAACAGATCCGGCGCCAACCGTTTCGCCTGGGGCGGAAACACGTGGCCTTGTTTGTCCACGAATTGAAACCGTCCCGTCGTCGGCGCGCCATCGTGATCACGCACGTTGAGCTTCACCGCGATGGCCGGCTTCACGTTGAACAGCACCGCCACCTCCGCGCGAAATCCGAGATCCTGCGTGCCCTGGCCCGCGTCGAAGGCGAGCGTCGCTTCGCGGCGGCCCGCCTCGCCGGCATAGATGAGCGCCAGCGCATACTCGACGCCGAGACCGCTCAGGTCGGCGACCATCGGCGGTGCGCTGAACATCTCCACCTCGAGAAACCGATCCGTGCGCCGCGCGGTGTTTTCGTTTTCCCGCAGATGCTGTTGTTGCATCCGATCGCCGGACAGCTTGCTCATGCCGGCATACACCGGCCCCGACTGCGGACTGCTGATCCGCAGCCGCTGCGTGCCGCCGCTCTCGTTGACGACCTTGATCACCACCGCAGTGTAGCCGGCCTGTTGCAAATTCGCCGGCGCCGGACCGCGCGCCACTCTCACCCGCGCCTCCGGATTGATGTGCACACCGGCCAGCACATGCGGATCGAGCAATTGTTGCAGTTTGGTCGCATCGCGCGCTGCTCCCACTTTGGCCAGCTCTGCCCGCAAATTCGCGGGGAGCGGTGCGCCCAAATAATCAAGCGCTTCGATCACTCGTGCGATGTTGGCCGCGAGCGGCTGGCCCTCGACGGGAACTACCAACAAATCCTCCGCCGCTGGCACTCGAACCACCGCTGTCAACGCGAGTCCGATAACGAAAGAGAGTCTCAATGAGGGCAAGCGGAACATAGTGCGACGCAGCATTCCGGAATTTGCGCGAGTCTGCAACTTGCCAGAGGTGGACTTCGTGCACGCTCAGTCCGATCGCGTTGGACGTATTTTTGGCGGGCTGGCGGTTATCCCGGATGCGCTCCAACAACGGACTTGTTCTCCGGTTCGTTGCCCAGGGGATTTAGCCGCAAAAGAACGCAAAGAGCGCAAGGAATGAAGGCAGCCATGAAGCTAAACGGACGGTGGTGGAGTTGGTGCCGCTCTGGGTCAGCGCGTATTTTTTGATTTCGAACTTATAGCTTCCGAAATTGATCCACCCACCGCGTTCGCGTCGCGTGGATTTTAGATAGCCGAGCAATTGAGCCACGTGCTCGCCGGCCAAAGTCCGGGCGGCCGGCAACTCAACCACCAGTTGGTTCTCCACCACAAGGTCTGCGTTGAACTCACCGATCACGGTGCCGTCCTCGTCCAGCACCTTGACGGGATACTGCTGCTTTACCTCCAGCCCGGCTTTCCGCAGCCGATGTGCCAGCGCGTTTTCATAAACCTTCTCCAGATGCCCGTGGGCGTGATCCACGTGAATGGTCTAGGAGGTTTCGCGGATTAAACCCCTCCCGGATCCGATCCCCCTGAAAATCCAGTTTCCTCTCAGCCGCCGCCCCAAAATCGGATTCTGGCCGTGACCGAAAGAAACCAACCGTACGCAGCGCAGGAGCGTTTTACGAAGGGTGTTTCTTAGAAGCGCGAGAGGGTGGGTGGTGGGGGAGCGAAGCACGCCTTCGTGGCCACCATCGGCGACAGGAGTGTCGCCGGTCCGTCGGATGGGCGACACTCTTGTCGCCCCTGCTGCGTGGGAGCCCACCCACCCCCAAAACAAGTTTTGGCCCCGACGGGAAGAAACAGCTTTTTTTTCCCACCAACGACTTACAGAAGCTGTTTCTTGAGAG
>CAMDOF010000182.1 GCA_945903465.1 Opitutus sp. GAS368
GCGGCAGTGCGCTGCAGGACGCCACCATCGCCGACCTTTGCGCCACCCTCACGGCGACGGAAACCTGCTTCCCGACGACCGCCCTTCGTCTCATCTACCGCCAAGTGGGTTCACCCTGATTCCAGCCGGGGGTCAGGAGGTCTGAGTCTGGCGGGCGGCATCGAGCACTTTTTGAAAGGTGTCGCGCGAACCCGTAAGGAACAGGACGCGATTCTTGAATTGCTGCTGAGCCCACCACGCCTGCCAGTCAGCGGGGGGGAGCATCCGGACGGGGTCAGTCCGCTGATGGCAATGGAGGATGTCCCGGCCGTCGGGGTTCGTGAGGCAGGAGCGGGTGACGGCGATGACCCGGCGCTTCCGGCGCTTCCGGCTCTTCACCACTGGCGAGATCAGCAGCGAGACCGGCAGTCGCACCACCCTGCGCCTGGGCGTGCCGCCCGCCGAACGCGACTGGTGGCGGGTAGTGCTGGAGAAAATCCTGAGCGTATATCCAAACTGTCATGCCGTGAGTCCCCGCGCACCCTGTCAGAGTGAAAAAGGGCCGCCGCCCCCACCTCTCGCCTTGCCCACGCCCCTTGCCCTGACCCGCTGAAGCCCACCGTCGGCGCCGGTGCCGTCGCCCTGCGCGAAAATCCCCGAATCGTTCCATTCGGCGCCTGGCCGCGCTTTGGCCGAAAACCGCCAAAAATCACCTCGCCACTGTATCGTTACGACTTAGCAAAGGTGAATTGGCCGGAGCGAAACACCGCGATGCGCCGGTGGCTTCTTCGGTCGCGGCTACTCGGCTGGGGTGGGTGCCGTGGAGTTGGCGCGTTCGATATCGCGCGTGATCCAGTGGTGGTAGGCGTAAACCAATGCGACGCCGGCGATCACGAACAGCAGCGAAATACCGGCGAAGATCGCGTTGAGGCCGAAGGTGCTTTTGAGCACGCCCGTCAGCAGCACGCCGAGACCGCCGGCGGCAGTCGCGCAGGTGTTCATGATACCGATGGCGGTCGAGCGGTAGCGCCCGGGAATGACTTCGCAGAGCGTCGGATTTTCATTGGCCTGCCCGACGCCGCGGAAGAAGGAGAAAATTGAAACCGCGAGGGTGACGACGGCGAAGCCGGGGCGCAGGAGGAAGAGGAGTAAAAATGGTGCGGCGGCGAGATAGCTGAGACCTTGCACGAGCATGCGGCGCTGGGTGCCGTGCGCGGCGGCGCGATCCGAGAGCCAGCCGCCAAACGCGATGCCGAGCATCGTGGAAATTTGGAGCATGAAGGTTCCGGCAAAGCCCGCCGCGCCGAGCGACAGGTCGAAGGCTTCGCGGAAATAGAGCGGCAGCCAGTTGAAGAAAATCCAAATACCGACGCCGGCCAGCATCGCCTTGGCCAAGAGCACGTGATACGAGGGGACCCCGAGCAGGTAGCGCACGGCTTCGGCGAGCGAAGTGCGCGGGGCCGCGGAGGCGACGGCAGTCGGGCCATCGGTCACAAAATATTTCGCCGACAACGCGAGCGCGATGCCGGCGAGACCAAGCGCCCAGAAACCGGCGCGCCAGCCGAAATGCTCGGCGAGGTAGCCGGCGCACGCACCGCCGATGACGACGCCGAAATTAAGCCCCAACGAGTGGATGCTCATCGCGCGCCCCCGCGTTTCCGGACCATGATGATCGGCGATGAGGGCGGTCGCGGCGGGAAGGTAGAGGCACTCGGCGAGTCCGAGTCCGAGACGCAGGAGAACGAGGGCGAGAAAGCCGTTGGCGGCACCCATCAGCGCGGTCACGCCGCTCCACAGGGCGAGGCTCCAGGCGACGAGCGCGCGGCGTGACCAGCGATCGGCTAAGACGCCCGCGAGCGGGGAACCGAGCGCGTAGCCCCACAGAAACAACGAGCCGAGCAAACCGAGCTGCCCATCGGTGAGCTGAAAATCTGCACGCAACACGGGGAGCACGGCCGACAGCGCAGAGCGGTCCGCGTAGTTGAGGGCCGCAGCGCAGGCGAGAAACGCCACGACGCGCCAGCGCGGTTCCGTCCAGCGCAACGGACGCGTTTTCATCGGCCGCCTCCGGGTTTCTCGTCCCAACGCCAGACCGTCGCGAGCGGGCGGCGTGGAGCATCTTCGCCGCCGAGCAGGCTGGTTTCGCCATGGCCGGTGGCGAGCATTGCGGCCGCAATTCGCGGAGCGGGTTGGGCGGGATGCGACCCGAGGAGGCTGTCGCGGGAGCCGTAGATCGACGTGCGGGCGTCGATGGCACCGCGGCCGTCGATGAATGAAAAACCGCCCGCGAGCCGGGCGCGATTGGCGTCGAGTGCCGCACCCGCCAAGCCGCCGGGGAGGGGGGGCGGCGAGGAGGCGGCGAGCCGGCGGAGACTCGCGGTATCGACCTCGCCATCGGCCGTAAACGGAGTCAGGAGGGCAACCAGCAGATGGGGACCTGGGCGGTGGAGCGTCATGGAGCGCGAGGCAGGCGACGGGGCGGAACGTGTTCGTTTAGACATACCACCGCAAGGAATTGTTCGCGGCGCGCGAGCGGCGCGGAGCGGAGTGGCTGCACGCGGGGTTTGACTTCTGGTATACCCGTTAAAGTCTTCGCGCTTCCCCATGAAAACCCGCCTTGGTCTCTTGGTCCTTGCCGTTGGATTGTTTGGGTGCGGGCTGCGCGCGGCCGATCCGGCGGTGCGCCCGGCGACGAAGCTGGCGGAAAGGGTGCTGGCCTCCGCGGCTACGCAGCCGGCCGAGGCGCGCTACACCGCGTTTCCCGTGAGTCTGCGCGTGGGCCCCGACGAGGTGTGGCTGATCTACAAGGCGGGGAAAACGCACGCGACCGACGCCGGCGCGGCGCTCGAAGTCGTCCGTCACCGCCTCGCCAGCGGAAAGACCGAGCTTATTCAACGGCTCCCCGCGCCACCGCCCAAGCTCTACCAGATGGGCGAGATCACGCGATTGCTCGATGGGACGATCGCGATCTACGTCGACGTGCAGGAAGTCGGCTGGGATGCGAAGCACTACCGCGCCGGCGCCGAGGTGTTTCGGTGGAATGAGGCCCGCCAAGCATTCGATGCGCCGATGCCCTTCGACCTCGTGGGCGGGGTGCGCTACGGCTACCCACTGGAGTTTATCCACGAAGCGTCGACCACTTGGCAGTTGACCATGAAGTTCGGCTACATGCAGGGCGGTCGCTGGGGTGTCGACGTGTTGCGGTCGGACGATGCGGGACGCAGCTGGAGCGCGGTGCGGGAACTCACGGCGGAATTTGGCGGCATTCAGGCCAACGAGAGCGGTTTCGTGCGCTACGGCGACGGCTTCATCGTGACGACGCGCGGCTACGATCGCATCGCGCGGCTGCACCGCACGGACGGACAATTTCGCGTGCAGCGGCAGATCGATCTCACGGGGAAGACCTCGTTCGTTCACGGTATCGTCGGCCGGCCGCGGCTTTTTGTGCGCGACGGACATGGCTACCTGCTCGGGCGGAACTGGACGAAGCCACCTTCATCTTCGAAAGGTGCTTCGGCCGGTCCGATGCAGCTCTGCCTGATCCGTTTCGACCTCGAGACCCTCGTGCCGGACGCTTGCGTGATTCTCGACAACGCGGAGAACCATAACGTGACCGACGGCTACTACGCCGTGGCGGAATTCGCGGGCACGGGAGCCGAGACTCGGCTGCACGTATTCACCTACCGGGGCTTGGGTGGCGAACCGCCGGCGATCTTGCGCTTGGACTACCGATGGAGTGATGTGAAGTGAGGATGCGTTGGTTGCTCTTGCTGGTGGTGGGATTGCTGACGCGCGCGGTCGCCGTGGAGCGGATTACCTTTGGCGAAGTGCGCAGTGCCGCGCTCGGGCGCACGCTGCCGGTGGCGGTGATCGCCCCGGCGACGCCGCCCGCGATGGGCAAGGCGCCGGTGCTCTACTTCCTCCACGGCCGCGGACGAAATCACCGCTCGTTGATCGAGTCGGAGGCCGCGCGGAGCGCGCTGCTGGCGGCCCCGTGCTACATCGTGCTCCCCCAGGGCGAGGACGGATGGTATATCAACGTCCCGGGCGATCCGCAGTCGCGCTACGAGACCTACCTTGAGGAAGTGATCGCGTGGGCCGAGCGCGAATATCCGATCGCCCCGGAACCGGCGGCGCGCGGGATCGCGGGCTGGTCGATGGGCGGCTACGGCGCGGTGAGGTTCGCGGAGACGCATCCGGGGAAATTCGGCTTTGTGGCCAGCGTGATCGGCCTGCTCGATTTCCCGCGGCCGGAGACGCTGCCCGAGGGGCAGAACTACCGGGTGCCCATCAAGCGCTTCAGCACCGATTACTCGGTTTGGGCGACGCTCAACCCCCTGCGCCACGTCGAGAAACTCCAGGGGGCCGCGCTCACGCTCGTGCTCGCCACCAACGGCTTCGAACGGACGATGAACGAGAATTTCCTCGGCGCCCTGAAGGCGCGGGCGATGACGGCCCGCGTGCATCGCCTGGAAGGTGGCCACGAATTTCCGCTCGTCGAGCGCGCCGTGCCTCTCGTCGTCGCCGACCTGACCCGGTTCCTCGACGGTTCCGGTCAGGTCCAACCCGCCGCCCATGGCCCGAACCACCGTCCCTGACCGGTCCGCGCTGGCGCGCGACTGGCGCGTGTTGTGCGATCACCTTGGCGAACGCCGCGCGGGCTCGGCCGCTGAGCGGCGGGCGGCGGAGTTTATGGCCGGGCGCTTCGCGGAGCTCGGTCTGCCGAGCTTCGTCGCCGAAGAACTTCCCTGCCCGAGCCTGGCCCGGGCCCGCCGCCGCCTGGCCGCGCAGATCGGCGGCCGCTGGCGCGCGGTCGACTCCGCCGTCCCCGTCGGCGCGCCGGGCACCGCGGGTAATCAACCGATCGAGGGCGACGTCGTGTGGCTGGAGTTGCCGGAGAACCTGCCCCGGTTGCGGCGGGGGGCGCTGCGCGGGAAATTTGCGGTGATCTTCGGACCGCTGCCGCCGCGGGTGGAGCCGCCCCGCCGACTTGTCGCGGCGCAGCCGGCGGCGGTGATCCCGGTGGACGAGCGCCTGCCGTTTGGGTGGGCCAAGAGCGACAGGGTTGATCCGGCCTGGGTGCAGCGGCACGGTAGGCCACCGATGGCGACCGTGCCCTCCACCGACGCCTGGCAGCGGCGGCTGGCGGGAGTGCGCTGTCTGCGCGTGCAGATCGACGTCTCGCTGCGCGCCGCGCACTCGCAAAACGTGATCGCGGAAATTCCCGGCCGCGAACCGCGGTTGCCCGCGCTCGTGCTGGCAGCGCATCACGATACGCAATGCGGCAACCCCGGCGCCGTTGACAACGCCTCGGGTGTCGTCGCACGGCTCGCCCTCGCGCAGCTGCTCGCGGGCCGCCTGCACCGCCGCACGATCCGGTTCATCCCGTTCGGCTGCGAGGAGCCGCTTTCGGTCGGCGCGGCGGCCTATGCGCAGGCGCACCGGGCGGGAATGCCCGCCGCACGGGCTGGTCGTGAATTTCGACAGCATCGCCTCGCCGCTCGGCCACCTGGAACTGGGGCGCTCGGGCGCGGCGGCGCTCGGGACGAGGGCGCTCGACCGCCTCGCGCGCGCCGGGGGTCGACGGCCCTGCTGGTCGTCGAGGCGACCGACCTTTACCGACCGCCTCGCGCGCGCGGGGTCCGACGACTTTTCCGAGGATCATCCGCTCAACTTCCATCGACCGCCTCGCGCGCGCCGGGGGTCGACGTGCACAAAACTCGAAACTGCGGAGCCGTCAGCCGACCGCCTCGCGCGCGCGGGGGTCGACGTGCACACTGCCGGCGAGGTCTCGCCCTTTTTCGATACGTTCCCTCTCAATGCCAGCGGCGTGCCTTCGCTATGCTTCTACCGCAGCAAATTCTCCGGCGGCCGCTGGCAGCACCACAGCCGGCCCGACGTCCCGGCCAACGTCTCGTTCGGAGCAGTGCTGCGCCTGGTGCAGGCGGTCGCGCCGCTCGTGCAGGATCTCGCGGGCCGCCGCGCGTGGCCCTTTGCGCGGGCCTTGCCACCGGCGCAGGCGCGCAAGGTAAAGCGCCTCGCGGACGAGCTGTTTGATTTCTAATTTGCGGATTCAATGAGCATCATCACCGAAAAACGGATCGCGGGCGATTTGCTGGTCGCCGGCGGCGGCATGGCCGGCGTGTGCTGTGCGCTGGCCGCGGCGCGCCTCGGCACCAAGGTCATCCTCGTGCAGGACCGCGCCGTGCTCGGCGGCAACGCCTCCAGCGAGATCCGCATGCACATCGTGGGCGCGACCGGCCTCCACGCGGGATTGCCGCTGGTGCTCGAGCCGCGCGAAGGCGGGATCATCGAGGAGATCCGCCTCGAACTCGCCGTGCGCAACCCCCAGCGCTCGGCGGCGGTGGCCGATCTCATTCTCTACGAACTCTGCCGCGCTGAGCCGAATCTGACGGTTTTGCTCAACACCACGGTCGTCGCCGCGCGCATGGCGGGAGGCCGCATCACGGAGGTCGTCGCCGAGCGGCCCTCGACGGAGGACCGGTTCATGATCGCGGCGGCGATGTTTGCCGATTGCACGGGCGACGGGCGGCTCGGTGCGGAGGCGGGCGTGCCGGTGATGCGTGGACGCGAGGGCCGGGCGGACTTTGGCGAATCTCTCGCGCCGGAGCAGGGCGACACGAAGACGCTGGGCTCGACGATTCTTTTTCAGGCGAAAAAGCACGACCGCCCGATGCCCTACGTCGCGCCGCCGTGGGTCAGGAAATTTCAGCCCGCGGATTTCGCGCTGCGGCCCTTCGGCAAGCGCGGCTCCGACCTCGGGCTCGAATACGGCTATTGGTGGATCGAGTGGGGCGGTTGCCTCGACACGCTCAAGGACAACGAACGCATCCGCGACGAGTTGCTCGCGATCACGCTCGGCATCTGGAACCACATCAAGAACGAGTCCGGCCTCGAGGTATCCCACTGGGCGCTCGATTGGATCGGTATGGTGCCGGGCAAGCGCGAGAGTCGGCGCTTCGTCGGGCAACACATTCTGACCGAGAGCGATCTGGTGAATTCGCGTCCGTTTCCCGATGCCATTGCGTTTGGCGGCTGGCCGATCGATACGCATCCGCCCGAGGGCGTGGATGCGCCGAACGAGGCGCCCTGCACGCAAAATCACCTTTCGTGGCTCTACGACATTCCTCTGCGGAGCTGCGTGGCCGGGAAGTTGGCGAATCTCTTCTTCGCCGGGCGAAACCTCTCGGCGACGCACCTTGCCTTCGCCTCGACCCGCGTGATGGCGACCTGCGCCGCGGTCGGCCAGGGTGTGGGCACGGCGGCGGCGCTGGCCCTGCAGGCTGGCGTCGCGCCGGCAGATATCGCCGGCCGTGTCGGGCTGGTGCGGTCGATCCAGCAGCGGCTGTTGCGCGACGACGCTTATCTCGTGGGCGTCGCGCGGGCTGATGCGGACGATCTTGCCACGCGCGCGACCGTGAGTGCGTCGAGCGCGCAACTGGGCGGCGAAGCGGTGCAGGTGCTTTCGGCGCAAACGCGCGCGGTGCACGGCCTCGCCGCGGCGTTACCTGCCGCCACGGCGAACCAGTGGGAAAACGTCCTCAAAGAAATCGAAACTGGAAAAACTACGGCGCTCTACACCAGCGCACCGCCGGACCGCGCCGCGCCGGGCCTCCATCGATGGATGAGCGATCCGGCCGCGGGGCTGCCGGCGACGCTCGAGTTGCGTTGGCCGCAACCCGTGGCCGTGCGCGAAGTGCAGCTGATTTTCGACACGGGGCTCCACCGTTTTCTCACGCTCTCGCAGGCCGACGGCTATACGGCCCGTATGGCGTGGGGCCGGCCGCAGCCGGAAACGGTGCGCGACTACCGGCTCGAGGCGGAGATGGGCGGCACGTGGCACGCGATTCATGCGGAGGCGGGCAATTACCAGCGCCGCCGGGTGCACCGGTGGGCCGAGCCGCCGCCGACGTTGGCGGCGCTTCGCATCGTCGTGACCGCGACGAACGGCCTTGATCACGCCCGCGTGTGCGAGGTGCGAGTTTACAGTTGATCGCCGCGGGCGTTTCGGCGTCCGTCTCCCCCTTTTCGGCGTGAGTGTCGCCGCTGTTCCCCCCTGACTTTACCGCCGTGGCCGCCGCGTCTCCGCTGGCCGGGCCGATCGGGTCCGCGGCGCCTCTGGCAACCGGCCCCATCAACGAGACCGCCATCGCCATCGTCGCCGCGCTGGGCGGTGAGCGCCGCTACGTCTCTCAGAAAATCAACCACCGCATCTTCAATAAATCCCACCAGGCCGCTCTCCTTAAACCCCTCCCTCCGCAAATCCAGTTTCTTCGAGAGCAATTCGCTCGAAGTCGGAGCAACCCAGCCCGGTGGGCGGGACACCCCATGGACTTGAACCGTCGTGGCGCGCTCACCCAGGCTGAGAACTCGCCGTAATTTTTCCGAAACCCTTTTGCCCAACACCTCCGTCATTCACCCGCACTCTCCGCTTCGAGCCAACAGTATGAAAACCCTCCCTGCCACCATGCGCCTCCCTCGCGCCACCTGCTTTCACCTTCCGGTATTTGCCCTCGCGGCCGCCGTCGCACTTGGCCAAAACCTGCCACCCGTGGCGCCGGCGCCCGCCAAACCACTCGGAGAGGCGGTCGTGCTTTCGCAGTTTGAAGTGACAGCGGACACCGGAGACAAGTATGGCACGACGCAAAGCACGTCCGTCACGATGTTCCGCACTGACAGCGACCGGCTGCCGGTCTCGGCCGATGTCCTCACGAGCCAGTTCATGAGCGACCTCGGAATCCATGACATGGATTTGCTCATCTCCGGCCAGGCCGCGGGCGGTGGCTTTGGCTCCATTCAGAGCGGCGACGATGCGCTGCCGAAGCAGCCGGGTGACCGCGTGGCCAATACCGAGTTCAAGCTCCGCGGAATCGGCGCCGGCGGCGTCCGGCGCGACGGTTTGATCTCGTCGAACAACTCGTCGTTCAACGATACCTTTGCGACCGAGGGAATTGAAATTCTCAAGGGACCCAACGCGCTGCTCTATTCGGGCGCCGCCGGGGGCGGCATCATCTCCGCCGTGTCGAAGCAGGCGCGGTTCGGCGCCAAGTTCGGGTCGATCTCCTTTCGTAACGATTCGTACAATTCCAAACGCGGCGAGCTCGACTACGGGACGAGTTTCCGCACCGGTCTGAAGTTTCTGCCGGAACTGGCGCTCCGGACGTCGCTGATGAGGCAGCACCAGGAGCTCTACCGTGACGGCTTCGGCAACGACGCCAAGGGCCAGTACGTCCAACTCGCCGCGCGCCTGCCCCGGTCGACGCTGCGCGTTGCCTTCATGCACTCGGAGGCGCAGTTTTGGCAGGGTTGGACTCCGCAGCTGCAATATGACAACACGATCAACCAAAACAGCACGAGCCTGGGCTTCAACCCCGCGTACCGGCCGTCGGCGGAAATCCTGCAGAAGCACAAATTTCTGTCCGATGGCAGCTATCCCACGCTCTCGATCCAGCAGCTCTGGGCCGACGGCGCCGCGCCGAAGGTACTCGGCAACCGCCAGCTGTCCTGGCGCAATCTCGATGCGGGCTTTATGTCCGATTACAATCACAACCCCCGGGATAATTACCTGATGGCGAAAATGGAAATGAAGTTGACCGACCATCTCACCGCGCTGGTGACGGCGGCCTTCGACCGGAATTCCGTGTTCATGCAGTACACCCGCATGTCGAACGGCAACTTCTCCAACACCGTGCTCCTCCCGCCCGGGACGACGACCGTGGGCACGAATATCGGCAACGGGCTGACCGGCATGCTCAATCCAGTGCCCTTGACGGATTTTTCCCCGGCCGGCGTCGCCGCCTACCAGCAATTCGTGACCGCGACCACCACGGACTGGACCATTCAGTCGGCGCCCGATGAGTACTACCAGCAGCTTTTCCGCCGCCAGGCATTTCGCGCCGCGCTCGGCGCCGAGTGGACTAATTTCAACAAGCGGCTGAAACACCAGATGGTCGCCGGTTACGAATGGTCGGCCCTGAAAGCCAACTACCGCTACTCGATCTACGTGATGGCCGACTCGAACTGGAATCCCGTCTACGACCCGGCATGGCCGACCTACGGAGCCAACGTCCGCAACGCCGTGAAACGGGACAGCGGGATGCTTCCGTACATGAACCGCTGGTACACGGTCGGCTCCGAGACGCTCGACCGCGGGCGCATCAACCCCCTCAAAGTAGGTCGGTTCACCTCGCCGAACGGCCAGAACTGGATGCTGATGCCGATCAACGGCGAGGGCACGTTTCCGAGCACACCGGACAATCCCCACGGCCTCAAGCTCACCGCCTCGAACGGTGGTAACAGCGACGGCGACGCGTACGCCCGCATGACCGACGGCGCGTACTTTGCCGCGTTGCAGACCGACTGGTTCAACGACCGGGTGCAGACGCTGCTGAGCCTGCGTCGCGATGCCTTTGGCATGCGCCGCTGGAGCTACCAGGTACCGGTCGACGCCACGCGCACCGACCACCTCACCGCCTACAGCGTCGGCGGCAACCTGCGCCTCACTGATTATCTTCGGCCCTACGCCAACGTGGCGAAGTCCGCGACGCCGCCCAACGCCAATGCCAATTTCGGCCCCTTGGGCGAGGCGACTCCGGTGGAGAAAAGCAGCGGCATGGAAGCCGGGTTCAAGTTCAAGGCGCTCGGCAGCCGCATCGACGGCTCCGTCGCCTACTTCAGCGTGGAAACCCTCGGGAAGAACACGAGCGCCAACCTGACCGGCAGCATCAATCCGAGCGGGCTCAACGGCTCGGTGCCCTTGTCGGGCAATTCCTGGGTCGGGGTCGACCAAACCTCCAAGGGAGTGGAACTGATCCTGTCCGGCACCATCGCCCGCGGCTGGAGAACCGCATTTCGCGCCTCGACCCAGGACGGCCGTGTCCTGAACAGCCTGACGTATCCGCAATACTACAACGATCAGTTCAACGCCAACGCCGCCGGCCAGGTCACCTACAAGAATGGCACGCCGGTCTACATCAATCCCACCGCCACGACGCCGACCGCGGTGGCGCCGGATGCCGCCGGGGCGGTGCCGCTGACGATCGCGATGATGAACGATCAGAAAAACTCCACCTATTTTTGGGATGCCCAACCGCAGAACGGCACCACGCAGAATGGAAATCTCTCGAATCTGCTGCGCGGCACGGCCGGCGGTTCGAACAACGCCACGTTCGGCACGCCGGTCAACGGGCCGATCGTCACCGGGGCCACCGGGTTGCCCGCCAGCGCCCGGCAAATCGCCTGGGACGATCCGTATGGCAACGCCGCCAACGGAGTCTCCGCCGCGATCGCGGGCCGCTACACCATCGGCTATCCCAAGTACAAATTTTCGCTCACCCAGACCTACGACGTCCCCTCCGGCTGGCTGAAGGGCGTCTCGATCGGCGGTCAGCTGAATGTTGATCTGCAGCAGCGCAACCGCTACATCACCTGGCCGACCGAGTACACCACCGTCACCACCACGACCAACCCCAACAATACGCGGACGGTCACGTTTACCTCGAGCGCCACGCCTCCGACCGCGCTCGCGTCCAACCAGACGCTCCGGATCACCCAGACAAGCGCGGCCACCGCGGCGACCCAGGCCGATCTGGAGGCGGCGGCCAAAGGCAACCAACTCAGCCTGCCCGGACGCTGGTACTCCACCAACGCCGGCTTGCTGTGGGGGATGCCGGACAATTACACGGTCAACTCGTGGATCAAATATTCCCGCCGCCTCGGGCAGAATAATCGCTATACATTCACGACCCAGATCAATATTTATAACCTGCTCAACAACGCGCCGCTGCTCCGCAATCCGGCATCCGGCACCAACACGTTTGGCGAGTGGCGCGGTCTGGTGATGATGAACCAGCCGCGCAGCTGGGCATGGACCAACACCGTCGGGTTCTGACCCATCCGCGTTGACGGGCCGCCCCGTCGCCCCTCATCCCAACCCGCCCCAAAGTGGAGTGCAGACGCCGGCCGAGCCGCGTCGGCATCGTGCGCCCGCCCGCCGGCGGCGCCATGTCCCCGCCCCGTGGGCCCCGGGTAGGTCGCACGAAACCGGGCGGCGTCTCAGGTCTTCAAGATGTCGTCCCAGCCCTTGCGATTCGATCAACCCTCCCCCCCCCGGCCCATTCAGTTTCCTGGCAATTAACCTCAACTCCCCAGGCGGGCCGCGTTTGCTTGCCCGTCGGCGCAATCGCCACGGTGTTGATCAACCACGACCGGGGGTCAGGCGCCGTTGGTTGTTAAAGTCGTCGATCCGTCTCGCCTGTAGGATCGAAAGGACTTTCTTCGCGTCATGGCTTTCTGGCTAAAAAAAATTGTGACACTGGGGCTTATGCCGTTGCCTCTCTGTCTCGGCATGCTCGCCGTCGGGCTCTGGCTTACTCGGTTTCCCCATCGGGCACGCCTCGGTCGAATCTTCGCGGGGACGTCGTTGTTGTTGCTAGCGCTCCTGAGCAATCATTTCGTCGCTCGAACGTTGCTGAGGCCACTGGAGACTCGTTATGTCGCCGTGCCGGATTTCAACCCCGGCGAGCCCTTACCAGCCTCACTCATCCCGTGTAAATTCATCGTCGTGCTTGGTGCCGGTTATGGCACTACCGCAGACCGACCCGCGACCGGGCAACTCACTGCACCCGCGTTGGCTCGGATTACGGAGGCGGTCCGCTTGTCGTCGCTGTTACCCGAGGCTCGCATCATCGTTTGCGGACCGGATCTCGGCAACGGAGTGACCCACGCGAGCCAACTGGCCCGCGCCGCAATCTCACTCGGGGTCGCTTCCCACCGAATTACGTGGATCGACCAAGCCAACGACACCGAAGCGGAAGCTGCAGCTATCCGCCAAATCGTAGGCGATCAGCGGGTCGCCTTGGTTACTTCAGCCTCGCATATGCCGCGTGCGTCCGCGCTCTTTCGCGGCAAAGGTCTTTCCGTACTACCCTGCCCGACGGGTTTCGTGACACAGGAGTATGACACGTTTACCGTGTCTCAGTTGGCGTTCGACCCCGATTCGCTCAGATCCAGCAGCGCGGCCCTTCACGAGCGGTTAGGGATGATGTGGAGTGCATTGCGGGGGAAAACCGCGGACTGACAGGAATCTGAATTTCCGGCGGATTAAACCCGGGAATCCGCCGGGGAAAACGGGCGGTCGCCGCGAAGCGCACCGACCGCGGCGCGCTCATCAAATCCAGTTTCCGGGCAATCATAAATCAGGCCCTGGGTCTTCATGAACTCGGGGAAAGGGCCGGTTTCCTATCAGCCGCCGCCCCAGAATCGGATTCTGGCCGTGACAGAAAGAAACCAACCGTACGCAGCGCAGGAGCGTTTTACGAATGGTGTTTCTTAGGAGCGCGAGAGGGTGGGTGGTGGGGGAGCGAAGCACGCCTTCGTGGCCACCATCCGCGACAGGAGTGTCGCCGGTCCGTCGGATGGGCGACTCTCTTGTCGCCCCAATCGCAAGCGCAACCTCGCTATCCTCGGGCGGTCGCCGGTCCGTCGGATGGGCGACACTCTTGTCGCCCCTGCAGCATGGGAGCCTCCCCACCAAAATAAGTTTTGGCCCCGACGGGAAGAAACAGCTTTCCAGGCCCACCAGGAACTTGCAGGGGCTGTTTCTTAGCAAGGTGGGTGCCGTGGTCTGGGTGCGGGGAAGTCGAGAATCGGCATTGCGCGCGGGAGTGACGCAGTTACGGTGCG
>CAMDOF010000183.1 GCA_945903465.1 Opitutus sp. GAS368
TGGTGGGGGAGCGAAGCACGCCTTCGTGGCCACCATCGGCGACAGGAGTGTCGCCGGTCCGTCGGATGGGCGACACTCTTGTCGCCCCTGCTGCATGGGAGCCCACCCACCAAAACAAGTTTTGGCCCCGACGGGAAGAAACAGATTTCTTTTCCCACCAACGACTTGCAGAAGCTGTTTTTTGAGAGGTGATTAAGCCGGAGACGCGGCGATTCCACAAATCAAGCTTGAATCCGGCTTAGCGCGCGCGCCCGATCCCGAGCGGTAGGAATTCCTGAGGCCTCCGGCTACCCGTTGCCCAAGCGGCCCCGCTAAACAACGACCGCCCTCGCGCCCACTGCGCCCGCGCCCACTGGTTATCGGGCCATCGCTCGCACGACCTCGCGAGCCCGCGCCCGCCGCGCCTCGCGCCCACTGCGCCCGCGCCCACTGGTTATCGCTTAGGATCTACTCATCCGAACACAAAAAACCCGCGACCCTGCGGTCGCGGGTGTGCTTAAATGAAACGAAAGGACTGATTACGGGAGAATCACCGTATCCACCACGTGGATAACACCATTGCTGCCCACCAGATCCGCCGCGATCACCTTCGCGCCATTGACGGTGACGCCCATCGCGTCGGCCTTCAGCGCGAGTTTCTTACCATTGACCGTGGGCGCCTCGCCGGTCTTCACGTCAGCCGCCATCACCTTGGCCGGTACTACGTGATACGTGAGCACCGCGACCAACTTACCCTTGTTCTCTGGCTTCAGGAGAGACTCCACGGTCCCCGCCGGCAGCTTGGCAAAGGCCGCATTGGTGGGCGCGAACACGGTGAACGGGCCTTCTCCAGACAGCGTTTCAACGAGGCCGGCAGCTTTAACCGCCGCCACCAGCGTGGTGTGATCGGGTGAACCAATCGCGATTTCGACAACATTTTTGGCAGAGGCCGATGACGCGAGGAGCGCTGCGGCCGCGAATAAGGAGACAAGCTTCATAGAGACAATTTATATAAACCGATTTAGGCACGGCCACAGGGAACAAGCCCAGCAGTCGCGCTCCTGTAACGCCTCAAAGCTGGCGAAGGATGCATCTGTTTTTCGGGTGTAAGCTGGACGCACATGACCAATTAGCTGAATGCGAAATCGTCGGATTTAGTTGCACGGCGGCAGTTGGGCGATTTTCGGCTCTCCCCGGGGCGGTAATTCAGTCGAGCGGGACTCGCGCCAAGGTTGGCTATCCACGTCGGAACGCGGTTATTAAATGAGTGCCCGCGAATAAGTTCCCGGATCCCGACGGCGAAGGTGCAAAAATCGCCGGCACCCGAGTGCGGGCGCGGCCGTCAACCACAGATTCGCCGCGCCGAGGGGCTTCCGCCACCACTGCTGCGAATTAGGCTCGCTGGTCGCCGCGACCGCTCCCGTCGCAAGTAAGCGGACCGCCGGCCGGCGTAAGCGGCGCCACCTTGGCCTTACGAAAACCGACGAGCCTTGTCGGCAGCGACCTTCTTCGCTCGGGCCGCGGCCGGGCAGCCGGTCGGACTTATAAAATCAAGGCCTCTGGAAGCGATTATTTGCAGGATTGAGTTAATCAAAAGTCGAATGTTGATCCACAAACGCCTGCAAGCGGCTAAGTCCGACCGACTCCCCGCCTGAAAGTATGCTAAGCGACCAGCACCGCTCGCACCCGCGGTCCTGATACCGTCATTAGTCCCTCGCTGAAACTTTGCGGCTGGTGCGTTTAATCCCTCTGCCCTTAGATAAAAATCCTTAGCTTAATTTCCCTCTCTCCCGTCGATCGCCCCGCATAATTTCAAAATGAAAAACAACGCGCACTTCAATTTGCGACAGCCACGGGAGCGCGCCGGTGCGGGCTTGGCGAAGCTCCCCCGATTCCGATTGGGCATCGTCTTGGGGACCCGCGTCAGCCGATGATTTTCATTCGCCGGATTTTTCTCGGGTTTGCACTGCTCGTGACGACCTGTGCCCTGCTCGTGGCTACCGCCGCTTTGCCCGCCGTGCAAACGTGGCTCGTCGCCCGAGCCTTGGCCCAGCGCCCTGAACTCGGACTCACCATTAAATCCGTCTCGATCAGTTTGCAGGGGGTCACCCTCTCGCAGGTCCATTGGCATTACCGGGGCAACGTGCTCACGATTCCGACCATCGAGGCAAAATTTCCCCTCACAACCGCGCTCCGGGATCGCCGAGTGCACGTGCAATCGCTCGTCGCCAAGGGCTGGATCCTCGAACGCGGTCAACCTGCCGCCGCCCCGCCACCGACCCCGCGCGAAACCTCCGCGGCCACCGCCCTTACCCAGCCGCGCGCGCAGCCAAAATCCGCAAGCTTGGCCCCAGCGGGTCCGGCGCCCCTGATTCGCCCGCAGCTTGCTGACCTCTTTCCCGACTGGACGCTTCCCTTTGAAATGGTTCTCGATGGCATCCAGCTCGCGGGCGCCTGGGTCATCACCCCACCCGCCTCCGATCCGCCCATTCGCGGGCAACTCGCCCTCACCGGCGGCGGACTGGCGCCGGGGAAAGCCGTATCCTTAAACTTAACCGCCACGAGTACTCTGGCGTGGGGCGAGCAACCACCTGCGGCAGTCACGCTCCAGGGAGGACTCCACCTCACCCCACCCATTGCCCAAGTGCCTGGAGAAATTACCTTCAACGGCACCCTGTCCGCCGTCGACGGGCAGCTGCCCGACGATCTCCAAGTCGCCTTCGCCGCCAAAACGGGCGATGGTCAAAGCGGTGAAAGTTACGCGCTGAGTTTACAACGCGACGCCCGCCACCTCGCCACCCTGCGGGCCGTGCTCGGCGAAGATAAACGACCCCTAACCGGCACCTGGGATCTCAATTTAGACGCCACGGACTGCCCGCACTGGCTCCGCGCCATTAGCCCGCCATTCATTTCGGCGTCGGGCAAGGGTACGTTTAATCTGGATACACACTCCCCTCACTTTAAAGCCGCCGGGCGACTCAACGCCGCCGTCACCAGCCTCGGCGTGCTGATGCCCCGCCTCACGACGATCGGACCCGCCACCCTCGAAAGCACCTTTGACCTCACTTATCAGGCTGAAGAAATCCGGTTCGAAAGTCTGACGCTGGCCGCTACCGCGAACACCCCGCTGGTATCGGCCCGCGCTCAGCAGCCTTTCACTTTCGCGCCGGGTCCGAACACCCTCACATTGACTGAGCCCACCGCCCCTTGGCTCGAAGGTACGGTGCATCGTCTACCGATAACCTGCCTGAACGGACTCGTGCCCGGCCTGACTTTTTCCGGAGGCGATGCGCACGGAGACTACCTCGTCAACACCATCAACGAAAAGTTCACGCTGCGCTCGCCCACACCGTTCATCGCCACCGGCGTAAACCTTCACCGCGATGGACAACCCATCGCCGAAAAACTGGATCTGACGATGGCCATCATCGCCGAATCGACTCCACGCAGCTGGCGGGTGCAAGGCGCTCCGCTGACCGTGAGGAGCGCGGGGCGGCCTTTGGCAACCATCGCCGCCACCGTCACGCCCCTCGCGGGCTCGGGTGGACGCATGGACATTTCTGGCGAGGGCCGCGTGGAACTTGCCGCACTGGCTACCCAACCGGCATTTACCCTGCTCCGCTACCTCGACGTTGATTCCGCGACGGGGAAATTTTCCGCCAAAGTCGGCGCGGCCCAAGAAGTGACCGGCCAAGTAACGGTGCGGGGCCGCGATCCCACGCATACGCTCATGGTGAACGGGCGCGCTTATTTCGACGGCGCCGGCGGCGGATCCTGGCAAACCCCCGTGACCATCACCATGGGGTCAAGCACCTCCGAGATTTCCGCCGACGCTACCTGGCGCCGGGAAAAGACGGGGCCCCGCGTGCAGGTTAATTTGCATTCCGTCAGCCTCGACTGGGAACACGGGGGACGCTTGGCTTCGCCGTGGGCCGCCGCCGCCGGCATCCATTGGCCGGCGATCCTGACCGCCGGTCTGGAGGGACCGCGGACCGCGGTGGGCCCGCGGGATCACGAGCCATTTTGGGGCAAGTGGACGGGGCGCGTGCAATGGAACTGCTATCGGTTGCGGATGGAAACGTCCGACCTGCACCAAGCCCGCGGGGTGTTCATCATCGAACCGAACGCGCTCCGTTTGGAAGACGGGCAGGCCGCCTTCTCACCGACACGACCGCCGCCACCCCCGGAGACTGGTCGCACGCGTCGCCCCGTCAAGGCGGAGGCCCCGAGCAGCCAGATTACTTTAAACGGGGCCATCGCCTACGATGCCGCCGCCGAGAATCCCTATCGCCTGGAGGCGTCGGCTGCGGTTGATGTCATCGACGCAGCCCGGTGGTTCACGACCGCGCAGGCGGAAAAGGGGCCCGTGATTGAAGGACGTTTCTCGATGGCAGGAACGATCGTGAGCAGCGGAAATAATCTGGAAGACCTCGCTGCGCACCGGCAGGAAAAATTCCGGTTGGCCAGCCGCGGCGGCATCGTGCGGCTTTTAAAAACCAATGTGGCCGCGGCGATGCCGGACATCGCGACGCCCGTCGCCGATGCGCTCGCGACCGTCGGTTCCGCGGTCGGCTGGCTCCTCGGACTGGAAAAAGGCACGCTCGACTCGGGGAAAAGTAATTTAAGCAAAGAGGCGGCCGCGGTCCTGAATTTCACCTATATCATTCCCGAAATCCGGTATGACGAGTTGACGCTCACGGCCAACCGTGGAGCCGATCGCAAAATCCATTGCAGCGAGATCGCGCTCAGCGGAGCGAAAGAACGCCTGACCGGAACAGGCCTGATCGGCTTCACCCCGGGGCGGCTACTTCGCGAAGAACCCCTTAGCTTGGACCTCCGCTTTGGCGCACGCGGCACGCTCGCCACTCTCCTCACGACCACGGGCCTCCTCTCCTCGGAAGTAGACGAAAAAGGCTATCTGATGATGGCACCCCGCTTTCATTTTGGAGGCACCTTGGAGCAGGTGGATCCCGCTGATTGGCACGCCCACTTGCTGCAAGCCGCCAATCAAAAAACGGAACGCGTCAAGAAAAGTAACGGAGCAACGCCCTGATCCCGCCGCGGCCAGCGTGTCGAAATTTGCGCCGCGCTTTTTCCGGTTCGCGTTCAGGTTGAAAATGGCGGGGCGAAAACCGCCAAAAATGGGCGGTTTGAACCGGGTTGGGGCCGTAGGGATGGATCTTCTTAGAACTTCAAAGAAGATTTTTTTCCTCGTATCGACACATCGCTTGCGTTGGTCGCTCACTCGGTATCGCCCCCGATTTTCTGGCCACAAGACAAAATTAATTAGGAGGCTAAAAAGGAGGAAGGCTGATAGTCGCGACGGGCTTCGCGGGGGCTCTTGTAACGGAGTTTCTCGAGGCGCCATTCGCGGTTGTAGGGGGTGCCGAACCTCGGTTCGGCGGCGCTGAGCCGCGTGGTCGCGCAACTCAGCGCCGACTGGCAGGCCCGCTCTGTTCATCCGATCCTCGTGGTGGAGACCTTCGTCGATCCCGAGCGCTGCCAAGGCACGGTCTGCCACGCGGGCGGCTGGACCGAACTGGGCCAGACCAAAGGCAACGGACCCAAGGCGCGCGATTTCTATGAAGCGCACAACCGACCGGGGCCGCCTTTTCATCGCCAGCGAACTGCTTCAACGCCGCCGCGTGCTCCCCGTCATGCACGTCCGAGATGCGTTTGAAGAACAGCAGCGGGAACACATCCGATTTGAAGTCGGCCGCATCGGCCGGTCCACGCAAGCTGTGGGCGGATTTCCAGAGGTGGGACTCGAGCTGACCTAAGGTAATTTGAGATTCGCTCATTCCGAGGACGTGGTGGGCAGGGGGATTTGGTCGCGATTCGATCTGGCTTCGGAGTCACGGTCGAGCTGCGACGATTTACGGTTGCCGGCGGATAAGATGCAAGAGCCCTGCAACCCGATCGCCTCTGATTCAGAGGAGGCTCCGGTCGCTCTGTCCGCGCCCCGGGTGGACGCACTCGGTCCGCTCTCCGGGAAAATGTCACGTAAAACGTGAGAGTGGTTCTTGCGGGATTTCAGGGGCGACTTTGGGGGAAGTTCGTCTCTCCAGAAGAAGCACGAAAAAGCGCCGTGCATTTAAGGAATGCGCGGCGCTCAACTAGCCGAGGTCACCTGCCCAGCGCGTCGTGATCCACGCGCCGAGGGGTGGTGGGATTTACAATTCGAATGAGGCGCTCAGGATAAATTGGCGCGGATCGATGATGCGGAACGCGTAGCCCCGACCATCGGGATTAACCCCAATCGCTTGGAGGCGGCCCCCTTCGAACGCGTTCTTCACATTAAGTTGGAGGCGGGTCGGCACCTTGGAGCTGAGGAGCTTCAACCGGTAGCCAGCGGAGAGATCGAGGTAAGCGCGCGCCTTATCCCAGATCGGTTTGTCACTATCCAGAAACAAGACCGCACCTTGATACGGCCCGCTCGTCTCTGGAGCGGCCGCCAAGAAACCAATCGAAGCCTTGCTTTCCCAGCGCACGGCCCCACCGAGATTGAAATCCTTCAGCATCCCTTCGGTGAAGCTGTAATTGGAAATAGCGGTGGCGCGATACTCCCTCATCTGCGTACGGGGGCGACCGGCATTGGTCGCGGCGGCCCAATACGCACCAAACTGGTCTTGAATCCACCGCGTCTGCGGCGTCCGCGCTTCGCCACCCGAGTAGAAGTCGGCCGGAGCGGTATCCCACCAGAGCCGGCCTTTACCGTCTCCAGGCACGACGTCCGCCCGCAGGCTCGTCCAAACGGGAACACGCTTCAGCCACCAATTATAAATTTCCGGAGATACGCGATCATCCTGCGCGCGGGTTTGTGACCCCGTGAACTTCATCCGCCAGTTGCGGGTGGGATTGTAGGTCGCCTCAAACTCATAGCCCTTCGAGCTGACGTCGGTGGTACCGACCGTCTGGGGCTGGCTCGCGCCCGAGTAGACGAGTCGCGTGTACATGTCATCCGGAATGCCCATTAACTTCGCCACCGCCGGGTCCAACTGCGCGGCAGTAGGGTTAGCAACCCCCTGTGCCGCCAGGCGCCCGCGCGCGATTTGCGTCGCGAAATAACGGAACGACGAGACTTGGATATTATTGCTGCCGTCGGGCCGGCCTTCCATGTCGAGATAGCGATTGCCGAGGGTACCAACCTCACTCCCGCGCGAGAAGAGTTCCTTCGTTTGAAAACGATTGATGCGGATATTAAGCTTATTCTGAAGCGCCGAGATACTCACGCCCCACTCTGTCACATAACCATGCGGATTGGGCACATTGGCCGCGCTGTCCACGGCTTGGCGCACCACGTCCGGAGCGAAGCTGTCGGACTTGTTCACGTGAACGTTGAGCCACCGCGTCGCCTTCACCACCGCGCCATAAGTCTTGGTGTCACCACGTTGCTCCGCCCAACCCGGTAAATTGATCGGGCCAACTCCCGCTGCCGTAAAATAATTTACGCTGGGGCCGAAGATGTTATTGATCGACGTATCGGCCAAGCCCGTCGTCGGGTTGACGAAGGAACTCGCGCCGGAGCGCGAGCGCTGCCGATCCCGCCGGAAACCGAACGTCGTCACGAGCCGGTCATTGAAAAAGAAGTTCTGCGCCGTCGCATTCACGGTGCGGATTTCGTTTCGCCGCCGCGATCCTTGGCCATTGTTGAGCAACTCCGTAACGGCGACCGGCTCGTTAGCCCAGACACCGGTGCGATTATTAAACCACGTGAGCGGGTAATTGCCGTTGATGTTATCAATGGACGACGCGCCCTGCTCCACATTTTGTCCCTGATTATCGCCGAGGTAGAAGCGCTGGGCGATATTCTGCCCGCCGACGAGATTGAGCGCGGCCGACGGGTTAATCCAAGCGTGGTTAATATCGGAGACGCGCGGGGCGGAAGTGAAAGCCCATGAATCCGTGATATTCTGTTCGGCGTGGCCACCAAAGCGCTGCTGACCGATCCATGATAACCAGCGCGGCAGCTTGTTCGGCGTCAGCTGGTACGCGAGATCGGCGGACTTGATCGACAGATTCGACGGATTGAAATTTATGCTCGGCGACGTGGCCTGAATGAAGGGGCGCTTGAAGTACGGGTTGGGCGTGCCATCGAGCTGCTTCTCGTTCACGTCGACGTAAATCACCGTCTCTAAATTATCGATGTAACCATAGTAGCGACGGGAAAATTTCTGCTGAAAACCTCCGATTCGCGCAGCCAGCGTATGCTGAGGTGTGTTGATAATCAGCTGCTCGATTTCCGCACTGGCGGTCCTCGCCTTGTCCGTGCCATGATTTGGCGAGACGACATTGTACTCCGACCAATCGTAAATCGATTTGTCCGTGGTGCCGGGGACAATGTAAAGCGGCAGGCCGCCCGCCCCGAGGACGTCGCGTTGACGCATGATCGTGGTGCCGCTCGTCAGATAACGCAGCGCGCTGTTGCCGCCGTTGAATGGGTTGGTCGGCAAAGCGGTGCCGGTGACCGCGTTATTGGTTTTTGTAATCGTGAAACCCTTGATGGCGTTATTATCCACGATCACGACGGGGTGGGCATAGAACCCGTTGTAACCACCGATTAACCCGACGGGCAGGGTATGAATGGTGGTGGAAATCCCCAGGCCGGCGAGGGCGACCGACGCTGTATCTGCGGCGAAAGGACCGGAGCGGGTGCCATTGGCCAACGTAACCATCATGGTGATGGGGTCCCACGTGGGACTACCGGCCGCTTTCCACTCGGCGGTCGTATCCCGAGCCGTGATTGAGTTGGGCCGGCGATAATCGTTTTGATAGTGTTCGAGAGAGGCGCGGATCGTCGTATTCTTAAAAGGCCGCGCGAGGACCGTCGCGAACTCGCGGTTAATGCGTTCGGACGACGGTTTCCGCATAAACCCCTTGTCCTCGTTCACCACGGCGACCCGCAGGGCGAGTTTACCCGGGAGCAGCGGCGTGTTGATGTTCAAACTTTCGCGATGACCGCCGTAACTATCGAAACGCAGATCGGAGTTGAAGACTTGCCGGTTCGGATTGGCTTGGGAAGGCACGACGTTGACCGTGCCAGAGGCCGAGCCGAGACCGAAGAGATTCGAATTGGGTCCGCGCGAGATTTCGATGGCGGCTATATTATAAGGATCGAAAGGGATATTACTGTTGCTGGCGAAATTACCCCAAGCGGTATTCGCACCGCCAGCGCTCTGCCCTGCGGTCGTCATGCCTCGGATACGGTTGGCCTTCTGGGGATCGGATTGTACTTGGTCGTTCACGCCTCCGGAGCGATTGCGGTTGAAGGTCGTAAAGTTATCCGTGCCCTCCGTGCTCGCCTCATAACGAAATACGTCGTTAATATCGAGCATCGCCAAATCCATCATCTGCTGCTTCGTCACCACCGTGATGGAAGCACCGAGGTCCTCGAGTTTCGAGTTGAGCCGCGTGCCCGAGAGCGTGTTGAGCGCCTGGTACCCCCGGTCAGCCTCCGAAGAAACCGTAAAAGGAGAGAGGACAATCGTCTCTTCCTTGGCGGAGGAACTCCCCGCCGGCTTTAAAGCAGGGAGGCTTTGCGCGGCCAAACGGGCCGCAAGGGCGAGGGTCACAAGGCTGCTCAAGGCAAGTGAGCCATAGGGCCGGCGGCAGATTTTTTGGCGGTTAATCATGATGCTGGGTGTTCTGGTTGAGGGTTCTTCTGGTGTGGGTCCGCGATCAAAGTAGATGAACAATGATGCACGCGCCCGGCCAAGGTTTTAGACAAGGTCCGCCATTATCCCACGCCGCTCGGTGAGGTCGAGTGCCAATTCCGCAGACAGAACTATGAACGAGTCTGCGACCAGCGCGGACCAGCCCTGCCGCCAACTGCGCCGCTGATCAACGAACGCCGAGGGGAACGTCCACCCATCACGCCGTGGAGGGCACCGTCCCAAACCGCGGCCAATTCAGCTCCGCGAGTTCTGCCCGATCCCACTCGACGGCGCCCGCGTCGCCCGAGTACCGACGGGAGGCTACAGTGAACCCCGCCCAGCCGCCGCCCGCTTCCCGGTTCTCTCACATCGGAGTAAAGACGACGCTGGGCGGAGGGGGCCGTCCATGATCGCGGGCTCCGCGTACTCCAGGGCTCGCGCGGCGGACGCGCTGGTGCCGGCAAATGCAAGGCGCGCATGATCGCGGGCTCCGCGTACTCCAGGGCTCGCGCGGGCCAGACGGCGTGCGCGGACCGGCGAAACTCCGCCCCCCCTGGGTCGCGCGACCGCTCATCGCGACAGCGCGCCTGCCAGTTCGGCCAAAGTCTCCGCTCACAGCTTCGTGCCGACGACCTTCACCCACGGCGTGAACGCCCCCATCGCGTGGGTTTTTACTTGGCGTTTCCAAATTTTGTCACCGCACAAAGCGAAGAGGGTGTCGAACTCCCGCCCGCCGAGACAGACGCCGGTCACGCGACCGCGGTCGGGCACCGGGATGACCACCTGGGTCGGACCGTCGTCGGCGCAAATCTGTACGCCGCTGCGGGTGGCAACGAACAGCTGACCTTCGAGTGCGTAGCACGCGGACTCCGCGCCCGCGTCATCATCCCAGTCCGCGACGTGCAAATGGAAGAAGCGCTCCTTGTTCAAGAGCGTGCCGTCGGCGTTGATCTGGTAGCTGAAAGCCCACTTGGAATGACCGTCGACCACGGCAAGCAGCCATTGATCGGGGCGATACGCCATGCCGGTGGCGAACTTGAGGCCAGAATCCACCCGCGTCTTTTTTCCATCTTTGAGCAACCAAACCGTGCCTGGATCGGAAGGCTTCTCTCCGTTGCTGGTAACGTAAAGTCCACCATCCGGCCGCGCGAGAATCGAGTGGCCGCGCAGCCCAGCCAGCACCAGGCTGGCGGCACCGCTGGGGTCATAGCACATGATCTGGCCACTCTTCTCCGAGACGGTGTAGAGGTTGCCATCCGCGCCAAACGTCACGCCATGGGCGGAGCCCGCCTCCGCGACGAACTCCTGCACTTTTCCATCGAGGTCAATGCGGTGAATTTTATTTTTCGCGGTGTCCGCGAAAAAGACTTCGCCGCGCGCATTGCCCGCCGGGCCCCGCGTACTTTTAAACCCCTCCGCCACCAGTTGCCACGGCTTATCTGGCCGCAGGACATCCTGCGCCCGCGGCCCGCTCGGGCCGGCCTTCACCCGCTCGGGCCAACCTTTCCAAAGGTAGGCCATCGCCTCTTGGTAGTTCTCCAGATACCCAGCTACGTGGCGACCATCGACAATCCGGAACTGGTGATCGTAGCCGGAAAATTTCAGCGCTTTGGCCATCCCCTGATCGACGAGGAACCAATCCCCGGCACAATTCTCCATATCGCGGGTCGCGGTCGTCAGAAATGACCGGATGGGCTTGGCCTCAAATTTTCGGACCAGCGTGGGAAACTCATGCCCGCCCCGGAACGCCACCCAACTGCCGCTCGCCGCGTACACGCGGCTGAACGCCTCGGGGCGATGCCACGCGGCCGTGAACGCCGCGATGCCACCACTGCTGCCCCCGGCGATGCAGCGATCGTTGCCATCAGTCGAGAGCTTTAACCCGAACTCCTTCGCCACATAGGGCAATAACTCCTCAACGAGGAAACGGACGTGATGGTCGCTGACGCCATCGTATTCGAGATCACGGTTGCGACGTTCCAGCGTGCCCTTCATCGGCGCCGGCAAGCTGCCCGGCCGCACAAACACGCCAATGGTCACCGGCATTTCCTGCGTTGCGATCATGGTTTCCATCAACGTCTTTTCACGCGGATTGTAGCCGTCGGTTTTTACATACACACAGGCCGGCTTCGATCCATCGTATTGCGCCGGGATGAAAAGCGTGACGTCGCGCACGGTACCGGGAAAAATTTTACTCGTGGTGAACGAGAACTGCTTCGTGGTCCCCACCAGGACCTCTTCAGGCTTAATCGCCGGCGACTTATAGTTGGAAACGGCACCCGTCTCCGGCGAGGCGGTGGCGCCGCTGCCCGCGAGCGGCTTGATGAGCCATTGCAGGTGCGGATCGTTGCCGGTGTTTTGCCACAAATCAATCTTCGTGCCCGGCGTCTGCTTGCCGCCGAGATCGTCCAGCCCCATGCTCGGCGCGTGCTTGGGGGTGAAAGTGTAGCTGCCGTTGGCCTGCTTCGCGAGCGCCCAACGCTGCCAGGGTTGGCCCCGATCGGTTTCCAAGACGATCGCCGCACCGTTCTTGGCCTCGCCCTTCGCCACCGTCAGCACGAGCGTAGAACTGGTCGCCGGTTTGATGGTGTAGAGCGTGTCCCCCGTCAGCGTGATCACCCACTTCTGGTTTGATGCACCCACTGGATTTTCGATCGTGACCGGTTTATTTTCTGAAGCACCCTCGCCCGTCGCGGTCAGCACCAAGCTCGGCGCGCTTACCGGGACAATCGCGTACGCGCCCCAATCCTCGGCCCGCACGTACCCGCTCGTCCCTCCCACAAACAGAAACGCGAAGACGCGCATAATCGCGTAGGCGGGGCTTCTTCTTGGTGAAATTTCAGGCGATGGTGTGTTCATAGTTTGAGGTGCAGGGGATAACTAAAAGATGCCTGACGCTCGGGAAGTTCTGAAAGGGCTCGCGCGCCCGCGCGGGTGTCCCGGTGCGCCGTCTTGATGATCTTGTTTCCCGAAGCGCCGCCGCCCCGGCGTGGCTGGTCGGTCATCAGAAAATAATGCCGGCCCACTGCGCCCGCCAACAGCGAAGGGCGAAAACGGCTGAACAGGACACGATCCAGCATTTTCATCCGTTCATCGCGACCGCTCCCCTCCACCAGCGGATCCGTGCGCCGCGGGTCGACGAGGGCGTCCGCGCTCGCGCCACGAGGATCACGGCAGCGGACGGCAAGGGGGATGAAATCATTCATAGACGCGGGGTAACCTGTAGAGAGTTTGTTCGCCGCCGCTTCGACCTGCGTCAAGACGGTAAGCTCCCGGTAAGCTCCCTCTCCGTGTGCACTCACGGCGGATTTTGCACGGGAATCTGTAGCCCTAAAGGGTGGACCGTACGCTCCGCGCTCAGTTAGTTTTGTGCCGAAAGCAGAAATGCACGCGGAGCGCACGTTCCAACCTCTGAGTCGGTCCGTGCAAGCATCCGCCGGGGTGGGCTCTGGATAAGGGCGCGGCGGATCACCGCTTTCTTGGTCACGACCTCGGCGACCGCGACCGTCCCGGCCAGCGCCCGCTTTTTGCCGCATTTCTGTTCTGCGTCGGGCTATTTCCTGAAAACGGATGCCGTTTTTTTCTCAATGATGGCGGCCGTGATCCCATAATCTCCGGGCCAAGCCCTCTGTCCCCATTCCTCTGACATACCGCGCGCTCCTCCCATTTATCATGAATCAATCTTCCGAGAATATCGTGACGCGCTCCACCATTTTTTACCGCCCATCTTTTTGCCGGCCCTTCCCCCGATTTCCTAAAGACCACCGGCGTCATTCATTGGGCCAATATCACTCACAGCCAGGTTACCTTCCCAACCATCTTACCTTCCCAGCCATTCGCTGACTTCTTATCCGGCAAAAAAATGTGCGGTAAAAGATGAGGACTTCTCTTCTCAGCATTTTTGTTCTGCGTCGGGCTATTTCCTGAAAACGGATGCCGTTTTTTTCTCAATGATGGCGGC